>JBIKKE010000062.1:0-11480 GCA_044360575.1 Limnohabitans sp. | reverse complement strand
GATCCCGCCCGCCGAGATGGTGGCCAATTTGCGTGCCGGAAATATCGACGGTTTCCTCGGCCCCGATCCGTTCAACCAGCGTGCTGTGTTTGACGAAGTCGGCTTCATCCATGTTCTGACCAAGGACTTGTGGAACGGTCACCCTTGCTGCGCTTTTGGCACCAGCACCGAGTTCATCCAGAAGAACCCCAACACCTTTGCCGCGCTCTACCGCGCCGTGCTCACTGCTGCGGCCATGGCGCGTCAACCGGGCAACCGAGAGCTGATCGCCAAAGTCATCTCGCCTGCGCAGTATCTGAACCAGCCCGAAGCCGTACTCAGCCAAGTGCTGACCGGCAAATTTGCCGACGGCCTGGGCAAGGTCGTGAACGTGCCCGACCGCGCCGACTTTGACCCTATGCCCTGGCAAAGCATGGCCGTGTGGATGCTCACGCAGATGAAGCGTTGGGGCTACATCAAGGGCCAAGTGGACTATAAGCAGATCGCCGAAAAGGTGTTCCTGATTACCGATGCACGCAAGCACATGAAAGAGCTGGGTCAGAGTTTTGCTGCGACCACGCCCTACCCCAAGCACAAGATCATGGGCAAAGAGTTTGACTCGGCCAAACCCGAGGAATACCTCAAGACCTTTGCTATTCACAAGATGGGTTGAAGCACCATGAAAACCACGCACCTCAATTTGCGGGCCGCCATGGTCTCGCTGCTCATGTTCCTGGTGTTTCTGGGGGCGTGGCAGCTGTCGGCCACCGCACCCACGGTGGCTGGTGCCGCCAAGGCAGGCATGTCGGCCGAAGAAATCGAGTACCAGAAGATGATGGGCAAAGACCCGGGTGCCGTCAAAAGCACCGGCTTTCCGCCACCCCTGGAGGTTGGCAAAGCCATCGTGGGGCACCTGGCAGATCCGTTTTATGACAACGGCCCCAACGACAAGGGCATTGGCATACAACTGGCGCACTCGCTGGGCCGCGTGGCGCTGGGCTTTTTCCTGGCCGTGCTGGTGGCGCTGCCCGTGGGTTTCATGATCGGCATGTCGCCCCTCATGCGCAAGGCGTTTGATCCTTTTGTTCAGGTGCTCAAGCCCATCAGCCCGCTGGCCTGGATGCCACTTGCGCTGTACACGCTGAAAGACTCGGATGTGAGCGGCATCTTCGTTATCTTCATCTGCTCGGTCTGGCCCATGTTGATCAACACCGCTTTTGGCGTGGCCTCTGTCAAGCGTGAATGGCTCAACGTTGCCAGTACTCTGGAAGTCACACCTTTGCGCAAAGCCTTTCAGGTCATCTTGCCTGCCGCGGCGCCCACCATCGTCACCGGCATGCGCATCAGCATGGGCATTGCCTGGCTGGTGATTGTGGCCGCCGAGATGCTGGTGGGTGGCACAGGTGTAGGTTATTTCGTGTGGAACGAGTGGAACAACCTCTCGCTGGTGAACGTGATCTTTGCAGTGTTGGTGATCGGTCTGGTGGGCATGCTGCTGGACCTGGCGTTTGCGCAATTGCAAAAGGCGGTGACCTATGTGGAGTGACACCTCAGAACGATCGCTGAAGGCACTTTTGCCGACCCACTTGACCGCATCCCCAACCAAGGCCAAAGCCATGAATGCTTTCCTGCAAATCGAAAAACTGGGCAAGGCCTACCAAAGCGACAAGCCGGTGTTTTCGGACGTGTCCTTCACCATCGTCAAGGGCGAGTTTGTTTGCATCATCGGCCATTCGGGCTGCGGTAAGACCACCATCCTTAACGTGCTGGCGGGCTTGGACACTGCGTCTGCAGGCCATGCCTTCATGGATGGTCGCGAGATCGCAGGTCCGAGCCTCGAGCGCGGTGTGGTGTTCCAAAGCCATGCGCTCATGCCCTGGCTCACGGTGCGGCAAAACATCGCGTTTGCCGTCAAGTCCAAGTGGCCCGAATGGAAAACGCCACAGGTCAATCTGCATGTGGAAAAGCACGTCGGCATGGTCGGCCTGCTGCACGCCATCGACAAAAAACCTAGCCAGTTGTCGGGCGGCATGAAGCAGCGCGTGGGTATTGCCCGTGCGTTTGCCATTCAGCCCAAGATGCTGCTGCTCGACGAGCCTTTTGGCGCATTGGATGCGCTCACGCGCGGCACCATCCAGGACGAGTTGATGACCATCGTTCGCCAGACGCAGCAAACCGTATTCATGATCACGCACGATGTGGATGAGGCCATCTTGCTGTCGGACCGCATTTTGCTTATGAGCAACGGCAACGACTCAGTCGGCGGCTATGTGCCCGGCGGTCTCGCCGAAGTGGTGGTCAACCCGCTGCCGCGCGAACGCACCCGTGCCCAGTTGCACCACTTGCCTGGCTATTACGACATGCGCAACCACATCGTCGACTTTTTGGTGTCCCGCGCCAAAGCCCATTGATCCCATTTCTGTTTTTTTACCAACCCCTCAAGAGGTCTTTCATGAACCGTTTAGAAGTCACCGAAAAAATCATCACCACCAAAGTCGCCAAAGGCATCAAGTGGAGCGATGTCGCCGAGAAAGTCGGCTTGTCCAAGGAATGGGTCACGGCAGGTTGCCTGGGCCAAATGACGTTTGACGCCAAGCAAGCCAAAATCATCGGCAAGATCTTTGGCCTGACGGCCGACGAGATCAAATGGCTGCAGGTCGTGCCCTACAAAGGCTCCTTGCCCAGCCAGGTGCCCACCGACCCGCTGATCTACCGCTGGTACGAAATCGTGAGCGTGTACGGCACCACCATCAAGGAGCTGATCCACGAAGAATTTGGCGACGGCATCATGAGTGCCATCGACTTCAGCATGGACATCGTGCGCCAACCCGACCCCAAGGGTGACCGGGTGAATGTGGTGTTGTCGGGCAAGTTCCTGCCATACAAACAGTACTGAGCTGCTGTGCCCTGCGGGGCATTCCAAAGCCGTGGTGAACACTGTCACCACGGCTTTTTGTTGTGGGCCGATCAGTGCAATGACAAAGGCAACGAAGTGGTCTTGACCCGAACCACCGCATCACGCACAGCGTAAGGCTGGGCGCAGGGCTGCACGGTGCTGTCGCGCATGTCCGCCTGGCACTGAGCAGCGCAAACCAGGGCTGCGGTCAGCGTCTGGGCCTGGCGCAAGATGGGTTCAATGAAACGGCTGGACTGGCCATTCACACTGATGCAGTCACCCAGGGCGTAAATCTGCGGCACGCTGGTTTGCAGGGTTTGTGCATCCACGGCAATGCCGTTTTGCCAAACCAAGCCCGCGCTGCGCGCCAGGCGAGTCGGCGTGACCAAGCCGGTGGCGGCGACCACCTGATCGGCCATCACGGTTTGCCCATCGCTGGTGGTCAGCCGGTATTGGTCGCCCTGCCGCTGCAGTTCTTGCAGTTGCACCGCGCCCATGAAGTAGATGGGCAAACCAGACCATGCGGCCAGCAAGGGTTCTCCCGCCTGGTCGGCTGGCCAGCGCGCCAGAGGCCGCGCCTGGGTGTCGATGAGCGTCACCCGGTGTCCGCCCAGGGCCAGGTCGTTGGCCAGTTCGCTGCCAATCAATCCGGCCCCCACGATGGCCACATGCCGGGGCGTGGTGCCCAGCGCAGCCTGAAAGCGCTGGTAGGCCTGCAGGTGGTTGATGCGCCAGCACAGGTCGGCGCGCAAGGGCGCAGGCAAAGCGGCTTCGGCGCCGTGGGCCAGCACCAGATGGGCGTAGCGCAGGGGCCCTTGGGTGGTGCGCAGTGTGCGGCTTTCGGAGCAGATGTGCAGCGCTTGGGTGTGCGCTAACAGGCGCACTTGCCAGCGTGCTGCGGCTTCGCTGCCGGTTTCTTTGACCAATGCCTGGGGTTGTATCTGGCGGGCCATGGCGACTGACAAGAGGGGTTTGTCGTACACATCGCCAGCGCAAGCAGTGACCAGTGTGATCGGTGTGTCGGGCAATTGGCTGCGCAGGTTTTGCACCAGTTGCCAGCCCGCCTTGCCCGCCCCCACCACCACGATGCCGGGCGCCGAGCGTGGGGTAGCCAAGTGCATGCCCGTCATGCTGGCCGAACTGTTTTGAAGGGCGCTCAGGTTTGGCGCAACATACAGCTCGAAGTCCGACTTGGTCACGCCGCACAAGGGGCATGCCCAGTCTTCGGGGATGTCGGCAAAGCGCGTACCCGCCAACAGGCCGCTGTCGGGGTCGCCATCTTGTTCGTTGTAGATGTAGCCGCAGGCGTGGCAAATGTAGAGCTGCCAGGCGCCATCGGCTGGCGCGAGGCTGACGCTTGGGGTGGTGACACTCATGCGGGCATCTCCTGGGCACTCAGGCGGGCCATTTCCTTGCGCAGGTGCTTGATGGCGGGCGTGACGATCGCCATAAACTGCGCTTCGCGCACGCGGCGCTGCACGTCCGACTGCATCAAGTAGCCGCGTGCGCCTTGGTGCAGCAAGGCCGAGTTGGCGGCGCGCAGGGACAGCTCGGCACAGTGACTGCGGGTGTCCAGCACGTTGATGAAGTAGTCGGTCGAGGTGTCAAATGGGGTTTCGGCCAGCCTCATGATGCGGGCCAGCAGCGCGTCGAATTCGGCTTGCAGATCGGCAGGCCGGTCTTCGAGGTACTGGTTGACATGGCCGAGCTGACCTTCCACGGCCCACATGCTGGAGATGGCACCCTGGATGATGCCGGCCGCCATGCCGCACTGCAGCAGCACAAAGCCACCGCGAATGCGCGCGATGAAGGGCTTGGCCGGGTCGGCAACCAGATCGTCTATGCCGACAAATAGGTCTTTGCAATGCACACTGAAGGTGCCAGTGCCTTCCATCCCTGAAAATTCCGGGCAGGCTTTGAGCGTCACGCCTGGCGCATCGCAGCGCAGCATGAACATGATCTCGCGGCTGGCGCTTTCGTCTGCCGTGCTGACCGCGGCAATCGCACCAAAGTAGTGGTCTGCCGCCAGGTTGCTGACCCAGGGCAAAGTACCGTTGATGCGGTAACCGCCCTCTACCGGCGTGGCCTTGAGCAGCAAGGCTTCGATTTTCGCGAAGCTTTTCATCGGGTTGGACAGGCCAGTGCCGCCCAGCGACTCGCCGCGCAAATGGCGCGCCAGCCGTTCGCCTGCCAGTGCCGGATTGCCTGAAGCCTGCATATACAGCCCGGCCACGGATTGGCACCACATCATGAAGCCGGTGGCCCCGCACACTCTGGACGCTTCGGCCATGGCCGCAATGGCCAGACCAAAGTCGCCGGGTGTGCCGTCGGCTTGGGGCAAATGCGCACCCATCGCGCCCGCTGCCGCCAACTGTTTCATGACATCTGCTGGGTAAGCACCGCGATCTATGGCGTGTGCCTGCTGTGCCAATGGGCCTTGGGCAATGGCACGCACTGCTTCGATGAGCGGCTTGGGCCGGGCAGCCAGTTCGGGGGGGAGGTCGGAGGGGTTCATGAAAGCTCCAGAAAGAAGGTGAGCCCTGCTGCACAGGCCGCAGGGTCAAAGACAAGGATCAATGGGCGGGTGCGTCAGAGCCAGACCTGCCGTTGTGGACGCCTCAGACCATCGAGATCTCAAAGGGGATCGGGTTGCGCATGCTGTTGGCCACGGGCGAGTAAAGGTTGGCGTGTTGCACGATCTCGTCCAGCACTTCGCGCGGGGCATCACCTTCCACCAACACCTTCACGCGGATGGCCTGAAAGCCCATTTGCGGGGGCGTCATCTCCAAAGCACCGCCGGCACCCCAAGCGGCGGGGTTGCCAATGTCGCCCTCCAGAAAGACTTCGAGCTTGCTGAGCTTGACGCGCTTCCAGGTGGCCACAGCGGTCACGCCCACGGCGATGCAGCCGCCCAGACCCGACAGCACGATCTCGCCGGGTGCTGGTGCGGTGTCTTCGCCAAACAGGTGCAGCGGCTCGTCGACCACCACGGTGTGCTTGTCGCCCACTGAAGACAAGGAGCGGTACTGACCTTCCATGACGGTGTGGACCTTGTTGGTGCCGCGCCGCGCCGGGTTGGCTTTGCCGCCAGCGGCAAATGTGGCCAGGCCCTGGGCGTCGATGGGCCGCAAATAGGCTTTGACGGTGGTGGGGTTGTCGAGGGTGGCGGCGTCGGTCATGGCAAATCCTTGGACATTGAGGGTTGTAAAACAGGGCATGCAGCGATGCCTGTGAACATGACTTCGCAAAGGCCGTGCCAGGGCCGTGTGCCAGCGGCCTGGTGCAGACTTGAAGCACGTAAGTGCTTCATATAAAAGGGATTTTGGCTTTTAAGATGCTTGCAGCCTTGTGCAGTGGTGGCAGCACCGGGCTGGCATGGGCCGAGGGCTTAAACATTGTGTTGACAATGTGTCAACACAATGTCCGATCAGCGCAAACCGGCTTTGCGCAGCCGGTAGGCAAACTGGCGCAAAGTCAGCCCCAGGCTTTGGGCGGCTCGGGATTGGTTGCCCTGATGCTGGTCCAGGGCTTGCTGCAACACCTGCACCGTGTGCGAGTGCGCGCTTTCGTAAGGCCGTACGCCCAGCGCCGCCGAGCCAGGTCGCTCGGGTGCCGGAGGCTGACCCGTGGTGGGCCCTGGAACGTCTGCCATGGCAACTGCGGACTTTGGAACGGCGGTCGTGAGGGCTGGCGTGGCCGAAGCTTGCGGCAAATAGGGCTGCAATTGCCCGGGCGTGAGCAAAGTTTGATCGGCCAGCAACACCACGCGTTCGATGCAATTGCCCAGTTCGCGGATGTTGCCGGGCCAGGGCTGCTGCGTCAGGGTGTCCAGTGCCTCGGGGCTGAGGTACACGTTTTTCTGGTGCGTCTGGTTGGCCCGGTTGACAAAGTGCAGGGCCAGTTCGCGGATGTCGCCGGGGCGCTCGGCCAGTGACGGCAGCCGGATCGGGATCACGTTCAGGCGGTAATAAAGGTCTTGCCGAAAGAGCCCGGCCTGCACCTGGGCGGCCAAGTCGCGGTTGGTGGCGGCCACCAGGCGCACATTCACCTTGACCTCGCGCTGGCTGCCCAGCCGAACCACCGCGCCCTCTTGCAAGGTGCGTAGCAGTTTTGACTGCAGGGGCAAAGGCAGCTCGCCGATTTCATCCAGAAAGATGGTGCCGCCATGCGCCTGCTCGAACCAGCCGGGCCGCGCCTGGTGTGCTCCGGTGAAAGCGCCACGTTCGTGGCCAAAAAGTTCCGACTCGAACAGCGTGTCCGGAATCGCCGAGCAGTTCACCTTGATGAAGGGCTGGGTCGAGCGCGGGCTGGCCAGGTGCACCGCTCTGGCAAACAATTCCTTGCCCGTGCCGGATTCGCCCAGCAAGAGCACGGTGGCTTGCGACTGCGACACTCGTTCCAGCTCGGACAAGGCCTGCAGCAAAGCCGGTGAGCTGCCGATCAGCCCATAGCGTGCGGCGTGCGTGCTCAGTGCTTGAGACAAGGCGGCATTGCGGGCCCGCAGGTGGCGGGTTTGCTCGTTGACCAGTTGCTCCATGTGCAGCACTTGCCCGGCCAAGGTGGCCAGCACCTTGAGCACGGCCAGGTCGTCGTTCAAATGGCGCTGGCGGCTGCGAATGCGGTGGCAGCCCAGGACACCCACAGTGTTATTGCCCAGAGTGATGGGCAAGGCCAGGTAGGCCACCGTTTCGGCAGGAAACTGCTCTGCGGCCACTGAGCGGAACAAAAACAAGGGCTCGTGGGCAATGTCCTGAACAATCGCGGGCAAACCGCTTTCCAGCACCCGTCCGGTGATGCCATCGCCCTGGGCATACACCCCCCGCCGCATCTCCATGCCCGTCAGGCCATAGGCATGGCGGATCGAAGCGGTGGCTGGGCCCTGGGCGGCGCCCGCAGCCGGGGTGTCGCGCAGCACAATGCGCCCCCGGTTCAGCCCCAGCAACTCGCTCATCAAATGCAGCATCTCGCGCAACACCTCATCCGAGGCCAGGCTGCGACCCACCCATTTCATGACCTCGCGCATGAGCAAGAGTTCTTGTTCGCGCCAATGGGCGTCAGAAGTTGTGGGGTCTGGAATGGGGGTGGTGCGCATGCTTTTGGGGCTAGCAAGCTTTGGACCAAGGTCGGCACAAATGGCTTGTTCAGCGCTGTGAAATCGGCCCTTGGAAAGCTGGAACGCTGAAAAATAGATTAAAAATGGCTTTTGGCTAGCCACCAACGTGGTGTTCTTCAAGGTGTTTGAGCACGGCGGCCAGCAGCTGCTCAGCCGTGCCTGGATGATCGGCCCCGGCGAAACCCAAGCCAACGCAGCAGCCACCAACACCGCCAAGGGCGAGGCCAAAGAGCCGTGGAGTGGTGAGTTCTATGTGTCGTTCGGCTCCAACGAGCACCGCAGCTGGGAAGACGGGCGGTGCTATGGCTACATAAGCGGCGGTGGTGGCACTTGGTACAGCCAAACGCTCAAGCTCTTGTCGCCCGGTGACAGTGTGTGGGTCAAGATTCCGCAAACGGGTTTTGTGAGCGTGGGCCCGGTGACCAAATCGGTGCAGTACGCCAAAGACTTCACGGTGCCTACCCCCGAGGGCGACCGCCCCGCGCTCGACGTGCTTCAACACGGGCAGCTTTACTGCGCCACTGCCGACGATCCTGAGTAAGCGGAGTATTTTGTGCGCGCGAAATGGCTCCATGCCGTAGATGCCGCCCACGCCTTCAACGAGGTGGGCTTGTTCGGAAACCAAAACACCGTCTGCCAACCTCGCGCCGCTAAGTGGCGGCATACGGTGGATCGGTTGAAGACGGTTTTTATGGGGTGGAGCGGTTAAGGCTGTATGAATTAAGAGACTTCGATGTTCAAATATCTTTACCCATTGGGTAAATAAAAGATAGAATATCGATTCACCTTAGGGGGGTGATCTTGGAAATCAAGTTCAAGGATAAAAAGCTGCGCGAGCTTTGCGAAAAGAAAGCCGTCGCAGTCAAAAAGCTAGGCGATGTCAGCGCACGAAAGTTGCAAACGCGTTTGGCCGACATGGCCGCTGCTTCACGCGTGACCGACTTGATGGCGGGCAATCCGCATCCGCTCAAAGGGGATCGTCTTGGTCAATTCGCTTTGGATTTGTCGGGCGGATGGCGATTGGTTTTTGCGCCAGCCAACGATCCTGTGCCGCGCCGTTTAGACGCATCTGTCGATTGGTCCGCCGTGACCATTGTTTGTATTGAATTCATTGGGGACTACCATGACTGAATTGCAACAGCCAATTTCAGCCGAGTCATTCTCGCCCGATTGGGTGTCGCCCCCTGGGGACACCATTCTGGATTTTTTGGAAGAGCGTGATTGGACGCAGCAGCAATTGGCCGACCGCTTGGGCTATTCGCTCAAACATGTCAATCAATTGATCAAAGCCAAAGTGCCTTTGACAGAGGATGCGGCCATACGTCTCCAAAATGTTTTGGGCGCTTCGGTTGGGTTTTGGCTCACTCGTGAAGCCCAATACCGGGAGCGAGTTGCTTTGCTGGATGCTGCCAAACGCCAAGTGGCCATGGTGCCATGGCTGGAGCGTTTTCCCATCAAGGACATGATGGATGCGGGAGTTTTGGGCAAGAAGCGATTAGATGCCAAGACCAAACCGCAATTGGTTGGCGAGTTGTTGGGCTTTTATGGTGTGGCCAGCCCTGCCCAGTGGGAAACGCAATACGGTTGTATGGAGCTGTCTTTTCGCCGCAGCCGCGAGGACCAGGCAGACGTGGCCGCCATTTCTGCGTGGCTGCGCATGGGTGAAAAAATGGCCGAAAAGCTGGACTGTCCAGCCTACGACGAAGCCAAATTCAAGGCCGCTTTGACTGAAATTCGCGGACTGACCAGTTTGAAGCCATCGGAGTTTCAGCCTCGGATGCAGCAACTGTTGCACGAGGCCGGTGTGGCCTTTGTTTTGGTGCCTGCATTGCCTCGAACGCATGTTTCAGGCGTGGCGCGATGGATCAACCCACATCGCCCTTTGATTCAGCTGTCGCTTTATGGCAAACAAAACGATCGTTTTTGGTTCAGTTTCTTTCATGAGGCGGCGCACATCTTGTTGCATAGCCGCCAGAAGAAGGCTGTTTTTCTGGATGATCCTTCTAAGTCAGAGTCTTCTTCCAAAGAAGAGCAGGAGGCCAATGCTTGGGCACGAGACTTTTTGATTGCGCCCAAGCAAGCGCTCGGTCTGGCAAGACTTCACAAAACCAAAGCTGCAGTGATCGAGTTCGCCAAATGTGCCGGTGTTCACCCTGGAATTGTGGTGGGGCGCATGCAGCATGACGGTTTGCTGGAAGTGACTTGGCTGAACGATCTGAAAGTCAGCTTTGTATTCAAGGCGAAGGCCTGAACGGGTAAAATCCAGCCTTCCCCAAGGAGCGTTGCAGCCCGCCGCCTTATAGGTGCAGCAGGTCAGGCTTGGGGCCGTTCAATGTCTGAATGATTTTGCACAACGACGCTCACCTGATGATCCAAGGTGAGCCCGTGTCTGTTGTCGCGTCTGAAACCGTCTCTGTCGCCCCCATGAAGCTGTCCGGCCTGGAGCCTGTCTCCATCGGCACTGCCTCGCTTTTCGTCAACGTGGGTGAGCGCACCAACGTGACTGGCTCCAAGGCCTTCGCCCGCATGATCTTGAATGGCGAGTACGAGCAGGCCTTGGCCGTGGCGCGCCAGCAGGTCGAGAACGGCGCGCAAATCATCGACGTCAACATGGACGAAGCCATGCTCGACAGCCAAGCGGCCATGGTGCGGTTCTTGAACCTGATGGCCGGCGAGCCCGACATCGCCCGAGTGCCGGTGATGGTGGACTCGTCCAAGTGGTCGGTGATCGAGGCCGGTTTGCGTTGCATCCAGGGCAAGGGCATCGTCAATTCCATCAGCATGAAAGAAGGCCTGGAGGAGTTCAAACGCCAAGCCAAGCTGGTCAAGCGCTACGGCGCGGCGGCAGTGGTCATGGCCTTTGACGAAAAAGGCCAAGCCGACACTTACCAGCGCAAGGTGGAGATTTGCGAGCGTGCCTACCGAGTTCTGGTGGACGAAGTGGGCTTTCCCCCTGAAGACATCATTTTTGACCCCAATATTTTTGCCATCGCCACCGGCATTGAAGAGCACGACAACTATGCCGTGGACTTCATCGAAGCCACTCGCTGGATCAAGCAGAACTTACCGGGCGCCAAGGTGTCGGGTGGTGTGTCGAATGTGAGCTTTTCGTTCCGCGGCAACGACCCGGTGCGCGAGGCCATCCACACCGTGTTCCTCTACCACGCGATTCAGGCGGGCATGGACATGGGCATCGTGAACGCGGGCATGGTCGGTGTTTATGACGACATTGAGCCGGTGTTGCGCGAGCGTGTCGAGGATGTGGTTTTGAACCGTCGTCCAGATGCGGGCGAGCGTTTGATCGAAGTGGCCGACAGCGCCAAAGGCGCGGCCAAAGACGAAAGCACCAAGCTGGCTTGGCGCGGTACGCCCGATGCCCCCGTGAGCGTGGCGCAGCGTTTGAGTTACGCGCTGGTGCATGGCATCACCGACTTCATCAATGAAGACACCGAAGCCGCTTACCAAGACCTGTTGGCTCAAGGTGGCCGCCCC
>JBIKKE010000061.1:0-11558 GCA_044360575.1 Limnohabitans sp. | reverse complement strand
GCACCACGTCGCGCGTCAAACCCACATGCACAGCCCAAAACAGCAGGGCATGCAGACCAAGCACCCAAGCCCAACCCGCCAGTGGGCGCTTGGGGCGGGTCAGTTGGAAAGAGGCGGACTGCATGAAGGATTGCAAGGGCTGTGTTCGGCTGTATTTTGCGTGAAAAGCTCGGACTTTGACCCCATGGGTTGCAAAGACACTGACCCAGACTTTGTTACGGGGCGCGCCTCATGGAAAAACCTTCAGCAGCTTGGTTGGTGACCACTCGCTCACCCTGCACCCAACGACCACAATGGCCGTGCACCGCAGTGCCCAACCATGTGGCGGCAATGCGTTGCCCGTCGTGTGATTCCTCCATCGTGAACTCGCGACCCTCCAGATCGGCCACCACCAAGTAGCGCTGGTCGCCTTGTCGAATTTCGCCGCGCAGACTGCCCTGGTGCTCCGGGTGTGGAGACAAGCTCAGGGCCCAGGGTTGGGCTGCACCTGCCAGTTGCACAGTCCAGTTGCCCAGCAGCTTGTCGGCCCCCAGTAGTTGGCCTGGCGGACAGTCAGGCGGGCTCAGGGCCAGGTTACATCCGGGCAATGCCAGGGACAGGAGCAGCATGGCGGGTATGCGGCCAAAGGGGTTCATCAAAGGTTTCATCATGGTTTGGCCTCAGCTGCAGCGGTGGCGGCGCGTTGTGCAAATTCGGCCCGCAGCGCCTTGAGTTTTTCGCGCGGGTCTTCTTTGATGGTGTTTTCGTCCAGCCGCATCTCGGCAATGAATCGGCTGGGCAGAGCGGCTACTGTTTCACGGCCTTTTTTGCGGCGTTTCGTCCAGCTCACGGCCAGGCTGCGCTGGGCGCGGGTGATGCCCACATACATCAGGCGGCGCTCTTCTTGCAGCCGCAACAAAATACCCTCTTGGCTGGCGCCTTCGGTCGTATTGTCGTCGCCCAGCTTGAAGGGCAGCAGCCCCTCGTTTACGCCCACCAGCATCACATGGGGCCACTCCAAACCCTTGGAGGCGTGCAAGGTAGACAGGGTCACCACGTTTTGGTCTTTCTCGCGCTCGCTCAGCGTGGAAATCAGCGAGATGGTCTGTGCCACGTCCAGCAGGTTTTTGGTCTCAGTGGCTTGTGCACCGGTTGCATCTTCGATCTCACCGCCACATCGCCCGGCCATCCAGTCGCAAAACTCCAGCACGTTGGTCCAGCGGGCTGAAGCCACTTTTTCATTGTCCTCGCCGTCGTACAGGTGCGACTCGTAGCCGATTTCTTTCAGCCACTCCAGCAAGAAAGCCAGCGCATCGGTTTTCCCCAAGGTCTGACGGGCGCGGTGTTCCAGGTCATTGATGTAGCGGCCAAACTCGTGCAACCCCGCCACGGCACGGGCATTGACCGCGCTGGGCAAGCTGCCAGCAAAGAGGGCTTCAAACAGCCTCAATTTGTATTGCGTGGCAAAGCTGCCCAGTTGGCCCAGCGTCTGGTGGCCAATGCCGCGTTTGGGGCTGGTGATGGCGCGCAAAAATGCCGGGTCGTCATCGTTGTTGATCCACAAGCGGAACCAGGCGCACAGGTCTTTGATCTCGGCCTTGTCAAAAAAGCTTTGCCCGCCGGACACTTTGTAGGGGATGTTGGCGCGGCGCAAAGCTTGTTCAAATGGCCGCGCCATGTGGTTGGCCCGGTAAAGAACAGCAAAGTCCTTGAACTCGCGGTGTTTGGATTCGAGCGAATGCCCGCCGCGAATCGACTGAATCCGAGCAATCGCCCGGTCTGCCTCGTGCTCTTCGTTCACGGCGTCGACCACGCGCACCGGCTCGCCCTCGCCCAATTCAGAAAACAGGGTTTTGGGGTAGAGCTTTGGATTGGGCTCGATCACATGGTTGGCGGCGCGCAAGATGGCGCTGGTGGAGCGGTAGTTTTGCTCCAGCTTGATGACTTTGAGCTTTGGGAAATCCACTGGCAGGCGCTTGAGGTTGTCCAGCGTCGCGCCGCGCCAGCCATAGATTGACTGGTCGTCGTCACCCACTGCCGTGAACCGCGCCCGTTCGCCCACCAAGTGTTTCAGCACCTCGTACTGGGTGACGTTGGTGTCTTGGTACTCGTCCACCAGCACATGGCCCATCTTGGCCTGCCAGCGCTCGCGCACCTCTGGAAACTCGGCCAGCAGCTTCAGGGGCATGCCGATCAGGTCGTCAAAGTCCACGCTCTGGTAGGCCGTCAGCCGCTCTTGGTAGAGCGCCATGATGCGGGCGATCACCCGTGCGTTGTCGTCAGGCGCTTGCGCTGCAGCCTGTTCGGCGTTCAGGCCCATGTTTTTCCACAGGCTGATGGTCCACTGCCACTGGCGGGCTGTGGCCGCATCGGTGGTGCCGCCGCAGTCCTTCAAGATGCTGGTCACATCGTCGGCGTCCATGATGCTGAATTGCGGCTTGAGCCCCAGCACCGCGCCGTCTTCGCGCATGATGCGCACGCCGAGGGCGTGGAAGGTGCAAATCAGCACGTCTTTGGCGCCACGGCCTATCAGTTGCTTGGCCCGCTCTCGCATTTCGGCGGCGGCCTTGTTGGTGAAGGTGATGGCGGCGATGCGCTTGGGCTCCAGCCCGGCTTCGATCAGGCGGCCGATTTTGTGTGTGATCACCCGTGTCTTGCCCGAACCAGCCCCGGCCAGCACCAAGCAGGGGCCAGAGACGTAGTTCACAGCCTCGAGTTGGGCGTTGTTGAGTCCGGCAGACATGGGAATGGGCGAGGCAATCGAGGATTCGAAGCAAAGCCCACCATCATAGCGGCAGGCACCTTCAACCCTGAACAGACAAGGCTTGACCGGCCTGACTCTGGATATCTGACAAAAGATAGGCCAACAAAAAACCGCCAGAAGGCGGTTTTTTGTAGGGGGCAAGGGTGATTTCAACCCGACCCTTGAATCCATTAATCGGATCAGAAGTTGTAGCGGACACCAGCACCGATGGAGCTGAGCGTATTGCCATTGCCAGCCGAACCGGCGATAAATCGGGAGGAGTTGCCCTGGTAGTAGGAAGTAGCCAAGCTCTGGTCAATCTTGGTGTACATCAGATAGACCTTGGTCTGCTTATCGAGGATGTAGTTGTAGGCCAGTGTGAACTGTTTGGCACCGGTGTTGGCTACATTGGCTCGGTCACCTGCGGAACCGAAGTTAACGTGGTACTCGTTTTGACCAACGGTGTACATAGCGGACAGGCGAATGGCGGTTCGGTCGGCATTGGTGCCGCTAGTCTTTTGCGCATAGCCACCGAATCCCAATGGGCCCATGGTGTAGTAAGCACGCAAGGTGGTGGCATCCATCGTGTCGGTATTGGAAGCAGTAAAGCCGTTGCTGCCACGCTCATGGCCCAAACCCAGTTGCAGCGCACCGATGGCATAGTTGGCAGCCAGGGAGACCGGGCTGACGTTGGTGCTGCTGGTATCGCCAGAAGCATTGCCATTTTTCAGACCATATTGTGCTTCGAAGGTCACACCGGCCATCTTGGGTGAGGTGTAGCCAATGGCGCGCTCTAACTGGAAGGCCGCCGGATAATCCCAAATGGCGTCAGACGAAGAGCCCGTGTCGTGGTTGTGATTGCTGACATAGTCGGCCGTAGCAAAGTAAGCAGCCGAACCCGGCAACTTACCCAGCTTGACCTGGCCGAAATCTCCGCCCAGATACACAGAAGCTTCACGGGCAAAAAGTGCGCTGTTCGTCGTGCCTCTGGTCAGATTGGTGGCGGCTTCCAGCGTGGTACCGACTTTCAGGCCACCAGCGATGTCGCGCTTGGCACGAATCCCGAAACGCGATGAGTTGTCCACCAAAGCCACTTCGGAGACGTTGCCGACTTTTTGGCTTTCCACGGAGACGTTGGCACGGCCGTAAAAAGAAACTTCAGATTGCGCTAAAGCGCCTCCTGTGACCAGAGTGCTCAATGCCGCCAGGGCAACGTGTTGGACCTTGAATTTCATTTTTTTCCTTGAGAGAGATTGTCACTGCCGGGGCAGAGTTTTGCATAACATAAAAGTTCATGCGGCGAAAAGAGGTGAATCATAATTTCCCAACCTCTGTAAGGTATTTAACCATTTAGTTCAATAAAAGTCCAAAATTTATTTATAAAAATAGACTTATGAATACATATTTGCAGAAGTGACGGCCTGATTGCTTATCGCGCCAGCGTATTTCGGCCAAAGAGTTCCGGTCAGAGCGCATTTCCCAATCGTCTAGACTCGCTTTTGGCTTCGTGGCACGAGTGGCACAGTTCCGGTCAGAGCGCATTTCCCAATCGTCTAGACTTTCATTGCCTCTTTGCTCATAAGTAATCCTGTTCCGGTCAGAGCGCATTTCCCAATCGTCTAGACTCGATGCCACCTCATATGCACAAATGGCCCCGTTCCGGTCAGAGCGCATTTCCCAATCGTCTAGACTGAAAACTTGGAGTGGGACGAGCTATCCGTTGTTCCGGTCAGAGCGCATTTCCCAATCGTCTAGACTTTCGATCAGTTCTTCACCTTTCCATTCGCTGTTCCGGTCATAGCGCATTTCCCAATCGTCTAGACTCCCGATGGCATCAGACAGCCCGTCAAGCCCGTTCCGGTCATAGCGCATTTCCCAATCGTCTAGACTGGCCCCGGTGCTGATCGCGGCGGTAATTAGGTTCCGGTCATAGCGCATTTCCCAATCGTCTAGACTGGACACACTGGCTGATGTGGATGCAACTATGTTCCGGTCATAGCGCATTTCCCAATCGTCTAGACTAGCGCCAAGATAAGCTGTTGTTTTACAACGGTTTTCTTGGGTTCCAGTCTCGTTAAAATTGCGGTTCTACCCAAACAAATCGAACTGATCAGGCGTTTTTTTCGCGGGCTCCTTGCGCCTGCCCTGAAAACTGATGATCCGTTCGTACTGTTTGTCGGTCAATTGCAAGACATTGACCTGCCCCCCTTTGGGCAAAGCGGCCTCCACTTGTTTGCAATAGGTTTGAACCTGCGAGTGGCTTGTGCAAAAGCGCATGTAAACGCTCAGTTGTGCACTGGAAAAGCCCATGTCCAAAAGGCTGAGTCTGAAGCGTGTGGCGGCAGCACGCTCTGCGGCCTCGACCACGGGCAAATCGAACATCACAAGCATCCACATCAGTCGGTACCCGCTGAGCATGGCGTGTTAGTCATCCGTGTCAGGCGCGGGAGGCAGGGGCACACCTTGTAAAGGCAAGTCCAGCGTTTTGCGTTCTCCCAATAAAACTTGGGCCAATGAGGTGGCTAATTTTTGCACCGCCACCAACACCGGTGTGCGGCCTGAGTCTGTGGCAAGGTCTTGGTAGAGGCATTGCACCAAGGCACGTTTGGTGTCCGCATTGACGTGGCAGGGCCCCAGAAATTGCATTTTCCAAACGACCAGGTCAATCACCGGGCGAAACGGCTCCATCAAGTCGTCCACAAGGCGCATGGCATTGTTGTCGTGGCTGTGGTGCAAACCCAAGCTCGGGTGCAGCCCAGCCGCCACCACCGCCCGCGCCGTGGCCGCGCGCAACACGGTGTACCCGTAGTTGAGCAAGGCGTTAACCCCGTCAGCCTTCTGGTCACGACGAAACAAAGGGCCCATCAACAAACCCCAATATTTGCGGGCCCCTTGAGCCTCCAGGTTGTCGGGGTCGCCGCTGCGCACCTGTTTGGCCAGGGCTTGTAGCGGCGCATGCGCTGCGCCAGAGGCTTGCAACACGGCAGCCTGGTTGAGCAGCTTGGATTTGACGATGGCGGCCCACAGTTTTTTGCGGGTAGGCAAGCTACAAGCGATTTGCGCTTCAAACCGGTGGGCTTGCTGGTGGTGTCCCTCCATCGGCCAGAGCATGCCCACCACGTTGTGGTTGGCGGCGCACAGCACAAAAGGCGCACCGCGTTCGGCCAGCGCAACCAACAAGTTGTTGGTGTAGCTCAGGCCATGGGCGTTGGCGATCAGGGCGGCGATGTCGTCCAGGGGCACGCGCCCTACTTCTTGCCGGTCTTCGCCTGTGCTGTGCACCAGCATGAAACCCCGATACACCGACAAGTGCCGCTTGTCGTTGGAGACTTCGACGATACGGCCCAGCATGGGGTGGGGCTCAGCTCAGGGCTGCTGCGGCATAGGGTGTGCATGCATTTGCACGCCCAGCGCTTGCAGCACTTTGAACACGGTGTCAAAGCGGGGTTTGGCCCCGGCGCTGAGTGCTTTGTAAAGGCTTTCTCGGCCCAGCCCGGTGTCACGGGCAATTTGCGCCATGCCCCGGGCTTTGGCCACATCACCGATGGCCGACAAGAGCAAATCGGTGTCGCCACTGGCCAGCGCCAAGTTCAGGTATTCGGCTATGACCTCTTCGCTGTCGAGGTAACTGGCCGGGTCAAATTCAGTGGTTTGGCTCATCTTGGTGCTCCTTGGCAAGTTCTTTGGCTTTGGCAATGTCTCTGGCCTGGCTTGACTTATCACCCCCAGCCAGCAAGAGGACGATGTGCTCACCGCGCCGCGTGAAGTAAACCCGATAGCCTGGGCCAAGGTGCCAGCGCAACTCAGACACACCACCACCCACATTCTTGACATCGCCCCAATGACCGGCGGCCACTTGCTTGAGACGCAAGACGATGGCGGCTTTGGCGCGGTAGTCTTTTAACCCACTGAGCCAACGGCTGAAAGTGGTCGTTTGGGCCAAGCGGAATGGGTTGATTGTATCCATTTAGATACTCATGTGGCTCAGCTGGTAAAACCGGGGTCAAGCAATTGACCGATAGGCGAAATACTGACGTGCCGACCATTGGCTTTCTGCAAAGAACCCGCCATCTTCGAAACATAGCCAAATGAATCTGACTTGTCCCGGTTACGAGCATCGACATTGGCTTCGTTATGCGAAGCCATGAAAATTTGCCCATTCCCGCTGATCGTTGTAATGCGAGCGATCATCTTGGGGTTGTCTGGTGCACTCAAAGCCAACACGTCTCCAATCATGAGCCGCATCACCAAGGGCCTACCTCTGACACTCAGCGCCGGATGGCGCAGTCGGGCCAAGCCTTGCTGGCGCACCAATTGGTAAGCCTCAAACGTTGAGACGACTTCACCCTCCCACTTGCCTTTGTCATTGCGCACGATTTCCATGCAGTAGTTGCTGTCACCTTTGTAGCCTTTGTAGGGCCGGGGTTCGCCGTTTGGCAAGTGGCCGTGCCGGGCCGTGGCATGGGCATCGGCAAACTCAATCACTTTGAGCGCAGCAATCTCTCGCGTGCGCACGCCGTCCAGCGTTTTGCGCACTTGCACTTTGCCGCCACCCAGCAAGCCATAGGCTGTGTCGTTGTGCATCGCCCCTTCGTGCCCGTGGTCGGGTTTGCGGCTCACCCAAATGTTGTCGATGGCGCGTTGCACATGGTCGCGGTAGCTGTCCCAGGGCAGGGGCATAGTCTCTACAAGTCTGTTGAGTTGCTTTTCGCGGGCGCTGGCGCTGGCTTGGGCGAAGCGGTTGAGTAATCCCTGGTCGGTCACAGCGATCACACAGGCGTCCACCGCGTGGTGGCGGTGGTCGTTGCGGTTTTTCTCGCCGTCCAAGCCCAGGATGTCATTCAGACCAAACTTGGCTCGCAGCATCGCCGTCATGCGCCCGGGGATCACGCGGGTACCTTGGGGGCAGATCAGGCTGAGGTATTCGCGCGCCACGCGGCTCAGGTGCCGGGTGTCGTTCAAAGCTCGGGCTAAAAAGCCTTTGTCTTCTCGCAGCCATTGGTCTAAACCATCGGTTGCAAATCGGTAGCGTTTGCCTTTGGGCATGAGGCTGGCGCGCTGAATCATGTCTTCAATCGGCCATCCTTGCTTTGCAAAGTCTGCAGCTGCTTCGGCCGGGGTGCGGTTGCCTTTGATGCGGTTGGCCTGGCGCATGGCCACGGTTTTGTTGTTCAGGCTGTCGTCCAGCGTTTTGGAAAACGGCAGGATGTGTTCAATTTCAATCTGTTCGCTGAATAGTATTTGGGCGCTGATCTGCACGCCGCTGTAGGGGCAGCGCCTGTCGGCCACATTGAAGCTGAGCTCTTCCCAAAGAATCATTTTTTGCAAGTCGATGGCGCGGACACGCTCTGGGCTGGTTTGCAGCAGTTTGGCAATGTCATCGCGCATGCGTTCATTGCGACGCTGGTTGTCGGCTTGGCGTTTTTGCTCTTCTTTGCGCTGCTCTTGGCTTTGCTTGAGATCGCGGGCCAGTTCGACAATCACTTCGCTGGGGTGGCCGTAGCGCTTGATGAGCGCATTGACCACGGTGCGCACTTGGTTCAGGCCGATGTGTACCGTCGGGTTGGCGATCTTGCCGTAGCGTTTTTCGGCTGTGTCTTCGGGCTTGCTCGTCCCAAAGCCAACGTGGCGCTGGAGGTATTTGCCGTAATAGGGCAGCTCGGGCAGGATTTCGCCTGTGGCGGCGTGGCTGATGTGACTGTGGTGGTCAAAGCCAGCAACCAGCACCGCCTTGTCGTAGGTGGTGACTTTGGCGCGCAGGGCGGGCAGGATTTTTTCAAGGGCTTTGGCGCTCAGGCTGCCGTAGCCTTCAGCCAAGGGAGCGTTGGCAATTTTTTCAGCAACGTCTTCGTTCACGCCACAATATTTTTGAAGCCGTTTGACCAGTCGCCACTCATTTTCTTGTTTCACAAGTTGCTTCACGATTGCATCTTGTTGACGCTCACTCCATGCGAACCAACGATCACCAAACAAAAGTTTTTTCCCAAGGCTTGCGTTGGTGGCATTGCCTTTCAAAGATTTACGCTTTTCATCCTCAATATTGAATCGCACTGAACCACCCAAGCCCAAGGCTGTTCTTATTTGCTCAAAGGTGACTTCATGCGCCGTCTTTTTTTCCCTTAACGGACGCTCAAGCAAGTCAACAATTTGGTCACGCTGTGAGAGTGTGAGCGGTTCTTCACTCAGGCCCTCGCGTAGGAAGCGCAGGTTGTTCACCTCTTGGTAAATGCGAAAGCGCTGCTGGCTGGGCAGGGCCAGGGGGGCTCGCTCTTCATCAGGCAATAAAGTGCAGCGTCCTGGTTTGACAGGTTTGAGCAGGCGCTGGTGCAGCAGGCAGCCTTTGAGTTCGTCGCGGGCCGTGTCGTGAAACAGGGCCGGATTAAGCTCGCTTTGTTTGGCCCACAGCGCATCGAACTCGGCCTCGATCATGGCGCGGTCAATGTAGAGGTCGTAGCTTTTTTCGATCTTGGTTTTGCCGTTGTCTTGGGCGATGCGGTTTTCGCGGTAACGCGCTCGCACCGACAGGCCTTGTTGATGCCGGGCAAACAGCCATTCACCCACCGTGCGACAACCGGTGGCTTGCATGGCTTGGCGCAGTTTGCTGATGGCCGTCTTAAGTGCGCCACTGTCGTTTTCTTTCTTGTCGGTTTTGCGGTTGCTTTTGAAACCCCTGCGCTGGTTGATGTGGAACAGGGCGCGTGCAAATTCTTCAGGCTGCAGGGCTTGGTCGAGGCCTCTGGCGCGCAAGGCAAACGGATCGGTTTTTTCCAGCGCTTTGCGGGCGACTTCGTCTTGCGGGAAAAACCCATGGCGCAGCAGCGTGGCCATCATGCGGTTTTTCCGTTTGAGCAAGCGGTCACGGCGGCGGCGCATGGCGCGTTTTTCTCTTCGACTTGCAGCAAGAGATGTTCCAATTTCGCCGGAGCGTGCTGGCTCGCGTCCATTATTGAAAATCCGCACTCCGGCTTTGATCACAGCGCAGGGTTCGTCTTGCGGGTTGAGTCGAACCATGGCCCAGCCCAAAGAGGTCGAGCCCAAATCGAGGGCCAGCCGGTAACGCATTTTGGGCATCGTATGTCCTTTGGTATTCAAAAATAATTGAATACCATTGTGCTATATTCTTGCCACATTTCGACGATTGGGAAATGCGCTCTGGACGCTAACAAGCAGAAAGATGCACCAAATGGAAAGGCCGCTACATGCGGCCTTTCGTCTTTTCTGTGGCGCTCTCACGCGCCGTAAATCTCAGCATGCCAGTTGGGTGGCCTGGCTGTTCGTCCACAACTGTTTGTAGGTTGAGCAAGTTGGCCTGCCTCGTAGGCCCCATGGTTTCCCCTGACAATCGGGGCATGCTTGAAATTTTCCGTGTCACTTTTCCGTTTTTCGCGCTGGTTTTGTGCGGCTACGCTGCCGCCCGCCTGCGCATGTTGCCCTTGGAGGCCATCCCCGGCCTGAATGGCTTTGTGCTGTTTTTTGCGCTGCCATGCATGTTGTTTCGGTTTGGATCTGATACGCCCATTGCGCAGTTACTGGACTTGGGTGTGTTTTTCACCTATTTGTTTTGCGCTTTGGTGATCGTGGCACTGAGCATCGGCATCAGCTTGAACCGCCGAGTGCGCTGGAACGATGCGTCCTTAGGGGCTTTGGTGGCGGCTTTTCCCAACACTGGTTTCATGGGTGTGCCTTTGTTGGTCGCTTTGTTGGGCACCCAAGCCGTGGGGCCTGCGATCGTGACCATTGTGGTTGACTTGGTCATCACGTCTTCTTTGTGTGTTGCCTTGTCGCGCATGGATGCGGCAGGCCAGCACGGCGCGGCCGTGGCGGCGCGCAAGGCCTTGGTGGGGGTGTTGCGCAACCCGATGCCTTGGGCCATCAGTGCGGGGGCAGCGTTTTCCTACTGGAACCTGGAACTGATCGGTCCGGTGAGTAAAACCGTAGGATTGTTGGCCGATGCAGCTTCACCTGTGGCCTTGTTCACGATCGGTGCGGTTTTGGCCCGTTCGGCCATGTTGGCGCATGAACGAGAAGACGGCCCTTTGCGTGCGATCGATTACCTGCCGATTGCTGTGATCAAACTGGTCGTCCACCCTGTGCTTGTCTTGTTGGTGGGCTTGACCGCTGTGCAGTGGGGTGTGCCGCTGGAGCCCTTTGCCTTGCAGGTCATGGTCTTGGTGGCAGCCTTGCCCAGTGCCAGCAATGTGTCTTTGTTGGCCGAGCGCTTGGGCGCCGACAATGGACGCATTGCCCGCATCATCATGGTGACCACGGTGGCGGCGTTTGTGACTTTCTCTGGGGCGGTAGATTTTTTCAAGGCTTAGCGGCACAGGCTGGCTCGTCAAAGCCTGCGCACACGCCGATGTCTTTTTGTCAGGCGTGGCAAAGGTCCAAAGCCCGTAAAATCAAAGGTTCGCGCAAAGTTTGCGCCCATTCAACTCTGGCCAGCTCGCTGCTGGCCTCGTTCAGGCCATGTTGACCTTCCAACAGATCATTCTCAAATTGCAGCAGTACTGGGACGCCCAGGGCTGCGCCTTGCTCCAGCCCTACGACATGGAAGTCGGCGCTGGCACCAGTCACACCGCTACTTTTTTGCGCGCCATTGGCCCAGAGCCTTGGAAAGCCGCTTATGTGCAGCCCAGCCGCCGTCCCAAGGATGGCCGCTATGGCAACAACCCTAACCGCTTGCAGCATTACTACCAGTACCAAGTGGTGTTGAAGCCCGCGCCCAGCAACATCCTGGAGCTGTATTTGGGCAGCTTGGAGGCACTGGGCTTTGACTTGAAGAAAAACGACATCCGCTTCGTCGAAGACGATTGGGAAAACCCAACGCTCGGCGCTT
>JBIKKE010000290.1:0-3216 GCA_044360575.1 Limnohabitans sp. | reverse complement strand
CTGCCTTCTTGCATGTTGCCGTCGCAGATGCCGATCCAGGTCACGATCTTGTGCAGCTCTTTGGCGTAAGCCACGGCTTCTTCGCTGCTGCGCATGTCGGGCTGTGTCACGATTTCCAGCAAAGGGGTACCGGCACGGTTCAGGTCGATGCCGGATTGGCCCCGTCCATCTCCGATGGACGCTCCCAAGCTCGAGTCTTCGTGCAGCGACTTGCCCGCATCTTCTTCGAGGTGGGCGCGCTCCAGGCGCACGGTTTTGCGCACCGTCTCTTTGCCCTCTTCCAGGAAGAACGACACCTCACCGCCTTGCACCACCGGGATCTCGAACTGGCTGATCTGGTAGCCCTTGGGCAGGTCGGGGTAGAAGTAGTTTTTGCGCGCAAAAATGCTGCGCTCAGCAATGTGCGCGTTGATGGCCAAACCGAATTCGATGGCGCGCTGCACCGCGCCGATGTTCATGACCGGCAGTGTGCCGGGCAGGGCCATGTCCACCGCGCAGGCTTGCGTGTTGGGCTCAGCACCAAAGGCCACGGAGGCGCGGCTGAAAATTTTGCTGTTGGTTGAGAGCTGGGCGTGTGTTTCAAAGCCGATGACGACTTCGTAGCCTTGGACGAGTTTGCTCATGGTTGGGCTCCTACCGGGCCGCCCCAAAGGAGCCCAGCACCCCCTTGGGGGGCAGTGAATACACGAAGTGATGAACGTGGGGGCATCATTTCATCCCCTCCGGCTTGCGAAGGTGGAAATCGGTCGCTTGTTGCAGGCGGTGCGCGGCGTTCAGCAACTGGGCTTCTTTGAAGTAGTTGCCAATGAGTTGCAGGCCCACGGGCATGTTGCCCGCGCCAAAGCCTGCGGGCACGCTCATGCCGGGCAGACCTGCCAGCGAGGCGGGCAGCGTGAAGATGTCGGCCAGATAGTCGGCCACGGGGTCGCCCGCGTTTTCGCCAAACTTCCAGGCCACGGATGGGGCCACGGGGCCGGCGATCACGTCGCATGCTTTGAATGCGTTCTGAAAGTCATCCGCGATCATGCGTCGGATTTTTTGGGCTTGCAGGTAATAGGCGTCGTAATAGCCGTGGCTCAGCACATAAGCGCCGGTCATGATGCGGCGCTTGACCTCAGTGCCAAAGCCTTCGGCGCGGGTCTTTTTGTACATGTCGACCAGGTCGGTGTAGTCCTTGGCGCGGTGGCCGAACTTCACGCCGTCAAAGCGGCTCAGGTTGGAGCTGGCTTCGGCCGGAGCAATGATGTAGTACACCGGAATCGACAGCTCGGTGCGCGGCAAGCTGATGTGCACCAGTTTGGCACCCAGCTTTTCATACTCGCGCAAAGCGCCGTCCACGGCAGCGCGCACGTCGGCGTGCAGGCCTTCGCCAAAGAACTCTTTGGGAATTCCAATGCGCAGACCTTCGAGCGAGTTGTTAAGCGATGCGGTGAAGTCTTCGGCAGGCACGTCCAGCGAGGTGGAATCGCGGTCCGTGTCGGGTCCGCACATGGCGCTGAGCAGCAGCGCGCAGTCTTCCGCCGTGCGGGCCATGGGGCCGCCCTGGTCGAGGCTGGAGGCGTAGGCGATCATGCCGTAGCGGCTGGCGCGGCCATAGGTGGGCTTGATGCCGGTGATGCCGCAAAAACTGGCGGGCTGGCGGATCGATCCGCCGGTGTCGGTGCCGGTGGCCGCAGGCACCAGGCGGGCTGCCACCGCGGCGGCGCTGCCACCTGACGAGCCACCGGGCACGCGGGCTGTGTCCCAAGGGTTGGTGACTTTGCCAAAGGCCGAGTTTTCGTTGGCCGAACCCATGGCGAACTCGTCGCAGTTGAGCTTGCCCACGGTCACCATGCCCGCGCCGCCCGAAAGGGAAGCACCCAGCTTTTGCACCAGCGTGGCGTCAAAAGGCGAGCGGTAGCCAGTCAGGATTTTGGAGCCAGCGGTGGTGGCGAAGTCGCGGGTGACAAACACGTCTTTGTGGCCCACGGGCACACCTTCGAGCAGGCCTGCGGTGCCAGCGGCCAGACGGGCGTCGCTCGCTTGCGCTTGCGCCAGCGTTACTTCGCTGTCGATATCGAGGAACGCGTTGTGTGGGTTGCCACCCAAACGGGCCAAAAAGCCGGTGGCCACTTCCACAGCGCTCACCTGTTTGGCCTTAAGGGCCTGGGCCAGTTCGGCCACGGTCATGTCATGCAAAGAATTCATAGTACGGCTCACTCGATCACCTTGGGCACCAAAAACAGCCCGCGCTCAACGGCGGGAGCGCTCTTTTGGTTCAGATCGCGTTGGCTGGGTTCGCTGGCCACGTCAGGGCGTAGGCGCAGGGTGATGTCCTGAATGGCCGCCACAGGGTGGGCCATGGGTGTGATGCCAGAGGTATCCACCGCCTGCATGGCTTGGACAATGCCAAAAAAACCATTGATTTGGGTGAGCATGCGCTCACTTTCTTCGGGTTGAAGCTCCAACCGGGCAAGGTTGGCGATCCGGGCAATATCCTGCGGGGTCAGGGACATGGTTTGAAAAGAGTTGTAAGGGGTCGTGTTTTACAGCGTCAACGGGGTCTTGAAAGACCTGTTTTGCCAGGGGATCAGGTATTATCCTGTGTTTGGTGCCGCTCGCTCTGCAGTCTTTGAGCCCGCCCTGACAACACCCCTGATTTGAACGCCGCGCCCACCCCCAAAAGCCACCCGCAGGCCTGAAGGTGGCGCGTCAAAGGACCCCTGAATGTTTTCCTCTTTCCGCCGCTATTTTTCCAGTGACCTGGCCATTGACCTGGGCACTGCCAACACCTTGATTTTTGTGCGTGACAAGGGCATCGTGCTGGACGAGCCTTCGGTGGTTGCCATTCGCCACGAAGGCGGCCCACAAGGCAAAAAAACTTTACAAGCTGTCGGCCACGAAGCCAAAGCCATGCTGGGCAAAGTGCCCGGCAACATCGAAGCCATCCGCCCGATGAAGGACGGCGTGATCGCCGATTTCACCGTGACCGAGCAGATGCTCAAGCAGTTCATCCGCATGGTGCACCCCCGCAGCACTTTCCGCCCCAGCCCCCGCATCATCATTTGCGTGCCTTGCGGCTCCACCCAGGTCGAGCGCCGTGCCATTCGCGAATCCGCTTTGGGCGCAGGCGCCTCTGAGGTGTACCTGATCGAGGAACCCATGGCTGCCGCCATCGGCGCGGGCTTGCCCGTGTCTGAGGCATCGGGCTCCATGGTGGTTGACATTGGCGGCGGC
>JBIKKE010000059.1:0-11673 GCA_044360575.1 Limnohabitans sp. | reverse complement strand
GACCTGCAACGCTCCATGCAAATCAAGCTGGACCAAGTGCAGTTTTTGGTGGTGGACGAAGCCGACCGCATGCTCGACCTGGGCTTCTCTGACGATTTGGCCGACATCAACGACATGACCAGCCAGCGTCGCCAAACCATGATGTTCAGCGCCACATTTGCACCGCGCATTCAGCAACTGGCCATGCGCGTGATGCACGATGGCGGTTCATCGGTCCAGAAAATTCAGATCGACAACCCCCAAGAAAAACACAACAACATCAAGCAAGTGCTGTTCTGGGCCGACAACGCCCAACACAAGCGCCAGATGCTTGACCATTGGTTGCGTGACGCCACGATCGATCAAGCTATTGTGTTTTCTAGCACCCAAATCGAATGCGACGGCTTGGCCGCAGACTTGCAGCAAGACGGCTTCTCGGCTGTGGCACTGCACGGCGCCTTGAGCCAAGGCATCCGCAACCGCCGCTTGATGGCACTGCGCAATGGCCAAGTCCAGATTTTGGTCGCTACCGACGTTGCCGCTCGCGGCATCGACGTGCCCACCATCACCCACGTCTTCAACTTCGGTTTGCCCATGAAGGCGGAAGACTACACCCACCGCATTGGTCGTACAGGCCGCGCAGGCCGCGATGGACTGGCTGTGACTTTTGCTGAGATCCGTGATCGCCGCAAGATTGGTGACATCGAGTCCTACACACGACAGCCCTTCAAGGCCGAAGTGATTCCAGGCCTGGAGCCCAAAGTGCGCATGCCAGAAGCCCGCAAGCCGATGGGCCGTGGTGGCGACCGCTTTGGTGGTGAGCGCAATTACGCGAATGCAGGTGGTGGTTTCCGTGGCGGACGTCCCGCCCCCGGTGGCCGCGACTTCGGTGGCAACCGCGACCGCGACCATAGTGGTGGCTTCGACAACCGCGCCCCGCGTGGCAACTTCCGCGACGAGCAGCCCCGCTTTGAGCAACGCAGCGAACCCCGCTTTGACGCCCGCAAAGAAGGCGGTCGTTTTGACGCCCCCCGTGGCGACAACCGCCATGACAGCCGTGGCGGTGACCGCTTTGAACAGCGTGCAGCTCCAGCCCATCCCTGGGACAAGGGCGACAGCCGCCCTGCCCCGCGTCAAGACGCGCGCCAAGACGGTCCTCGTCAAGGTGGCCGTTGGGAAGAGCGCGGCGGCGACAACCGTAACGCAGCCCGTCCAGCACCACGCGGTGCAGCCGGTGCCGGTGACAAGTTTGCCCGTGGCCCCAAGCAATTTGGCGCCGGCAACTTCAAACCGCATGCTGCAGGCGATGGCCCTGCAGGCAAGCGCGGCGGTACGCGCGTCCTGAAAATCACACGCGGTTGATCGTATTCCTGGGCCGATCCCAGGACTTTAAGATCCGATCAAAGGTCTTGCCCTCACAGGCAAGGCCTTTTTTCTTGCGCAGGACAGTTTGAGCGCTGTTTCGTTTTGGACACACCCATAAAAAAACCGCCCTGGGCGCAAACCCGGGCGGTTTTTTGTATGGCCGGAAAGGCTTTACGCTTTGACAGCAGGTGCTGCTTTGCGCTGGGGCAACTTTTCTTTGATACGTGCCGACTTGCCGCTGCGGTCACGCAGGTAGTACAGCTTGGCGCGGCGAACATCACCACGACGCTTGACTTCAATGCTGGCGATCACAGGGCTATAAGTCTGGAACGTACGCTCCACACCTTCGCCACTGGAAATCTTGCGCACAGTGAAGCCGCTGTTCAGACCACGGTTACGCTTGGCGATCACAACACCCTCGTAAGCTTGGACACGCTTGCGCGCACCTTCCACCACGTTGACGCTGACGATCACGGTGTCGCCGGGGGCAAATTCAGGAAACACTTTACCCAGACGGGCAATTTCTTCCTGCTCAAGAGTTTGAATCAAATTCATTTTTTGAACTCCGTCCGATCATGCCTCGCTGCACAAGGGGCGTTCTGTGTTTTAAAGGCCATGCATCAAACATGACTGAACCAGATCGCGGCGGGTAGAGGATCGAAAAGCCATTGATTATAGCTTTTTCGTGGGCGTGGGTTGAACCACATGGCTCACACTGGCTTTTGACCCCTGAAGCCAAGCCTCGTCTTGGCGGCTGAGCTTGCCAAGCTGCCGGGCCTGCTCCAGCAATTCGGGACGGTTTAAGGCCGTCAAACTCAGGCTTTGCTCGCGCCGCCAGCGTTCAATGTGGGCGTGGTGACCCGACATCAATTCAGGCGGTACAGCATGGCCTTGCCAAACTTCGGGGCGGGTGTAATGCGGGCAGTCCAGCAAACCGTCAAGCGCCGGGTTGAAGCTGTCCAGTTGGTGGCTTCCCTCGTCGTTCAACACACCCGGCTGCAAACGGGCGACAGCATCCAGCAAGGCCATCGCCGCGATTTCCCCCCCCGAGAGCACAAAGTCGCCCAAGCTGATTTGCTGGTCAACATATTGATCAATGAAGCGTTGGTCCACGCCTTCGTAGCGTCCACACAACAAAACAGCGCCCGCGCTGGCAGACCATTGCTCAACGGAGCCGTGGTTCAGCGTCTGCCCAATGGGTGAAAACAGCACCAAGGGTGCAGGGCTTGTTTCTTGGCGCGCCGCACGAATGGCCGTGAGGCATTTGAACAGGGGCTCGGCCATCATGACCATGCCCGGTCCACCACCAAAAGAACGGTCATCGACACGGCGGTAATTGCCCTCGGCGTGGTCGCGGGGATTCCACAAATGCACATCGACCAGTCCGCCCTCATAGGCGCGGCGTGTGATGCCACTGGTCATCAGCGGTGCAAAAAGCTCGGGAAACAGGGTGATGATGTCAAAGCGCATGGGGATGGCCCTCCACGGCCGAATACAACTCAGTAATCGGGCTGCCAGTCAACGGTGATGCGTTTGCCAGGCAAATCAACACCATCGACAAAGGCCGAAACGAAGGGGATCATGCGCTCAATGGATTTGCCGCCTTCGGCTTCTGGCGCTGCCTCAATGACCAACACCGTTTGCGGGCCCGTGGACATCAGGTCACGCACTTGCCCCAGGTCGAGACCCTCGCGGTTTACCACTTGCAAGCCCAACAAGTCGACCCAGTAATACTCGCCATCGGCGGCAGCCGGAAAGCTGGAACGGGGCACAAAAATGCGTGCGCCGCGCAAAGATTCGGCCGCATTGCGGTCGTCCATGCCATGAGCACAGGCCACCACCGTATCGGAATGGTTTTTGACTTCTTTGACAGTGAGCAGCAAAGGCTCTGTCCAGTGAGTCTGAGAGACAGCGGCTGGTGCCGTTACAGCCGAACGCTTGGGTTTGATCGGCCGATCGGGCGGCAACAAAAACCACGCCTTGGATGAAAAAAGCGCCTCGGGCGAGGCGCTGTGGGGCAAGACCTTGAACCAGCCTTTGATGCCCCAGGCATCGGTAATGCGCCCGATTTCGATGGCATCGGCCGGCAAAGCGGCACTTTCCAAAGATGGGCGCATGACCTTGCTGGGCTGATCAGGCAGCGGTTTTGCCAGCTTGACGAATCAGGCGTTCCACGGTGGGGGAAGCCTGGGCGCCAACGCCCTTCCAGTAGGTCAAACGGTCTTGGGCAATGCGCAGACCTTCTTCGCCGCCCTTGGCTGTGGGGTTGTAGAAGCCGATGCGCTCGAGGAAGCGGCCATCGCGACGCACGCGCTTGTCAGCCACGACGATGTTGAAGAAAGGACGTGCTTTAGAGCCGCCGCGGTTCAAACGAATAACAACCATGATTTATCCTTGGGTGGTTGGGTCTCTGCGGAACAATTGCCGTGAAACCCGTTTTCTTTCAGCGTTTGAGACACGCAAGTGGCCACCCGGCCATTGACACACTGAAAAGCCCACCATTATACAACGGGAGCCTTGCCTTGCCACTGATCCGACCCAGCCACGACGAAGACGTCGCGGCCATCACCGCCATTTACCGCCACCATGTGCTCACTGGGACGGGCACCTTTGAGATCGATCCCCCCAACGAGGCCGACATGGCCAGTCGCCGCGCCGATGTGCTGTCCAAGGGCCTGCCTTACCTGGTCGTCGAAGACGAGGGTCGCGTGATCGGTTTTGCCTATTGCAACTGGTTCAAGCCCCGGCCTGCTTACCGATTTTCAGCCGAAGACTCGATTTACATGGCACCGAATGCGCACCGTAACGGCTTGGGCAAGGCTTTGTTGGCCGAGCTGTGCGTCCAGGCCGAACGCGCAGGCGTGCGCAAATTTCTGGCGATCATTGGCGATTCTGCCAACGCCGGTTCGATTGGTGTCCACAGTTCAGTGGGGTTCAGCCATGTTGGCGTCCTCAAGTCCTGCGGCTGGAAATTTGACCGCTGGCTGGATGTGGTGATGATGGAAAAGCCTTTGGGTGCAGGCGACAGCAAGGCTCCGCAATAATCAAAGCATGAAAAATAAAACTCTCGCGACTTGGTTGGCTTTTTGGGGCGGCCCTTTGGGATTGCACCGTTTTTACCTGCACGGCTTCACAGACATGCTGGCCTGGTTGTTGCCGATCCCGACCGCATTGGGGTTTTATGGCTTGGAACGGGTGAAGCAGTTTGGGCAAGACGACACGCTGAGCTGGATGTTGATCCCTTTGCTGGGCTTCACCTTGGCTGGTTGCGCCATGAATGCGATTTTTTATGGACTCATGCCCATTGAGAAATGGAATGCCCGGTTCAATCCACAGACCGATGCTTTGAACCCTGCCGGCCGAACACAATGGGCCACCATCATCGGCATCGTGACGGCATTGCTTTTGGGCACAACCGTCATGATGTCCAGTCTGGTCTTCAGCTTCCAGCGCTACTTTGAATTTCAGATCGAAGCGGCACGCCTGATTAGCCAGTGAGGCCTTCTGACTGCTAGATACGCTCAATGTGCTGATCAGCAACCGCTGCCAGCAACTCTTTCGTAGCGCGGCTTGGGCAAACATCGGCCAAAGGCACCAGTACAAATGCACGCTCGGCCCACCGGGGGTGGGGCAAAGTCAAACGAGGACTTTGCACGCGGGCATCCCCGTAAAACAACAAATCAAGGTCTAAGGTGCGAGGGGCATGGGTGTATGGTCGCATTCGGCCGGCCTGCTGCTCTAGACTGAGCAAGGCATCTAAAAGATCCGGGGCGCTCAATCGGGTGGCAATTTCGGCCACCGCATTGACAAAATCTGGCCCCAGCGCCTCATGGGGGGCCGTGCGGTACAGCCCTGAACGAGCGGTCAGCTCGGTGTCCGGCAAAAGCGCCAATGCATCGATTGCCCGAAGCACTGTTTGGTGGGCCTCGCCCAAATTGGCACCCAGCGCCACATAAGCCATGACGGGGGCTTTTTGTAACTGAGGCATGACCGAAATCTAAGCTTTCAGCCCATCAATGAGTGGGTTCTGTCGATGGACCGCCCACATCGCCAGTTTCACCCGGTTTGCGGCGACGGCGGCGGCGCTTTTTAGGCGCGCCTTGGTCTGCCTGATCGGACTCCGTGTCAGTGGGTCTTGACTCGGAAGCCGCTGGCGCAACAGCACCTTCAGGGCGGGGTGCACGACGCACGCGAGGTTTGGCCGTTTGAGCCATCTGCTGCTCGGCCTTGGCCGCTTGCACCAAGTCCTCACGCTCTGAATCACTGGCCATGCTGAACTCTTGCCACCAGTCGGCCAAGCGGATGTCAACCTCTTCGATGTCAGCACGCAAGCGCAAGAAGTCAAAACCTGCGCGAAAGCGTGGCTGCTCGACCAGGCCAAAGGGCGTGCTGCCCACCCGTTTTTCAAACCGCGGCTGCATCATCCAGATTTCGCGCATGTCGGCGGCCAGCTTGCCACGCCCAGACACATCACCGATGCGCGCATCAAACACCTCGTCGATCGCGTCCTGCAAAGCAGGGTGTGGGTGCTCCTTGCGTGCGAGCCGTTTGGCCCAGCCTTCGCGCACATCAGCCCATAACACACAGGCCAACAAAAAGCTCGGGGCGACTGGCTTGCCCTCTCCTACGCGGCGGTCGGTGTCGGCCAGGGCCACCTGCACAAAAGCGCTGTCGGCCCGCTCCACCACCACATCCAGCAAGGGGTAAATGCCGGTGGCCAAGCCCAGCTTTTTCAACTGTTCAATAGAGGCCAGCGCGTGCCCGGTCTGCAGCAGCTTGAGCATCTCGTCAAATAAGCGGCTTTGCGGCACATCGGCCAACAAAGTGGCCGATTGCGTCAAAGGCTTGGCGGTTTTGGCCTCGAGCTTGAAGCTCAGCGGGCTGAGTTTCGCCGCAAAACGCACAGCGCGGATGATGCGCACCGGGTCTTCGCGGTAACGCGCCACCGGATCACCAATCATGCGCAACACGCGCTTTTTCGAATCCTGAATGCCGCCGTGGTAATCCACCACGATCTGTGACTCGGGGTCGTAGTACATGGCGTTGACGGTGAAATCGCGGCGCGTGGCATCTTCGTCCTGTGGCCCCCAGACGTTGTCGCGCAGCACACGGCCACTTGAATCGACCGCGTGCTGCATGCCTTCAAGTTGGCGCTTGCTGGTGCGCTCATTGCCTTTGACCTGCTCTGCAGCCACGTTGTCCAGGTGCGCGCGGAAAGTAGAGACCTCAATCACTTCGTTATCGCGCCCCCGGCCGTACACCACGTGCACGATGCGAAAGCGCCGCCCAATGATGAAAGCGCGTCGAAACAGGCCCTTGACCTGCTCGGGCGTGGCATTGGTGGCCACATCAAAGTCTTTGGGACGCAAGCCCAGCAACAAGTCTCGCACGGCGCCGCCCACAATGTAGGCCTCAAAACCAGCCTGTTGCAAGGTGCGCGTGACATGGATGGCACGTTCGTCCACCAAGTTGGGGTCAATGCCGTGCACCGAAGCCGGAACCTCGGTTCGTCGGCCAAAGTCGGGGGATTTGCTGGGGGACTTTTTGCCCATCAGCTTGTCGATGAATTGTTTGATCATTCTTGAAAGAGGTCGAGGATGCGCCAGCCACGTTCTATGGCCAGCTGACGCAACCGAGCGTCAGGGTTCGTTGCCACCGGATGGTGGGCTTTTTCCAGCAAGGGCAAGTCGTTCATGGAGTCTGAGTAAAACGTCATCTCTACGTCCGCCCAGTCCAAGCCTTTTTGGTCCAACCAATGCGCGACACGGGTGACTTTACCCTCACGAAACGACGGGATGCCCAGGATCTCACCTGTGATCCAGCCACTGGCATCGCGTTCCAAATCAACTGCGATCAGTTCGCTGACACCAAATGCTTGGGCAATCGGACGGGTCACAAACTCGTTGGTGGCGGTCACGATCATGACGGTGTCGCCCGCGTGCTGGTGCGATCGTACCAGCGCAAGTGCCTCGGGCGTGATGCGGGGGCGTATCACTTCGTCCATGTAGCGGGCGTGCGCCTGTGCCGCTTCAACTGCACCGCGCTCACGCGCTGCGCGGGTTGCAAAGCGGACGTAATCATGGATGTCGAGCGTGCCCGCCTGGTAGTGGGCATAAAACTCGTCATTGCGCTGACTGAATACCGCCGGATCCGTCCAGCCCATTTCGGTCGTGAACACGCCCCAGGTGTGGTCAGAGTCCAGCGGGAGCAAGGTGTGGTCCAGGTCGAACAACGCGAGTTTCATTCATTCTCCAGCATGGCGCGCACCAGTGGGATGGTCAGGGCGCGCTGTGTTTGCAAGGCGTAGTGGTCCAGGTGGTCGAGCAGCTGCATCAGGCTGCCCAAATCACGCGAAAAGCGCTTGAGCATGTAAGACATGACCTCGTCGCTCAAAAAAAGTCCCCGGGCATCGGCCTCTTGGCGCAGCACGGCGCGGCGCTCCGACTCGTCCAACACCTGAAGGGCATCCACACGTCCCCACCCCAAGCGACTGCGCAGGTCGTCCCGCAGTTTCAGATCAGCTGGAGGCAAAGCCCCTGCGGCCAGCACCCAGCGGGGCAAACCTGTTCGAGGGGTCAATGCGTTGACAAACCAGTTGAATGCGGTGTGCTGTTGCTCTAAGTTGTAGAGGTGCACATCGTCCATCAGCACCACCGCCCAATCGTCGTTGAACTCCGGCGGACTCATGGTATGCGCATCCAGCCAGCCCACCTGCGAGCCCTGCTCTTGCAGCGCATGGTGCACCGCATGCAGCAAATGGGTTTTGCCCGAACCGCTTTCACCCCAAAGATAAGTCGGCACTGGCGCACGGCTGCCGGAAGCGGTCCACAAACGCAAATGGTTCAAGGTATCGGCGTTCGGGCCCGCAAAAAAACTGTCCAGCGTGGGCGTTGAAGCCAGGCCGATGTCCAAAGCCAACTGCTTCATGCCTGATCAGGCCCCTGCTCTGCGGCACCCGAACCACTTTTTTGGTAAAGATCGCTTTGCAGGTACTGATCCCGCACGCGGCGCAAGCCCACCAACAAAACAGCACTGGCAGGCAAAGCCATCAACACCCCCACAAAACCAAACACTTGACCAAAAGCCATCAAGGACAAAATGACAGCCAACGGGTGCAAGCCAATGCGCTCGCCCACCAACCGGGGGGTGAGCACAAAACTCTCCAGCAACTGCCCCAAGCCATAGACCACCGCCACCATGACCAGGGCTTGAGCCGAAGCAAATTGCAACAAGCCCGCCAACAAAGCCAACACCAAGCCAAGGCCAAAGCCCAAATAAGGCACAAACACTGCCAAGCCAGTGAACACACCAATGGGCAAAGCCAAATCCAGACCAAAGAGCCACAAGCCCACGGTGTAGAAGACCGCCAAAGCCAACATCACCAAAAGTTGTCCACGCAGGTATTCGCCCAAGACCAGATCGCAGTCGTGCATAAAACTGTCAAATCGCTCCCGCCAAGATGGTGGAACCAGCACCAATACGCTGTTCACCAGCCGCGCCCAGTCGTACAGCATGTAAAACAAAGCCACGGGCACCAGCACCGCATACCCGGCCATGGCCAAGGCCACACTGCCACCCAACTTGAGCGAGGACATCAAAGGCGCCCACCAGTCACCCCGGTTGGCACTCAAATAGGTGACCAAGTGATTTCTCAGCTCGGCAAAGTCCAAAGTGATATTCAACCCCAGCAGGGCCAAGAAAGGGTTGATCACCTCGCCCAAGCGATCCAGCAACACCGGCAATTGCTGCTGCAGCAATGGCCATTCGCGCACCAAGATCGGCACCAACAGCAAAAACAAACCCAAAAGCGCCAACAAGGCCACGGCTTCTACCAAAACCACAGCCATGGCGCGTGGCAAGCGTGGGCCGGCAAGCCCCTCCAATTTGAGCACCAAAGGATGCAAAACATAAGCCAATACCGCCGCAATGACAAAGGGGGCCAACACCGGCGCCAACAGCCAAAAAACCACGGCCAGAACCAAGCCCACACCCAACCAAGCGGCCAATCGGGTCATCAAAAAAGGAAGGGGTGCGTGCATGGGGTGATCAGTTTTGTCAAGCTTGAAGAAGATGGGTCTGAGCCAAGCCTTAAAATAGGCCTCGATTTTAGTCTGCCAGCCCATGGACAGACCCATGCTTCACACGGAATGCCCCATGCGGGCCAAAACCATGACTCAAACCCCTCTTTCTTACAAAGACGCTGGCGTCGACATCGTTGCGGGCGATGCCCTGGTTGAGCGCATCAAACCCTTGGCCAAGAAAACCATGCGTGAAGGCGTGCTGGCTGGTATTGGCGGTTTTGGCGCACTTTTTGAAGTGCCCAAACGCTACAAAGAACCGGTCTTGGTGAGCGGCACCGACGGCGTGGGCACCAAACTCAAGCTGGCGTTTGAATGGAACATGCACGACACCGTGGGCATCGACCTGGTGGCCATGAGTGTGAACGACGTGCTGGTACAAGGCGCTGAGCCGCTGTTTTTCCTCGATTACTTTGCTTGCGGCAAACTCGATGTCGACACCGCTGCAGCCGTGGTGGGGGGTATTGCCAAAGGCTGCGAACTGTCAGGCTGCGCGTTGATCGGCGGCGAAACGGCCGAAATGCCCGGCATGTACCCCACTGGCGAATACGATCTGGCCGGTTTTGCAGTGGGTGCGGTCGAAAAATCCAAAATTTTGACGGGCCAAAACGTCAAAGCGGGCGATGTGGTGTTGGGCCTGGCCTCCAGCGGCGTGCACTCCAATGGTTTCAGCTTGGTGCGCAAATGCATTGAGCGCGCAGGCAGCAGCGCGCCCGACACACTCGACGGTCAACCATTCAAACAAGCCCTGATGGCACCCACACGACTTTATGTCTTGAACGTTTTGGCCGCGCTGGCTGCACACCCGATCAAGGCACTGGCGCACATCACTGGCGGCGGTTTGCTGGAAAACATCCCACGCGTTCTGCCAGACGGCTTGGCTGCACATCTGCAAAAAGGCAGCTGGCCACAAACTGAATTGTTCGCATGGCTGCAAGCAACTGCGGGCATTGACGATGTCGAAATGAACCGCACCTTCAACAACGGGATTGGCATGGTGGTGGTGATTGACGAAGCTGAGGCCCAAGCCTGTGCCGCAACCTTGCGCGCATCCGGTGAGCAGGTCTTCACGATTGGCCGCATTGCGTCTCAAGGCGACACAGCACAAGTGCTGGTTGCCTGATCTCAGTCAAACTGGTCCTCGGAACGCTTCAGCGGGCCAGGTTAAGACGGTGCTCAGCTTGGGCTAAATGCCATTCTGGGCGGCAATCAGAGCCCCGAGAGCTCAATGACCCTTTCCCTGAGCGCAGCCCTATCGGGTGCCGAGGGCGCGGCGTCCAAATAGAGCCTCAAATCCTGCAAAGCTTCATGTACCTGTCCCAACTCGGCATGCACCAGTCCCCGGTCTCGCCGCTCGGTCCAGACTTCAGGCAACAAAACCACCAACCGGTCTTGCACTTGCAGCATGCGAGGCCAGTCCTCTTGTGACCTGAAAATTTCTTTCAGGTTACGCAGCATGCGGGCCAGCAAATCTCGCGGTGGGCAGGCTTGCAAATACAAGCCCAAGGGGGTCTCTCCATCGTCCAAGTCGGGAGCGCCTTTCTGATCGGCGGGGTCGCGAAAAGGACTCAATCGCTCGGCCAAGTTGTCCAAACCCAAAGACTCTCCCGTGAGGGGATCCAGGACCACCAAACCACCCTCGAGCGCCACCTTGACTAAAAAATGACCCGGGAAAGAAACGCCTTGCGCTTGCAAGTCCAGTGCTTGGGCCAACTCCAGCCAAATCACGGCCAAGGAAATTGGAATGCCTCGGCGCGTCCTCAACACATCGTTGATGTAACTGTTTTCAGGGGTGTAGTAATCGTTGGCGTTGACACCAAAGCCCAGATCTTTGTAAAAAACCTGTGTCAATATGGCCAAACGGGTCAAATCATCGGCGTCATCGGGCATGCGCGCCGTGACCCTTTTGAGCAAACGGGCTACATCGTCCAGCACCTGTTGCACATCCAGCGCAGGCTCTTCGTCTTGCGCCAAACTTGCCGCGGCTTCCAACAGAGGAAACTGATCGTCGCTTTGCACCAAACTGGCAAAGTAGCTCAAAGGCGTCAACGGTGAAAGATTCAAAGTCATGTGTGAAATGTCAACGCTTGAGGAAGGACTTGAGTCTGATGCCCGTGGCCCACAGGACACCAAAATAAACCAGGCCAGCGCTCATTAAAACAACCGCCATCCAACCAATGCGGGACCAAGCTTCTTGGCGCATGGCCACCCAATTCAGATGATGGGCGGCCAACCACAACAAGGCCGTTAA
>JBIKKE010000289.1:0-3223 GCA_044360575.1 Limnohabitans sp. | reverse complement strand
CAACAAACGCAAAGCCCATAAGCCCAACACTGGCCCCAAGGCCAAACCTGTGAGCAACCAGCCCAAGGGCACCCAATCGGTCAGTGCCACAAACAACAAGATGCTCAATGTGCTGATGGAGAACCCGATGCAGTTGGTGAGCGTCAACACAGTGCCCACGGCCTGAGGCGGCGCGTTGCGGGCAGTCAACGTAGAGAACTGAGGGGAATCTCCAGCCACGCTGACGCCCCAAACCAACAGCCATGCGTAAAAAACGGCATCGGTGGCGTACAGCAGCCACGGTGCCAACAGGCAACACAATCCGCTGACACCCAAGAAAAAAGCAGCCACCCGCGCACTGCCCCAGCGCTGAGCCGCATGCCCACCCAACACACAGCCCACAGCACCACTGCCCAAAACCGCAAAAGCCATCCAGGACAAGCTCACGCCCGACAAACGGGTGCTCAAAATCAGTGGCACCAAGACCCACAGCGTGTAGAGCTCCCACATGTGACCGAAATAGCCCAAGACAGAGCTGCGCACCCGAGCATCGGTCCACATCGTGGCCATCGCTGGCCACTGCAGCGTGCTCACACGAACCGGCGCCTGCGGCGGCTCACCCAATGTGAGGATCAGCAAGCCACCTGCCGCAGCCAAAGCGGCCACGCCCAACATGATGCTGGGCCAGGGCAAGGCATCGGCAAGGGCCCGAAGACCGTGCGCACTGGCCGAACCCAGCACCAAGGCGCCCAACAAATAACCCAGCGCTGAACCCAGCCCTTGTCGATACCACTGCGACGCGATCTTCATGCCCACAGGGTAAATTCCGGCCATGAAAAAACCGCTGGCGAAGCGCCAAAAGAGCAGCGCCGTGAAGTCCGACACCATGGCCCAAGCCCCAACGGTGCAGGCCGCGCCTGCCATGGCACAGCACAAAAACACCCGTGTGGCCCGAAACCGGTCCGCCAAAGCCAACAAGGCAAACACCAAAGTGCCCACAATGAAACCCCATTGCAAGGCAGAGGTCAGGCTGCCCACAGCGGTAGCAGGCCAGCCAAAGGCCTGCTGCAAGTCGGGCATGACGGCATTGACTGCGAACCACAGCGAAGTGCCAGCAAATTGGGCCAGCACCAAAACGGGCAAAACATGACGGGGAACGGAATTCATGGGCGTGACTGTAAACCGGGCCACAAAAAAGCCGCCAACCCTCTCAGGTTGGCGGCTTTGTTCAGAGCGCGAGGCGTTTACTTCTTGCCAGGCGGCAAGTCCGTGCAGCTGCCATGCGCCACTTCTGCCGCCATGCCGATGCTTTCCCCCAGCGTGGGGTGGGGGTGGATGGTTTTGCCAATATCCACCGCGTCTGCGCCCATTTCGATGGCCAGAGCAATCTCGCCGATCATGTCGCCCGCGTGCGTGCCCACCATGCCGCCACCCAAGATCTTGCCGTGGCCGTGGGCCTCGGGTGAATCGTCAAACAGCAGTTTGGTCACGCCTTCCTCGCGGCCGTTGGCAATGGCGCGGCCTGAAGCCGTCCAAGGGAACAAGCCCTTCTTCACCTTGATGCCTTGCGCTTTGGCTTGGTCTTCGGTCAAGCCGACCCAGGCCACTTCGGGGTCGGTGTAGGCGACGCTCGGGATAACGCGAGCGTTGAACGCAGCGGCTGCCAGCTCTTTGTTGCCTTGCAGTTCGCCCGCGATGACTTCAGCAGCTACGTGTGCTTCGTGCACCGCCTTGTGCGCCAACATGGGCTGGCCCACGATGTCGCCAATGGCGAAGATGTGCGGCACGTTGGTGCGCATTTGAATGTCGACGTTGATGAAGCCGCGGTCGGTCACAGCAATGCCTGCTTTTTCAGCGCCGAGTTTTTTGCCGTTGGGCGTGCGACCCACGGCTTGCAATACCAGGTCGTACACCTGCGGCGCGGGGGCTGTGCCACCGGGTTCGGCGCTCTCGAACGTGACTTCAATGCCTTCGGGCAAGGCGCGTGCGGACACGGTCTTGGTCTTGAGCATGATGTTGTCAAATCGTTTGGCGTTCATCTTTTGCCAGACTTTGACCAAATCGCGGTCAGCGCCTTGCATGAGGCCGTCCATCATTTCCACCACGTCCAGGCGTGCGCCCAGCGTGCTGTAAACGGTGCCCATTTCTAGGCCGATGATGCCGCCGCCGAGAATCAGCATGCGCTTAGGAACACTCTGGAGTTCCAAAGCGCCCGTGCTGTCGACCACGCGGGGATCGTTGGGCATGAAAGGCAAACGCACGGCTTGCGAGCCCGCAGCGATGATGGCCTTCTTGAAGACGATCACTTTTTTGCTGCCGTTTTGTTCTTGCGCAGTGCCGGTGGTCTCAGACACTTCAAGGTGGTTGGCACCCACGAACTGGCCCAAGCCGCGCACGGTGGTCACCTTGCGCATCTTGGCCATGGCCGCCAAGCCGCCGGTGAGTTTGCCGATGACTTTTTCTTTGTGGCCACGCAGCTTATCGATGTTGACCACCGGCTTGCCAAAGTCGACGCCGAGGTCGGCCATGTGGCTGACTTCGTCCATGACGGCCGCGACGTGCAGCAAGGCTTTGGAGGGGATGCAACCCACGTTCAAGCAAACGCCGCCCAAGGTGGCGTAGCGCTCGACGATGACCACGTTCAAGCCGAGGTCTGCTGCGCGAAATGCTGCCGAATAGCCGCCTGGGCCACCGCCCAACACGAGCACGTCGCACTCGATGTCGGCCGAGCCGCCAAAGCTGGAGGCCACGGGTGCGGGCGTTGAAGCGACAGGTGCAACAGCGGTTGCCACAGCAGCAGGAGCAGGAGCGGAAGCCGGGGCCGGGGCCGCCGCAGCGCCCTCGCCTTCCAGCACCAACACCACCGAGCCTTGTTTGACCTTGTCGCCGAGCTTGACCTTGAGTTCTTTGACCACGCCACCGTGGCTGCAAGGAATTTCCATGGAGGCTTTGTCGCTCTCCACGGTGATCAGACTTTGGTCAGATTTGACGGTGTCGCCCACCTTGACCATCAGCTCGATCACGGTGACTTCGTCGAAGTCGCCAATGTCAGGGACTTGAATATCTATGAGTGCCATGTTCTTCTCAAGAGGTTGGGGGCCGAGCCAAGCTGCGCTTGGGTCCGCCCCCAAGGATTAGAGTAATACCCGACGGAAGTCGCTGAGGATTTGACCGAGGAACGCGTTGAAGCGTGCCGCTGCGGCGCCGTCGATGACGCGGTGGTCCCATGTCAGCGACAGGGGCA
>JBIKKE010000288.1:0-3225 GCA_044360575.1 Limnohabitans sp. | reverse complement strand
AGCAAGCCCAACTTCACGGCCGACAAGAAAAAACAAATCCTTGACCGCTTGACCGCTGCCGAAGGCCTGGAGCGTTACCTGCACACCAAATACGTCGGCCAAAAGCGCTTTTCGCTCGAAGGCGGCGAGAGCTTCATTGCGGCCATGGACGAGTTGATCCAGTCGGCTGGCGTTCAGGGCGTGCAAGAAGTGGTGATCGGCATGGCCCACCGTGGCCGCCTGAATGTGTTGGTCAACACCATGGGCAAATTGCCCGCCGACCTGTTTGCCGAATTCGACCACACGGCGCCTGAAGAGCTGCCTGCGGGTGACGTGAAGTACCACCAGGGCTTCAGCTCGGACGTGAACACGGCCGGTGGCCCTGTGCACTTATCGCTCGCGTTCAACCCCTCGCACCTTGAAATCGTGAACCCTGTGGTCGAAGGTTCTGTCCGAGCCCGCATGGACCGCCGTGGCGATCCTCTGGGCAAACAAGTCTTGCCCGTCTTGGTACACGGTGATGCGGCCTTTGGTGGCCAAGGCGTCAACCAAGAAACCTTTGCGCTGGCCCAAACCCGTGGTTATTCCACTGGCGGCACGGTTCACATCATCATCAATAACCAGATTGGTTTCACCACGTCTGACCCGCGTGACATGCGCTCAAGCGTGTTTTGTACGGACATCGTGAAGATGGTCGAAGCCCCGGTGTTGCACGTCAATGGTGACGACCCTGAGGCCGTGGTCATGGCCACACAGCTCGCGCTTGAATACCGCATGACCTTCCGCAAGGATGTGGTGCTGGACGTGGTGTGCTTCCGCAAACTGGGTCACAACGAGCAGGACACGCCCGCCTTGACCCAACCGCTGATGTACAAAAAAATTGCGGCGCACCCCGGTACACGCAAGCTGTTTGCAGACAAACTCACAGCGCAAGGTTTGGGCAACACCCTGGGTGACGACATGGCCAAGGCTTACCGCGCCGCCCTGGACGCTGGCAAAAACACGACCGAACCTGTGTTGACCAACTTCAAAACCCAGTTCACCGTGGACTGGGCGCCCTTCATGGGCAAAAAGTGGACCGATGCGGGCGACACGTCGATTCCGATGGCCGACTGGAAGAGATTGTCCGAAAAAATCTCGACCATTCCAGAGTCGGTCACACCGCACCAATTGGTCAAAAAAGTCTATGACGACCGTGCTGCCATGGGCCGCGGAGAAATTCCCGTGGATTGGGGCATGGGCGAGCACATGGCTTTCGCTTCACTCGTGGCCAGCGGTTACCCTGTGCGTTTGTCAGGCGAAGATTGCGGCCGTGGCACATTCACCCACCGCCATGCGGTCATTCACGATCAAAAGCGTGAAAAGTGGGACACCGGCTCTTATGTGGCCCTGCAAAATGTGTCGGACAAGCAAGCCCCATTCGTGGTCATTGACTCGATCTTGTCCGAGGAAGCTGTTCTGGCCTATGAGTATGGTTACTCGTCCAACGACCCCAATACCTTGGTGGTTTGGGAAGCCCAGTTTGGTGACTTTGCCAACGGCGCACAAGTGGTGATTGACCAGTTCATTGCTTCGGGCGAAGTCAAGTGGGGCCGTGTAAACGGCATCACCTTGATGCTGCCGCACGGCTACGAAGGTCAGGGCCCTGAGCACAGTTCGGCACGCGTGGAGCGATTCATGCAGTTGGCAGCCGACACCAACATGCAGTTGGTTCAGCCCACCACCGCCAGCCAGATTTTCCATGTGCTGCGCCGCCAGATGGTGCGTGATTTGCGCAAGCCGCTGGTGATCTTCACCCCGAAGTCGCTGTTGCGCAACAAGGACGCCACATCCCCCGTGTCCGAGTTCACCAAAGGCAGCTTCCAGACGGTGATTGGCGAGACCAAGGACATCAAGGCCGACAAGGTCAAGCGCGTGATCGCTTGTTCGGGCAAGGTTTATTACGACCTGGTCAAAAACCGCGAAGCCAAAGGGTCCGATGACACCGCCATCATCCGTGTGGAGCAGCTTTACCCGTTCCCGCACAAGGCGTTTGCCGCAGAACTCAAAAAGTACCCGAACGCCACCGATGTGGTCTGGTGCCAAGACGAGCCGCAAAACCAGGGTGCTTGGTTCTTCATCCAGCACAACATCCACGAAAACATGCAAAGCGGTCAGCGCCTCGGTTATGCCGGACGCGCAGCCTCTGCATCGCCTGCAGTAGGTTACTCGCACCTGCACCAGGACCAGCAAAAAGCATTGATCGAAGCGGCCTTCTCAAAGCTCAAGGGCTTTGTGTTGAGCAAGTGATCCCAAGAACAAACTGGCGTTTAACTTTTAAAGAGAAATCAACATGGCTATCGTAGAAGTCAAAGTCCCTCAACTGTCCGAGTCTGTGGCGGAAGCCACCATGCTGCAGTGGAAGAAAAAAGTCGGCGACACCGTCGCTGCTGATGAGATCCTGATCGAGATCGAAACCGACAAAGTGGTGCTGGAAGTACCCGCCCCCTCGGCCGGTGTTTTGTCTGAAATCCTGGTGGGTGATGGTGGCACCGTCACGGCCGAGCAGCTGATTGCTCGCATCGACACCGATGGCAAAGTGGCCGCAGCCGCACCTGCAGCCGCTGCTCCTGCCGCAGCATCGGCCCCAGCAGCTGCCGCTGCACCCGCAGCGGCCAGCACCAGCATGGCCGGTGTGGCCATGCCTGCAGCTGCCAAGCTGATGGCAGACAACAGCCTGGCCGCTGGCTCGGTCCCTGGCACCGGCAAAGATGGCCGCGTGACCAAAGGCGATGTGCTCTCGGCTGTGGCCGGTGGTGTCAAGTCCACCGCTGCGGTGATCCCCACAGGCGTGCCCACCAAAACGCTGGCTCAAGTGGCAGCGCCTGCTGTGAACCTAGGCGATCGCCCTGAGCAACGCGTGCCCATGACGCGTCTGCGTGCCCGCGTGGCCGAGCGTTTGCTGCAGTCGCAGTCGACCAACGCCATCTTGACCACCTTCAACGAAATCAACATGGCCCCGGTCATGGACATGCGCAAGCGCATGCAAGAGCGCTTCGAGAAGGAACACGGCTGCAAGCTGGGTTTCATGAGCTTCTTCGTCAAGGCTGCCGTGCACGCCCTCAAGAAGTTCCCCGTGCTCAACGCTTCGGTGGATGGCAATGACATCGTCTATCACGGCTATTTCGACATCGGTATCGCAGTGGGTTCGCCCCGTGGTTTGGTGGTGCCAATTTTGCGCAATGCCGACCAGATGAGCTTTGCCGA
>JBIKKE010000058.1:0-11716 GCA_044360575.1 Limnohabitans sp. | reverse complement strand
GCCCGCTCATCGGGCTGATGGTCTGATTCAAACCCTGCTGCATCATGATGAAAGCCACCCCGCCGCCCAGTCCGAACAGAACGCCGTAGCCCAGCAGCAAATGCTCGAGACCCTGAGCAGTGGCGCAGATGAGCAGGCCTGAGGCGCTCACTGCGCCACAAGCCAGAAGCAGGGGCACAGGTGCGAAGCGACGGTAAAGGGCGGGGCCAATGAGCATGCCGATCGTGAGAAAGATCGACGCCATGGAAAACACGATCGCCATCTCGGCCCGACCAATACCAAGCAGCGCCTCCATCGGCTTAAGAAAGACCGAAAAAGCATAGACGGTACCGAAGGGCAGATTGACCACGGTGGCCGCAGCCAGGACGAGTGCCCCCCGGCTGATGCCTCGTGAGGTGGGTGAGTTGCTCATCGATTGATGTGGTCGCGGATCAAGTTGACTTCGGTTTCGACTTTTGCTTCTGCGTCAACGGTGATGCACTTTGGCGACTTTTGCGCAGGGTGGGCAAGCCCACACCCGCGGCGTCAAATCCACCATCTACCGCGATGGTTTGGCCGTTGATGTAGCTCGCCTCAGGGCTGCACAGAAAAGCCACTGCGTTGGCTATTTCTTCTGTGCTGCCATAGCGGTTCATGGGGATGGTGTCGTGGTAGTCCTTGATGATGGCCTTGCTGTGAACCAACTTGGCCATTTCAGTGGCCACGGGCCCAGGCGCCACACAGTTCACGCGAATGCCAACATCCCCCAGTTCTGCGGCTTGCTGTTTGGTCAGGTGGATGATGGCCGCTTTGCTGGTGCCGTAGGCCACTCGCAAGGTGCTGGCTCGCAGGCCTGAGATCGAAGCGATGTTGACGACACTGCCACCTCCGTTTTTGAGCATGACCTTGGCACAAGCCTGCGTGCACCAAAAGGCACCGTCCAAATTGGTGTCCATGATGTAACGCCAATCTTGCCAAGTCACTTCCAGTATCGGTTTGAAAATCGCAACACCCGCATTGTTGACAAGCGCGTCAATGCGGCCGAACTTTTTCTCGATGCGATCGATGGACCGCGACACCTGGTTGGGCTTGGACACATCACAGTGAATCGCCAGGAAATCGGAGCTGTTGAAATGGGTTTGCGTTTTGAGCAGTGTTTCCTTGTCACTGTCCAGAGCCGCGACGCGGTAACCGCGCTTGAGGAAAGTGTTGCAAATCTCCTGGCCAATACCGCGAGCGCCTCCGGTGACGACCACAACAGGGTTTGAGTTTTGGGGTGTTTTCATGGTCATCAGCGGTTGAATTTTTCAGAAATAAAGTTCAAAGAATAAGCCCCCATGCCAGCCGTGCATCAGCTGTCTTGGGACATGGCGCTTTGCAGGTAATCGATCAGGGCCTGATTTCGAGAGATCTTTTTTCGCTCAGGTGGGCACATGGCAACGATGTGGGTGCCAAACTTGGTTTGCGGGGTCCAGGGCGTCAGCACTTTGACCAAGCTGCCTTGTTCGATGGCTGGGATGCACAGATAGTCGGGTAACAGAGCGATACCCATGCCAGCCGTGGCAGATTCGAGGACGGCTTCTGGATTGTCAACACGGTATCGCCCACTCACTTTGACTTCCACATGGCTTGGCTTGTTCTGGGTTGAAGCAAGGTTGTGCTGCAAGGTCCAGTGATCATCGGTGTTGTCGCGACGGTAATACACACACGCATGATCGTTCAGTTCGACGGGTTCAGAGGGCAGGCCGTATTGGGCGATGTAAGCGGGGGCTGCGGTCAAGAACCAGCTGATTTCGGTCAGGGGTGTGCCGTGGCGCTCATGCTGCGAGTGACTTGACCAACGCAAGGCGACGTCGATGCGCTCGGCGGCCATGTCCATCATGCGGTCGGTCAGTATGAGGTCGATCTCCAGACTGGGGTGCATCTTGAGAAATTCGGGCAGGTGCTTGGCCAAAACCCGCTGCCCCCAAGACACCGGCGCGGTCAATCGCAAATTGCCGCTCAGTTCTGTTCGCAGCGAGCGCACGCGTTCCATGCCATCCGAAACCTCGGCCAGTGCCCTTTTTGCATAGTCCACATAGGTTTCTCCGGCTGGCGTCAGGGCAACCTTGCGGGTGCTTCTGCTGAACAACGTGGTTTCCAGGCGCTCCTCCAGTTGAGCGATGCGTTTGCTGATCAGGCTTTTGGCCACATCCAAGGAAGCGGCGGCCTGACTGACGCTGCGACATTCCGCCACCTTCAGGAAGGCTGCAAGCATGTCGGTGGAGATGGGGCGATGCTGCCTTTCAGGTGTGCTCATTGTTCGTGATTCATAAACAATCGATTTGCATTACAGCAGTTGTTTTGACTGGGGTCAATTTTTAAACTGATTGGGCGATTGTTCATGAAACCATACAAACCACGGAGACAACATGAAAATTCACGCAGACCCGATCACCGTCAATTGCAAAAAAGTGCTGGCTGGATTGCAGCTGATGGGTGCCCCCTACGAGTTGGTGCACGTTGACTACTTCAAGGGGGAACAAAAACTGGAACCTTTTATCAGTCTGAACCCCAATGCATCTTTGCCCGCCATGGTGGACGGCGATTTGGAGCTCTGGGAATCCAACGCCATCTTGCAGTACGCAGCTGACAAAACTGGTCATGCATCGTCGTATCCCAAGGATTTGAAAACCCGTGCTGACATCAACCGCTGGTTGCTGTGGGAGTCTTCAAGCTGGTTTCCAAGCTGTTATGTCTTCCTGGTGGAAAACTGCGTCAAGCCATTGCTGGGCGGCGCAGCCGATCCGGCAGTCCTGGCAGCGCAGGAGGACCAGTTCCACAAGCTGGCAGGTATCTTGGACAAACGCCTGGCATCCAACCGCTGGGTATGTGGTGAGCAGGTCACCATTGCAGACATCGCCTTGGCGTCTCCCATGCATTTGCGCGGATGGCAAAAGTTGCCTTTGGGCCCACACAAAAATCTGACCCGATGGATGCAGCAGGACATCGAGACACTGCCTTGCTGGCAAAACACCATGGTGTACGAAGGCTTCACCACCCAAAAAACGAACTGACATTACCCATGACCGATTTGCACGCCGTCCGCGCGACTCTGAATTATTCCGAGGACAACGGCCAACCGCCGGATTATTACTTTTACGAACCCGACCCGAGCGTGAAGCTCAATCCGCCGGGGACGGACGTGCACGAAATGGCCATTCACGATGCTTGGCCTTTGCGACATGACATTCGTCTGGACAAAGAGGGCTTTGAGTTGCACGACTTTGAGCCCTCCTTCAAAGACTTTGCCGATGAAGCGAAGGTCAAGCAGGTGTTCTATCAGCAGGTAGTGGATTTTGTGAAGGCCCACACGGGCGCCAAGCGGGTGGAAGTTTTTGACCACACCATCAGGCAGCGCTTGCCCGCCGATCTGAAGCAGCAAACAGAGGTTCAAAGGCCCGCTGTCTTGTTGGTCCACAGCGATTACACGGTCAAAAGTGGGCCGCAACGGGTTCAAGACATCTTGCCCGATGAAGCCCCGCAGCTGTTGCAAGGCCGCGTTGCTTTTTACAACGTGTGGAAGCCGCTGTACCAAAGGGTTGAAGAGTTGCCCTTGGCCATGTGCGATGCCTCGACACACGACGAAGGCGATATGCTGCGCATGGAGCTCAAGTACCTGGACAGAACGGGTGAAATTTACGTCATGCGGCATTCGCCCAAACACCGCTGGATGTTCTTTCCATTCATGGAGGCCCACCACGCCTTGTTGCTCAAAACCTATGACTCGGCCACCGATGGACGCTGTCGCTTCATGGGGCATTCGGCTTTTGAGCACCCGGATACCGCGCCCGATGCCCTGAAACGCGAAAGCATTGAGGTGCGCACGATGGCGTTTTTCTGAGCTGTGCAGCGCTCAGCCACTAAGTCACTAAGTCACTAAGTCACTAAGTCACTAAACCAAGCTTACCCTGACAAATTGTGCTGTAGAGCTCATTTGAGCGCAGCACGGATGCCTGCTGTGTTGAGCTGGTTCAGAGTAAGTACTCTGCAACCCGCCTTGCCTCTGCTGACGACTTTCGCCACACCATCGAAACAGGCAAGGGTTCATGGCTAATGACCACTGGCAATATGGCTGTTTCATGGTGACTCCTGAGCGCTGCCGATTGCGCACAACAGGTCAGGAGTTCGGTTTGTGCCACCACCGATAAACTGTAGAAAAACGAGGGCGATTCAACCGCCGGAACAGGCGGGTTGATCCCCCTTCTTAAAAAGGCTTCCATCAAACCAACTCGGGTGGTCGATTGCATGTTGGGGAGAATCCACTGCCAATTGGCCAATTCTGAAAAGTCAATTTTTTTCTTTTTGGCCAAAGGGTGCTTGCTGGAAGAAACCACAGACAGAGATGCCTGGTAAAGCAATCGCTGCGACAGGTCTTCAAAATAAGGCGCCTCCACCACATGGCTGGGTAAACGGCCCAGCAAGATGTCAATTTCACCTTGCAACAGCATTTGCAACAATTGATCTGCCCGACCATCCACAATGCGCGGGCGCCAAACTGTTTGGCCACTGATCAATTTTTTGATGATTTCCGGCAGTACGGTGGCGGCCGTGTGCGGAAAGGCGCCAATTCGAACGATGGGTTGTACAGCGCCTTGAAGGGTCGATCCCATTGCACCCACTTCACCCAGCACAGTCTGCCACCTTGGCATCAGCGCGATACCTTCGGAGGTAAGCGCCATGCCCCGGCCTTGCCTTCTAAAGAGTTTCACATCAAACAAGGACTCGATCTCTTTGAGCATCATGCTGGCTGCCGACTGGGTCATAGACAGTTGCTCTGCCGTGGCCGACAAAGAACCCTGAGTTGCCAGCAGACTCAAAAACCGCAGTTGTTTAACCCGCAATTGATCTAAACGAGGATGGAGCATTTGATGTCCTATAAGTTCAGTATTTTCTGATGTTTTAGCATTGATTTTTGATAATTCCCTGATGAGTGCAATCTAAAATTATCTGGTCATCAATGAATCGGAAGACACATGCCAATTCTCAATAGACGAAATTTCAGCAACGGGCTGGTTGCAACGGCACTCGGGGTTGCACTGGCGCACCCATCCGCGTTTGCACAAGATTGGCCAAGTAAACCCATCAGCTTGGTGGTGCCATTTCCTGCTGGTGGCTCAAATGATGTGGTGGCCAGGCTGGTCGGAGAAAGTGTCAGAAAGCGACTGGGACAAGCCGTTTTGGTGGACAACAAACCCGGGGCCAACGGCTCTTTAGGTGTCGAAACCACACTGCGCACCGCAAAAGACCAACATACTTTTTTGGTGGCCTCCGATTCAGTGTCTTTGTTGCCTTTGTTCAGACCCATGCCATGGGACCTGACCAAAACATTCACACCGGTGTCTGTTCTGACGTTTCAACCCATCGTGGTGGTCACTGCACCTTCTTCTGGCTTGAAAACCATTCAAGACCTGCAAGCCCGCGCCAAAGGTAAGCCAGATCAAGTGTCATATGCCAGTTCTGGGCAGGGCTCGATTCAGCATTTGGTGGGAGAACTGTTTGCGCAAAATTTGGGCATCAACTTGCTGCACATTCCCTACAAAGGAGGTGGCCAGGCTGTGAACGATGTCATTTCTGGCCAAGTCAATTTGGCCGTTCTGGGGGCAGCAGCGGTGTTGCCACACATCAAGTCGGGTAAGTTAGTTGCTTTGGCGGTGAGCACCAAGCGCCGTTCTGCCATCTTGCCCGACACCCCCACACTCAGTGAGAGTGGGGCGGGCGACATCGATGTGCCTCAATGGTCAGCGCTTTTTGCACCTGAAGGCACACCGGCGCCGGTGATCTCACAGCTGCGTCGTGTGGTCGATGAGTCTTTGAATGACGCTGCGCTCAAGCAACAGCTGTTGGGCCTTGCCATGGAAACCGTTGCCATGACGCCAGAAGTATTTCAACAGCGTATGACGCAAGACCGAGAGCGGTGGGCCAAACTGATCAAAGAACGCAAGATCGCCATGGAATGAAGATGTCATCCAAAGAAAAAAAGCCGCACATTGTTCTCGTTTTAGCCGATAACTTGGGCTGGGGCGAGCTGGGCTGCTACGGTGGTGGTGCGCTGCGTGGCGCACCCACACCGCGCATCGACGCACTGGCTGAGGAAGGCCTGAAGTGCCTTAACTTCAACGTCGAAAGCGACTGCGTTCCTACGCGGTCAGCACTGATGACAGGTCGCCACCCCATTCGCACGGGTGCGCTTCAGTCTGTACCCGCAGGCTTGCCGCAAGGTATCCACCCTTGGGAAAAAACACTGCCTCAAGTTCTGAAGCAAGCAGGTTATGAAACGGCCATGTTTGGCAAATGGCATTTGGGCGATCGCGATGGCCGTTACCCAAACGATCGTGGCTTTGATGAGTGGTACGGCATTCCGCGAACCAGCAACGAAACGCTCTTCACGCAATCGCCAGGCTTCGATGAAACGGTGGTTGACATACCGCAGGTGATGGAGGGCTTTGCAGGCCAGCCTGCAAAAAACGTTGCCGAATACGACCTGGCGAAACGGCGCTTAATAGACAGTGAGCTGACTGAAAAATCGATTGACTTCATGCGCCGAAAGGCAAAAGGCAGCCATCCGTTCTTTCTGTATGTTCCCCTGACCCATTTGCATTTTCCAACCTTGGCACACCCTGATTTTTCGGGGAAAAGTGGCGTGGGCGAGTTTGCAGACTCCATGATGGAAATGGACCATCGCGTTGGGCAGCTGATGGATGCCGTGAAAGACCTTGGCATCGAAAACGACACCTTGTTCATTTTTGCCAGCGACAATGGCCCCGAGTTTCGACGCCCATGGCGCGGTACCGCTGGCCCATGGTCGGGCACTTATCACACCGCCATGGAAGGCGGACTGCGTGTGCCACTGATTGTCAAATGGCCAGGACAGATTGACAAAGCGCGCGTCAGCGACGACATCATGCATGTCACCGACTTGTTCACCACCTTGATCGATGTTGCAGGCGCCGAAGTGCCCACCGACAGGCCGATTGATGGCGTCAGCCAATTGAATTGGTGGAAAGGTATCGTTGAAAAATCTGCGCGTGACGGTTTTCTTTTTTACATCAAAACCGAGTTGCGCGCTGTGAAGTGGCGTCACTGGAAGCTGCACTTTGTCTTTGAAAGCGAACCCAATTCAGGCACCAAGCATCTTGAAACCCCTTGGCTGTTCAATATCAAGCGAGATCCTAAAGAAGAGACCGATGCGGCCATGGAAGATGGCTGGGTTCGCGGTCCCATGAGAAAAATGATCATGGCCTTTGAGAAAACACTCAAGGACCATCCGCCTGTACCACCAGGGGCTCCTGACCATGTGAACCCTGCATCCACTTCAGCCAAGCCCTGACTGCGAATGTGCAGTGGGTGTGGCTGAACAATCAAAGCAAGCAACTGGGTGTATTGGGCTTCCGGATGTTCTTTTAAGGCATCCACTCCAGGTCTGTTTGCTTGAAAACGCCGTGCTTGGGTTTATTCCACACCGTGGATGCGCATCAGATTCTTCATTCGCTGAACAGCCATCTCGGGGTGCTCGAGCAGATTGGCTCGATCTGCCAATCGGAATAACTCTGCCAAATGTTGAACGGAGCGGGTGCTTTGTTGACCGCCAATCATGCTGAAATGGTTTTGGTGACCGTTGAGCCAAGCCATGAAGACAACGCCCGTTTTGTAGTAACGGGTCGGGGCCTTGAAAATATGGCGTGACAGTGGAACCGTTGGTGACAGGATGGCATGAAAGGTTTCTGCTTTGCCTTCAGCCAACGCCGCCAGTGCCAAACTGGCGGCGGGTGCAATTGCGTCAAAAATGCCGAGCAGCGCATCGCTTTGCCCATTGACGATATCTACCCCAAAACCATCGCCAGCAATCAGCTCGGCATAGTTGAAGTCATCTCCCGTGTACATGCGCACGCCGGGTGGCAGGCGACGGCGCATGCTGATTTCTTTGTCTTTGTCGAGCAAGGAAATCTTGATGCCATCCACCTTCTTTGAGTGCGCCTCAATGATGCCTAAGGCGGTGTTCATGGCTTGGTCCACATCATTGCTGCCCCAGTACCCCTTCAGTGCAGGGTCAAACATGTCACCCAGCCAATGAAGCACCACGGGTTGCTGGACCTGACTCAGGATGCGGTCGTAAACGCGCTCATAGTCTGCGGGGCTTTGGGCCACGCGCGCCAAGGCCCGACTGGCCATGATGATGAGTTTGCCACCCAGGTTCTCAATCGCCTCCAACTGTTCTTCGTAGCCAGCAATGACTTCGTCCACCGACGTGACATCCTCCTGCGCCAGATGATCTGTGCCACAGCCCGAAGCCACGAGTGCGCCTGGCACATCTTGTGCGGCATCCAGCGTTCGGCGGATCAGCTCCAATGACGTTGGCCAGTCCAGACCCATGCCACGCTGCGCGGTGTCCATGGCTTCGGCCACACCCAGGCCCAAAGACCATAAATGCCGTCTGTAAGCGATCGTGGCATCCCAATCCACCGCGCATTGCAGCCAAGGGTCCACCAAAGCCAGTGGATCGGCCACCACATGTGCTGCCGAGTAAGCCACGCGGTTAAATGGCCTCAGCGACTTGGGTTTCAAAGGTACGCTGCCGCAGAGCCTGTAGTTTTCCAGGCTGCCCGCAGCGGTTGGCAGGTGCAAGTTCAAGGGCACAGCTTGGCCGATCAAGGGGCAGGTGAGAGCCCTGCCGCTTTGACCAGCACCGCGTTGCTTTTGATCTCGTCGCGGATGTAGGCGTCAAATTGTTCAGGACGCATGGTCCAGGCGTCAGCGCCCAGGGTGACAAAACGCTCTTTGACTTCGGGGGTCGCCAAGGCCTTGAGCACCTCTTCATTCAATCGGTTGACAATGTCCTTGGGCGTTTTGCTCGGCACCATCATGCCAATCCAGAAATTGAATTCAGAGCCCGGGACACCGGCTTCTGCCGTGGTCGGCACTTGTGGCAAAGCACTGGCACGCTTGGATGAGCCGACAGCCAATGGGACCAATTGGCCGCTTCTAATTTGACCAATCACGGGCGCAATGGGTGAAAAATAGTAATCAACACGACCTGCAATGACCTCGGTCACGGCTTCGCTGGAACCCTTGAAGGGGATATTGGTAGCCTCGATCTTGGCCGCCAATTTGAATTTCTCAGCGTTCAAATGCGTGGCACTGCCCTGACCAGCAGACGCAAAATTCATGCCTCCTGGCTTGGCACGTGCAGCAGTCAGCAACTCTTGAAGCGTCTTGATGTTCTTTGTGGGCGACATGACCAGCACGTTGGGTGTGCTGGAAATGGGTGTGACGCCTGCAAAATCATTCAGCGTATCGAACGGCAACTTTGCAAATGTCGAAGGACTGACCGTGTGCGACGAAGAGTGAACCATGATGGTGTAGCCATCTGGTGCTGCAGTGGCGACGGCTTGTTGCCCGATGGTGCCACTTGCGCCTCCACGGTTATCAATCACCAGCGCTTGCCCCATGCTCTGGCTCATCTTGTCTGAGATGGCGCGGGCAATGATGTCGGTCGTGCTTCCAGCTGCGAACGGAACGATCACACGAATCGGTTTGTTGGGATAGGTCCCTTGGGCCGAGGCGCTCCACGGTGAGATCAGAGCAAGGCACGTTACAGGTATCAACGCGATACGGTGAAATGTTTTCATGTTGTCTCCAGTGGTTTATAGCCCTGCGGGTATCGATGGTTCGGGCTGGTTTTAAAACAGGGTGGTCAGGACAGCTTGGCCGCTTTTTTGATTTGCGTCAGAACAGCCATTTGGGGCGACTTTTTGTAATGCGTGTCCAGCGGGTAGCAGCCCGAAACCAAGCCATTGCGTGGCGCCGTGGTGCAGTCGCTGAATGTGCGGCAAAGTCGTTTGCGCTGAATGGCACGACCCGCGAGCACGTCGGCGGGCAAGTCGGGGTAAGCCAGCACCATGCGCCCTAGGCCCACAAAGTCGGTCCAGCCTTGTTTGACGGCGGCTTGCGCCACATTCGGCAAGAACTCCTGCAGGTAGGTGTAGCCACTGCCCACAAAAGCCATGGCGGGGAACATCTTTTTGAGGTCGCGCACAATTTCCAGATGACGCATCACACCCACCAACGGGTCTTCTGGGGGCTGATAACCGTCTGACGGCGGATACAAGGCAGGGCGTGTGACATGGGGCGTGTAGTACGGGCTGCCCACGGTCACGTTCACCAATGAAATGTCCAAAGATTCCAGAACTTTAAGGAATTGCGCAGTCTCGTCCAGGGCGTACTGCAGTGGGTTGGATTCATTGACGCCGAAGCCGTAGAGGTAAGGCATGGCGTTGGTGTAATCCACCGGAATGCCGGGGCCCAGGGACTCGTCATCCGAAAGGTTCGGGTCGGCTTTGTAGGGCAAAAAATCAACCGCCGAAAGCCGCACGCCCAATGCCATGCCTGGCACTTCGGCACGGATGCCTTGCGCCAGTTCTCGGATGAAGCGGGTGCGGTTGTGCATTGAGCCACCAAACTCGCCTTCTCGCGTTTTGGCGGACAGGAATTCGTGGCCCAAATAACCGTGGCAGTGTTTGAGGTCAACGAATTGAAAACCACAGTCCCAAGCACGCTTGGCTGCCACAACAAAGTCATCAATCAACTGGCGAATCTCGCCGTCAGACATGACGATGATGTTTTCCTTCGGGCCAAACCGTCCATCGAGCAGCGGGTGCTTGTACAGCACCCGGGGTTCCATGCGGCTTTCAAGGTTGGGCTTGCAAAAACGCCCAGAGTGGGTCAGTTGCAAGCCAATCACCAGGTCTTTGTCGCTGCCCATGCTTTCGCGGTGGGCCTGTACCAAGCCCTCTCGCAGTTGCGCGATACCCGATTGTGTTTGCGCGTTCATGACCAATTGCTTGGGGTTGGCGCGACCGTCGTGACGAACCGCGACCGCTTCGCCGCCCCAGATCATCTTGGCGCCAGAACGGCCAAACAGCGACCAGCGGCGGCGCGTGTTGTCAGACGGGCTGCCATCTGCCAGTCCGTCCCAGCCTTCCATGGGGTGAATGGCGTATCGATTGCCAAATTTGAGCCCCGAAACCGTCATGGGCTGCGCCATGGCGGCTGTGTCACCCGATTCCAGAGCTTCATCGCAAGGCATTTGCAAACCCAACCGATCCAGGTTCTCCTTGAAGCCTTGGGGGCTGGACAAGGATTTGACCTTGACGAAATCTCCAAATTTCATATGCGTGATTTCAGGGGTTTTGTCAAAATCATCATAACCATTTGGGCACATGTGGCAAGGGCAGGATTACCCGTGCAGCCTCACGGCACACACCTCATGACAGTTCCGGGGTCAGCCGCCTGTTGCATCCTTGATGCATTTCTTCGTGAAACTGTTTTTGGCTGCGCCTGCCAGCTTCTTATCAGCGGCCTGTGCTTCACAAGTGGCGGTGGCAGTGGCCAAGGCTGCTGCAGCGTCTTTTTCGCATTTCTGGACGAAGCTGCTTTTGGCAGCGCCTGCCAGTTTTTTCTCGGCAGCTTGCGCATCGCAAGTAGCAGCAAAAGACGGGGCACTCAAAGTCAAGAGGGCAACAGACAACAAAGCAGTTAAATTTTTCATTTGAATTCCGTGGATGAAAGACAAATCAAAAAGTAACAAAATTAACAATGTCTGGCAAGGGGGTGACTTTGACATTTTTACAAACGATAGCGCACCGGTGCTGTTTCCCTGTCTTTCACCAAATCAGCCAGCAGCTCGCTGACCTCGCCC
>JBIKKE010000287.1:0-3239 GCA_044360575.1 Limnohabitans sp. | reverse complement strand
GCTCCCAGTCGCCCATGCCAAAGGTGTTGGACACCACGCGCGTGCCTGGCCGCATGCCCAGCAAGGTGGGTCGCAGTTGTTCGTTCAACTCTTCCAGCAAATAGAGCGTGACCACACTGGCTCTGGAAAAGTCTTCTTTGAAGATGTCGCCCTGCACGATGCGCACTCGGCCAGCCAAACCGGCCTTTTCGGCATTGCGCTGCGCCAAGGCGGCCAGGTCTTTGTTGTACTCAATGCCCCAAGCTCGCGCCCCAAATTGCCGCGCCACCGCGATCGCGATCTTGCCGTCACCGGCGCCCAAGTCGACCACCTCGTCTTCGGGTGAGACCTGCGCTGCCGTGAGCAGTTGGGTCACCAACTCGTCGCGCGTGGGCAACCACATCACGTCTTTGCCCATTTGTCCCAACTTGGGGGCGTAAGTTGAAACAGGAACACTGCTGCATGCTGACAGCAGCAACAAGCCAAAAAGGCTGAACCAGCGGGCCAAAAACTGCATCACGAAGGACCATCCCCTAAAACAGCAAGCATGCCACGGTTTGGGATGGGCCCGTGGCTTGTGCGCAGTTCTGGCCGAAGCCTTTGCACTCATTTATTCAATGGTGATTTTTCGTTCTTTGACCACGCGACCCCAGAGGTTGATTTGTTGCTCAATGAAGGCCCTGGCCTGTTCGGGGGAGCTTTTTTGCAACTCGCCACCCAGTTGAGCCACGCGCGCTTTCACCTCAGGCGCATCTAGAGCTTGTTGAAACGCTGCTGCCAGCCTTCTCATCACGGGCTCAGGGGTGTTGGCAGGGGCAAATACCGCATTCCACTCATAAACTTCTGTGCCTTTCAAGCCAGATTCACTGAGCGTGGGGACATCAGGCAGGATGGGAGAGCGCTTGTCCGAAGTCACGGCCAATGCTCTCAACTTGCCAGATTGAACGTGCTGCAAAGTGGACGCCAAATTGCCAAAGAAAAGTGGCACTTGGCCGCCGATCACGTCGTTGAGTGCTGGACCGCCGCCCTTGTAAGGGACATGAATCATGTCCACTTTTGCAGCGGATTCAAACAATGCACCCGCCAAATGTTGGGCGGAGCCATTGCCCGATGAGGCATAGGACACGGCATCCTTGGCTTTACGCGCCGCTGCCGTGAGTTCGGCAATGTTCTTGGCCGGGAAATTGGCGTTGACCAACACCACATTCGGGAACAAGGCCACCACGCCTACAGGCTGAAAAGCTTTCAGACTGTCATAAGGCAGCTTGGGATACAGCGAAGGGTTGACGGAAAAAGATGAAGCATCCAGCATCAAGGTGTAGCCATCCGGGTTGGCTTTGGCAACCGCTGCTGCGCCAATTTGCCCGCTTGCGCCAGCCCTGTTTTCGACGACGACCGTTTGGCCCAGTGCTTCACCCATTTTGGGGGCAATCAATCTGGCCATGGCATCTGCGCCACCACCTGGCGGGTAAGTCACCACCAAAGTGATCGGCTTAGTGGGGAAGGCTGTTTGTGCAAAACCAGATGTCGCTGTCCCGCACAGAGCAGAGGTGACAAGCGCCATCCAGCCGATGGATTGGAGTCGAAAAGTGCCATTCATGAAATATCTCCTAGGAAGTTGTTATTGCACCTGTGCGGTGTACTTGAAAGAAAACGCGTCGCCTCGTGTGGTGCGAAGTTCGACGCAGCGGCCGGCCATATCAAAAGCCTGACGCTCAACCAGAACGCAGGGGTGTGATGCAGCAAGTTTGAGACGCTTGGCTTGTCTGGCATTGAGTTGCGAAAAGCTCAGACTGTCTTGTGTCTTTTGAATCACAACCCCGCACCTTTGCTGGTACATGGGGTAGAGCAAGTCGTCCCATCCATCGATGTCGGAGTCGGCCAAAGCACCAAAAAGTGGCAGAGGCAAAACGATGGTTTCAAGCAAGCAGGGTTCAGACTCCAGGCTTCGGAGGCGTTCAATTTGAAGCACTTGAGCACCCTTCGCCAAACCGAAGGCCTGAATTTCTTGCACGCTGGCACTGCGCAATCGACTGCCCAAAATCTGGGAATGAGGCGTCATGCTGGCTGCATCGTCTGTGCCGCGAAATCTGAAAAATCGCATCATGGAGGCGCCATCCACACCCTTGGTCACAAATGTGCCTTTGCCATGCCGACGTTGCAACACACCATCTTGAACCAGCAGTGACAAAGCTTGCCGGATGGTGCCCAATGCCACACCATAGCTTTGCGCCAAAGCTGACTCGGCAGGGATGACCTCACCCGGAACCCACTCACCTTGCAGGATTCGATCTCGCAAAGCAGTCGCCAAATTGCCGTATCGGCTTTGGCCAAGTGAATGGTTTTTTAAGAGTGTTGTCATGAATTGATTCTAGACATCTAGAGGACTAGAATGTACAGCATGGATTTAAGCATGTCAAAAAATTGGATCGATACCCATTTCCATGTTTTTAACGCAGGGGTTGCAGTTGAAGATGCCCGATATGTGCCGCAATACAGCGCACAGCTGTCCGATTGGATGAAACAAGCCCAAAATGTGGGAGTGACACGCGGAGTTTGGGTTCAACCAAGCTTTTTAGGAACAGACAACAGTCTGATGATTGACGCCCTTAAGTGTCACCCTGACGAGTTGCGTGGCATCGCCGTGGTCAGCCCTGATGCTTGCATCGAACATTTAGAGACCCTGCACCAATCCGGGGTCCGTGGCATCCGTTTGAATTTATCGGGCATGTCTCATGACATCCCAGAGTGGACGCGGTCTGACAACATCTGGGCAGCCATCCATCGATTGAATTGGCACCTCGAAGTTCATACAGATCAGGGCAAACTGCCACATGTGCTCCATCAGATACCTTCTGATGTGTCGCTTGTCGTTGACCATATGGCCAAGCCAAGGGAAGCCATTGCCTGTGACCCGACCTTGCAGGCACTGAAAAAGCGTGCCAGTGTTGCACCGGTCTTCGTGAAGTTGAGTGGCGCTTATCGGTTGGGAGGCGTTGACCCTCGACGTTTAGCTATTCTTTTGTTCAAAGAAATGGGTCCCAGCGCATTGCTGTGGGGAAGTGACTGGCCGTGCACCAACCATGAGCAATTCGGCCATTTCGAGACACTCATCGCCCAAGCGCATGAATGGATCTATGCCCAAGCCTTGGAGCAGGTCATCGTTCACAACCCAACGCAACTTTATGGGTTTACTCGCTAGAGCTGATGTCACATGCCAGATTATGAAGTTGAATACTACACTATGCTTACCATAGGAA
>JBIKKE010000286.1:0-3249 GCA_044360575.1 Limnohabitans sp. | reverse complement strand
TCCAGCCATGCACATTCTTTTCATTGCCGACCCCCTAAAGTCCTTCAAGATTTACAAGGACACCACGTTTTCGATGATGCGCGAAGCGCAAAAACGCGGCCACCAGGTCGTGGCCTGCCAGATGACCGATGTGCGCTGGCAACAAGGCGAAGCCGTATCGGCCCAAGTGCGCGACATCACCCTGACGGGCGAGCCAGAGACTTGGTTTACACAGACCGGGACACGTCGCGCCAACTTGAAAGACTTTGGCGCTGTCATCATGCGCACCGACCCGCCTTTTGACAGCGAATACTTTTACGCCACCCACCTGCTGAGCCAAGCCGAGCGCGAAGGCGCTAAAGTTTTTAACAGCCCGGCGGCGCTGCGTAACCACCCTGAAAAGCTGGCGATTCTGGAGTTTCCGCAGTTCATCGCGCCCACTTTGGTCACGCGCAGCGAGGCCGACATCCGCGCCTTTCATGCGCAGCACGGCACCATCATCTTGAAGCCCCTGGATGGCATGGGCGGAACAGGCATTTTCAAGGTGGGCGCAGACGGCCTCAATTTGGGCGTGATCGTCGAGACCTTGAACCGGGGGGGCGCACAAACCGTGATGGTGCAAAAGTTTCTGCCCGGCATCGCGCAAGGCGACAAGCGCGTGTTGTTGATTGGGGGCAAGCCCGTGCCCTTTTGCTTGGCCCGCATTCCACAAGGCGGCGAGGTGCGCGGCAACTTGGCTGCCGGAGGCAAGGGCGTGGCCCAACCGATCTCGGCGCGTGACCGCGAAATCGCAGAAGCACTGGGCCCGATTTTGTTTGCACGCGGGCTGATGCTGGTGGGCCTGGACATCATTGGCGAGAGCCTGACCGAGATCAACGTGACCAGCCCCACCTGCTTTCAGGAAATCACAGACCAAATGGGTTGTGATGTGGCTGCGCTGTTCATGGATGCGGTCGAAGCAGCGCTTTAAAGCTCAGGGGAATTTCTCAGGGGTCCAGCGCAACCCCAACGACAGCCATTGCTGAGACGATCGCTGTCCGTGCGGGCCACCCACCGGCGCACCCACCGTCGCATCTACCTGCAACAAACCGGGCAACACTTGGTAGCGCAGACCGGTTTGCCAAAACGGTTTTTGCCGGTCTGTGCCAAAGCTTTCGCCAATCCACATCCAGCGTTCATTGAGCTGGAACTCGAGGCCCATGCCCCAAGTCATCTGGTCTCGCCCTGTGGCCCGGTCTCTGCTCCAACCCAGGTTGGTGTGGCTGACCCACCGGTCGTCCATGAAGGACACCGACACCGGCACATACGCATAGGTTTGACCTTGCGCCAAGTCCAAATCGGTGTGCGGGCGATGGCGCGTTTGGCCGAGGGCCAAGCCCGCGCCCCAACCGTTGGGGGCCATGGTTTTGAACAGTGTTTTGACTTGCAACACGGCATCCACGCTGTGCCCCAAGGAGGCATCGTGCAAAGCGGCCCCGCCCGCCGTGATCTCAAACTGCCCCGTTGGGTTGCAGGCTGGCAATGCCCAGTTTTCGGTGCGGTTGGCATCGCGGCGTGACCAAGTTTCGAGTTGACAGCTGCCAGCGGTGGTCATGCGGGCGTCGTCGGTCATGAACGGCCTGGCCGCCCACGTCAACGTGGGCGCCTGCAGCAGCCACACCAGTGTCAACCAGCTCCAGTGCATTCTCATGTCGAGATGGTAAAGCGCTTTTGTGACAAAAGAATACCGTGCCTCTGCAGGCTTCACGCCCCCAACAGTGCTCCGCTTTCAAAGGTGTGCAGGCGGCCAGGCTCGAAAGCCACCCAGGCCTCGTCGGTGGTCAAAGGCGCGGTCACCACCACCGCCACCCGGTCACTGGCACGGGTGTGATCGGCAAAATTCACGCTCAGGTCATCGTCGCTCAATGTAGCTTGGGTAAAAGGATGCTTGCGCAGCACATAGTGCAAATGGGTGCTTGCGTGGGCCCACAAGGCCTGTCCGTTGGACAGCAAAAAATTGAAGGTGCCGTGCCGGGCAATTTGGGGGACCAGCTCGCGCAAGGTGCAGCTGAGCTCTTGCACACTGGGCACGCTGGCGTGAGACTTGGCCAGCTCTTGCATGAGCCAGCAAAACGCCCACTCGCTGTCGGTCTGCCCCACGGGTTTGAAGTTGCCGTGCAGGCGCGGCGTAAAATCCACCAAGTTGCCGTTGTGTCCAAACACCCAGTAGCGCCCCCACAACTCGCGTACAAATGGGTGGCAGTTTTCCAGGCTCACTTCGCCTTGCGTGGCCTTGCGGATGTGGGCAATCACGTTTTGGCTTTTGATCGGGTAGCGCCGGATCAACTCGGCCACCGGCGAGCTGCTGGCACTTTGGTGGTCCACAAAATGACGCAAGCCCTGACCTTCAAAGAAGGCAATGCCCCAACCGTCACCGTGGTGGTCGGTCAGGCCACCGCGCTGCGCAAACCCACTGAAGCTGAAAGTAATGTCGGTCGGGGTGTTGGCATTCATGCCGAGGAGTTGGCACATGCATCAGTCTTTCTGGCTCAAAGCTTCGTTTACCCATCGGCGGCGCTGCGCATCACGCCACAGGCGAATGAACAGCACCACCAGGGGGGTGGTGTGCAAGAAGAAGTCAAAAATGTCGATGGGTTTGCTCAAAGTGCCGTCCAAAAGCATGCGCCATTTTTCGGTCAAATGCGGTTCGGGCAGGAAAGGTGCGCCAGCCAGGTAAATGGCCACGGCCACCAACAGCCATTTGGGTATCCGGTCAATCCAGCGCATCGCGCCCTCCTCAAAACACCATTTTCAGCGATACATAGCAAAACGGCTCCCGAAGGAGCCGTTTTTCAGGTTTTCGAACTGACCGAAATCAGGCCGCCTTGACCTTCAGACGCCAGGCGTGCAGCAATGGCTCGGTGTAGCCACTGGGCTGCGCTTTGCCTTTGAAGACCAGATCGCAAGCCGCTTTGTAAGCCGCCGACTTGGCGAAGTTGCCGGCCATGGGCTGGTAGGCCGCGTCGCCCGCATTTTGTGCGTCCACCACGGCGGCCATGCGCTCCATGGTTTGCTTGACTTGCTTTTCGGTCACCACGCCGTGCTGCATCCAGTTGGCCATGTGCTGGCTGCTGATGCGCAAGGTGGCGCGGTCTTCCATCAGGCCCACGCCGTTGATGTCGGGCACCTTGGAGCAACCCACGCCTTGGTCCACCCAGCGCACCACATAACCCAAGATGCCTTGGGCGTTGTTGTCGAGTTCTTTTTGCTTGTCTTCAGCCGACCAGTTGG
>JBIKKE010000057.1:0-11925 GCA_044360575.1 Limnohabitans sp. | reverse complement strand
CAACGCTTTGACAACAAACACGCGGTACCGGGCAAAACGATCACAGCCAGCGACCTGGTGATCAACGATGGCCACCCCACCGACAGCAACTACGCCGTGACCTACGTGCCGATCAGCACCGGGGAGATCACGCCAGCCGTTCTGACGGTGACGGCCCTAACCGAAACGCGTGTATTTAACGGCACAACGTCTTCATCGATGACTCCGGGGTTCAGCATTCCATTGTTCAACGGTGACAACTTGACCACGCCGGCCACACAAACCTTTGATACCCCTGTCGTGGGCACAGGCAAGACGCTGACCCCTACCGTGCTGGCGATCAACGATGGCAACAGCGGCGGCAACTACATCGTGAACTACGTGCCCGTCAACACAGGTGTGATCACCCCTGTGCCAACGCCACCCCCACCACCGCCATCCCCAACACCGACGCCCACACCAGCACCAGCGCCAGCGCCAGCACCTGCGCCAGCACCTGCGCCAGCGCCAGCGCCAGCGCCAGCGCCAGCGCCAGCGCCAGCGCCTGCGCCGGTACCAACGCCAGCGCCAACGCCAACACCTTCGCAGATTCCTGCAACGCCAGCAGTGCGGCCACCGTTGCCAACGCCGGCTTTGGGTCAAGTGCAGGTGCCAACGGTTGTTCCGGTGGTTCCAAAATCTGTCGTGGTCACCACCTTGGTGTGCGAGTCTGGCAATGGCATCGATCTGGAACACCATGATGCTCTGAAATCGCCCCGCAATGCCGCAGGACTTGCCGAGCGTTCAACAGATCAAAACGCTGGCTGTAAGCCTTGGAAACCTTTGCCACAAGTTGCTCAGTCTGCCACGCCAGATGCCGCACCGAGCTTGGCTCTGCCAGCGGTCACCACAGGCATGGTCGATGTGCTCACCGCGGTACACAACTTGAAGACGCCGACCTTGTTGTTTGACTTTGACAGCGCCGTGATATCGGTCAAGGGCAAAAATTATCTGGATTTGTTGTCTAAGATCCTGCGCTCAGCACCCGCTAACATTGACCGCATCGAAATCAAAGGCCACACCGATTCCATCGGGCCCCCTGCGGTCAACCAGGCACTGTCGCTGAACCGTGCGAACGCAGTCAAGAATTACCTGAGCCGTCAGGGCGTGAAAAATGCCATGCTGACCAAGGGGCTGGCTGACAAAGAGCCTTTGCAAATTTGTGCCGACCGAGACGGCGCTTGCCGTCAAAATCAGCGCCGTGTTGAGATCAATGTGTTCTTTTCAACAGGCAAGCCAGAAAATTTTTCTCAGCTTCAATCCAAATAAACGGGTGAAAGGGTTCAGTCACACCATGTCGAAGATCACGGTTGCCGTACTGGATGACGACCAGGCCATGCTGGGCCTGCTCGACCGTACCATTCGCCAGCAAGGCTATGCCTGTGAAACCTTTTCCAATGTGGAAGTTTTCATGGCAGCGGTGCGGCGTCAACAATACGATTTGATCGTCATTGATTGGGTCATGCCGCAGGCTTCTGGCTTGGACGTGGTGAATGTGCTGCGAAACGAGTTGGGCATCAAGTACCCGATCATGATGGTGTCGAGCCGAGACCTTGAAAGGGATGTGGCCTTCGCGCTTTACAAAGGCATCGACGACTATGCTGTCAAGCCTTTGAGGCCGATGGAGTTTTTAGCCCGACTGAACAAACTGTTGGGGCGCAATATCTTTATTGAACATAACGCAATCAATGATTTTGAACCGTATGTGTTTGATGAAGGCCTGCGCACCGTTTGGCTGAAAGAAAACGTCATTCCGTTTGCTCCCAAAGACTTTGATTTGGCCTTTTACTTTTTTCAAAATCTCAACTTGAAGTTGAACCGACAGCAAATTTATCAGGCCGTGTTTGGGGATTCTTATTTGGCAACTTCTCGCACCCTGGACACCCATGCCTACAAAATTCGCCGAGATTTGCATTTGGATGGCCGTCATGGTTTCAAATTGAACACGCTGTACGGTGTGGGTTATTTGCTGTCGCGTGTCAACACCCCTTTCCATGTGGTCTCGCGTTCTTGATCGGCTCAGAAATTCCTTGGGCTTCAATGGGTGTAAAACACTCTTTGTCCTGGGGGCCTTGCTTTGCGCAGGGTTTTCCGTGGCCCAAGAGGGTGCTGTCAAAAACAAGACAGCAAGAGTTTTGGGTGTTTCCGGCGATGTTCAGGCCAGCATTGGCAGCGTCAGCCATCCCGTTCACAGCGCGCAAACTTTAGGCCAAGGCACGCGCGTTGTGGTGGCCCCGGGTGGCTTTGTTTCTTTGCAGTTGGTCGATGGCAGTATTGTCCGTTTGTATTCAGATTCAAGCGTGCTGCTTGAAACATTGCCTTCCGACAGGCCTGCTGAGAAAAAAGGCCATTCAACGGTTCTTTTTTTAGACAAAGGCAGTCTTGACGCCGAAGTGGTACGCAAGCAAAGCGTTCGGCGCAGCTTTGAAATTAAATCTCGGCTGGCTGTGGCCAGTGTCAGGGGCACACGATTTGGCGTCACCGTTCAAGAAAATGACGGGTTCACCGGCGACGTTCAACGCGGTCGTGTGCAGGTCAACGTAGCGGGCGCTCAAAAAGGCCGTCCTTTTGCGGACCTGAGGCCGGGCCGAGGCGTGAGTGTGGATCCGAACACCGGTTTGGGTGAAACCTTTAACCTGCTTCGACCGGTGCCAGACGTCCCGATTGCGCCTTTGGTCATCGACGAGTCCGCATTTCTCAGAGTTGCCTATTCCGCTTTGACCGGGGCCAAACGCTACCAATTTCAAATCGCACGCGATGAATCCATGGTTCATGTGGTGCGCAACGGCGTCTTTGACAAACCTGAAGCTTTGTTTGCAGGCCTGCCCGTTGGCCCTTATTTTGTGTCCGTGCGCGCATTGGATGCGGCAGGCGCACGCGGCGTAGAGTCCGTTCAGCCTTTGATCATCAGACGCCGGGCAGCGCCACCGTTGTTGTTGATCCCGGCTGTTGGTGCCGTTCCAAACGAGCGCGGTCTTGTCCTGCGCTGCGGCCAAGTCGAGGGTGCCCTTGGCTACCATGTCCAACTGGCAACCGATGTGGATTTCAAAAATACCATCATTGATCGGTCAGACTCGCCCGATTGCCTTGCGCTTGTTCCCTCTGACTTGGCGGGCCTTGTGAATTGGCGCGTTGCCGTCAACATGCCGATCTCACCGGGTGAGCGTGATAAGAGTGGGGCTCAGTTTGTGAAGAGTCCATGGAGTTCGGTCATGCAGTTGCAACTGAGCCCTGGGTTCGTTCAGCAAACAAAGTTTGTTGAAAAAGTGATCAATCCATCCCCATTGACCAAGCTTGTGCGTTACAGAGTCCAATTCGCCTTGGATTCGGGGTTTGTGAACGTGGTTCGCGACCAAGTTTTACCCGATGCCGTTTTACCCCTGGACTTGCCGGGTGGGCAATACCATGTTCGCTGGAAAGGCGTGATGCCAGACCAAACTGAGAGCGAGTTTTCCGTGCCTCAGGTGGTCATGGTTAACGCCACGCGATGACCCAGCTTGTGGGGTTGCGCCGCTTGGGGCTGGCTCTGGCGCTGGTTGGGGCTGCGTTCGTTTTGGGGTGGCATTCGCCATATGGCGCGGGAGATCGGTGGCTGCAGGACTTTTTTGCAAGCAGCCAGAATCGAACCGTCAGCGACAGGATTGTGATTGTCGCGATCGATGACAAGAGTTTGGCGCAAATTGGGCGTTGGCCCTGGAGCCGCGCTGTGCATGCGGCATTGGTGCAGCGCCTTGTGCAGCAAAGCCCCAAAGCGATCGGTGTTGATCTGCTTTTGACAGAGCCAGATGATCCGCTTGAGGACCGCTTGCTGGCCAATGCCATGGGGCAGGCCGACCGGCTGCTGTTGCCTGTGTTTTGGGGTCAGAACAAGGACGGCTTGGATGCGGTGGTTTTGCCAACATCCGTTTTGGCCGAAAAAGCCAGCGGTCTGGCGCATGTGCATGTCACGATTGACCCGGATGGCATGGTGCGCAGTGTGCCCCCCTTCATTTCGGATGGCACGCGGGTCTGGCCGCATCTGGCTTTGGAAATGGCAGGTGCAGCAGCGGGTCGCTTCCATCCCGATGAAGCTTTGAGAATTTCGTTCGCTGGTGGGACAGGCATGTTCGAGCGGTATTCGTATGTGGATGTGTTGCAGGACCGATTGCCTGCGGATGCACTCAAAGACAAATGGGTGCTGGTTGGGGTTGTGGCTGCGGGCATGGGGGATGTGCATGTGACGCCAGGAACGGGTCTGGCCACGCAAATGTCCGGTGTCGAGGTCATTGCCCATTTGCTGGATGCAGAACTTCAAGGTCGTCAGTTGAAGCCCGCCAATGCCTGGCTCAATGCCAGCGTCAGTGCGCTTTGGGTGGCCTGTGTGGTGGGGGTGTTTTTTGGCTTGGGGGGTATCCCTTTGTGGTCGGTTTTGATGCTGACCGTGACCGCGCTTGCGACGGGGTGGGGGGCTGCGAATGCTTGGGGAATCTTGTTTTCTCCTTTTGCTGCCCTGGGTCTCGTTTGGTTTTGCTATTTGGGATGGTCTGCTCTGCGCTTGCGTTCAGTGGCTTCGTATTTGTTTCGTGAGGTGCGGCAGATTCAATTGATGCCGTCCAGATTTTCAAACGCTCAGGTGCCTGACCGCTGGACGTGGTTGCAGGGCGATGCGCTGGAGCAGGGCATGTCGGCCATGGCCAGTGCCACGAAAAAACTCGGCCTGATGTACGCCTTTGTCGAGAGCACGCTGGATGGTTTGCCTGATCCAGTTTTGGTGGTGGATCAGGATGGCACGGTCAAGCTGGCCAATGCGCAAGCGCTTGCGGCGTTTGGCGCAGGTCTCGCGCGTCTTGGCGGTCAAAAAATCCATGCGCTTTTGCATGACTTGATGCCCGTTGATGCGCTGCAGCCGGTGTTGGCATCGCTGCTGACGGGTGCGACGGCGTCTTTGTCCAGTGAAATGCGGGACAGCCAGAACAGGTATTGGACAGTTCGGGCCACACCCATTGTTTTAGACCCATCGCTGTCTAACGGGTGGATCATTGGTTTGAATGACGTGAGTGCGCTTCGCCAAGCAGAATTGGCGCGCGACGAGGCGATGCAATTTGTGTCTCACGATATGCGATCACCGCAGTCTTCCATCATGGCACTCATTGATTCGCACCGTCTTGACGGTGGGGGGGATTTGCCGCCAGAGCAGATCGACAAAATTGAACAATATGTGATGAGCAGCTTGGATGTCAGCAACAGTTTTGTGCAGTTGTCTCAGGCCAAAGCGGTGGCGTTCAAGGTCGAAGAAATGGCCATGGGTGATTTGTTGGAGGTCAGCATCGACGAGGTGTGGCCCCAAGCGCTGTTGGCTGAAGTCGATATTTTTAACCTTGTGGGTGACGCCCATTCGCTCGCGGTGCAGGGCGACTTTTTGCTTTTGCGCCGAGCCATCGTCAATTTGCTGAACAACGCCATCAAATTCAGTCCACGAGGGGGGCAGGTCACTTTGTCGGTTGTGCGCCTTGAAAGTGGGTGTCGTCTCGAAATTCAGGACGAAGGCCCCGGACTGAATCCGGAGCTTGAAGCACAGTTGTTCAAGCCTTTTGTGACTTCGAACCAGTCGCTGGGGGCGCACGCCACAGCCATTGGGCTGGGTTTGCGCATGGTTCATGTGGTGGCTGAACGGCATGGTGGTCGCGCAGGCTTTTTGAAAAAACCCAACACCCCTGGCGCCTGTTTCTACATCGAATTGCCTTTGGCGCTGTGATGGGGACAAACCTAAAATAGCGGCATTTGCAGAGGTGGATTCAGTGACCGCCTCTCATACCTAACCACAATGCTGCTATGGAACAAGTTGATGCTGTCGTAATGGGGGCCGGCGTGGTCGGCTTGGCTGTGGGTCGGGCGCTTGCGTTGGCTGGCCAAGAGGTGTTGGTGCTTGAATCGGAAAACGCCATTGGCACAGGCACCAGTGCGCGCAACAGCGAAGTGATCCATGCGGGTATTTATTACCCCGCAGGTTCTCTCAAAGCCCGCTTGTGCGTAGAGGGCAAAGCCATGCTTTACGCCTATTGCCGCGAGCGTGGCGTGTCGCATCGGCAACTGGGCAAACTGATTGTGGCCACCAGCCCTGAGCAAGTTCAGGCCTTGGACGGCATCATGCGCAAGGCTGCGGCCAACGGCGTCCATGACTTGCAAAAACTCACGGCTGCAGAGGCGTTGGCTTTGGAGCCCGCGCTGGCCTGTGAGGCTGCTTTGCTCTCGCCCAGCTCGGGTGTGGTGGACAGCCACGGCTTGATGCTGGCCTTGCAGGGGGACATGGAAAACGCCGGCGGTTTGTTGGCTTTGCTTTCGCCGGTTCAGCACATTGGCTTGCAAGGCGGCACGGCCAGCCACCCGATTCGGGTGCAAACGCAGGATGGCACAGAGCTGGCTTGCCGGGTGTTGGTCAATGCTGCGGGCCTTCAGGCCGTGAATATGGCCCGGTGCATGGAAGGCCTGAACCCCAATCTGTTGCCCCAAGCGCATTACGCCAAAGGCAATTACTTCACTTTGGCAGGCAAAGCGCCGTTCTCTCGCTTGATCTACCCTGTGCCCGAGGCGGCTGGGTTGGGCGTACACCTCACGCTCGACCTGGGAGGGCAGGCCAAATTTGGGCCGGATGTGCAGTGGGTCACAGACCCCACCGATTTGCAAGTGGACCCCAGCCGGGGGGATGCTTTTTATGCCGATGTGCGCAAGTACTGGCCAGGGTTGGCCGATGGGGCTTTGTTGCCCGGATACGCCGGCATCAGGCCCAAGATCAGTGGCCCCTCAGAGGCGTCGGCCGACTTTTTGATCCAAGGACCTGCCGAGCACGGTGTGCCCGGCTTGGTGAACTTGTTGGGCATCGAGTCACCCGGTTTGACGAGTTCGCTGGCCATTGGGGCCGAAGTGGTCCGGCGCTTGGCTTGACCAGCCCCCCCTCAAAAGGTTCAGCCGATCTCGGCGATGAGTTCGATCTCGACGCAGGCTCCCAGCGGGATTTGGGCCACGCCAAAGGCGCTGCGGGCGTGGGCGCCGACCTTTGAGCCAAACACTTGGCCCAGCAATTCGCTGCAGCCGTTGGTGACCAAGTGCTGCTCGGTGAAGTCGCCCGTTGAGTTGACCAGGCTCATGACTTTGACGATGCGGGTGACCTTGTTCAGATCGCCCACCGCGGCGTGCAGCGTGCCCATCAGGTCAATGGCCACAGCGCGGGCAGCCTGTTGACCTTCGGCCGTGCTGATGTTTTTGCCCAGTTGACCCACCCAGACCTTGCCGTCTTTTCTGGCGATGTGACCGGACAGGAACACCAAGTTGCCCGTCTGCACAAACGGCACGTAGGCCGCTGCGGGCACGGCCACGGGGGGCAATTCGATGTTCAGGGATTTCAGGGTGTCGTAAACGTTCATGGTCAACTTTCAGGAGGTGGGGATGTCAGGCGAGACGGTGTCTCAGAGGTGTGGTTGTTGAGTGTTTGAGGTTTGAGGCAATTGTCGTCCAAGGCGAAAGGCCTCAGGCGTGTTTGGGTTCAGTTCAAGGCGTCCAATTCGGCTTCTTCAAAACCCGCCAGACGCCGCGCTGCCATGTTGAAGGGCGGGCGCAGTTTGGGGGCGTCGTATTGAGCTATCAACTCGGCATAGTTGCTGATGGGGTCAAGCCCACGTTGGGTACACAGGTGCCGGTACCAGTGGTTGCCTGCTGCGACATGACCGATCTCATCGGCCAAGATGATGTCCAAAATCTCGCCCGCCCTGTGGTCGCCCACACTGACCAGCTTGTTTTTGACGCCCGGTGAGGCGTCCAGGCCCCGCGCTTCCATGGTGCGCGGCACAATGCCGATGCGGGCCAGAATGTCGCCTTGGGTGCGCTCGGCCATGTCCCACAGGGTGTTGTGGGCAGGAAAGTCGCCGTAGTCAAAACCCAGGCTGACCAAATGTTGGCGGAGCAGGCTGAAGTGTTTGGCTTCCTCTTGGGCGATGCGCACCCAGTCGGTGTAAAAAGCATCGGGCATCCCCGCAAAGCGCCAGACCACGTCAAGTGCCAAATCAATGGCATTGAGCTCAATGTGGGCGATCGCGTGCAGCAGCATGGCCCGGCCCTCGGGGGTGGCCATGGATTTGGCTTTGAGCTGGGTGTGCGGCACCAGCACAGGGCGGGCTGCGCGGCCGGGGCCAGCGGAAGGGGCACTCAGGCTGTCGCCTGCGCCCACGGGCAGGCTCAGGTCCAGGGCCAAAGTGGTCTGGGCTTTCAGGTTGGGGTCAGTTTGCGCCCAGGGAATCAGGGCGGCGGAGCGCAGGGTGTGCATGGTGATCGTCGGCATCGCCCTCCACCAGTGGTGGGCTTGCCTACAATTGTAGGTTTACAAGAAGTCTCAACCGACAGGAAACCGATATGGCCATTTACCAATTGGATGATCAAACCCCCGAACTCGCCGAGACGGCTTGGGTGGCCGACAGCGCGCAGGTCATGGGCGCTGTCAAGATCGCGGCCGATGCCAGTGTCTGGTTTGGCGCAACGTTGCGGGGCGATACCGAGACGATTGAGATCGGTGAGGGCAGCAACATCCAAGACGGCAGCGTGATGCACGCCGACCACGGCAAACCGATCAAAGTGGGCAAGCATGTCACGGTGGGTCATATGGTCATGCTGCACGGTTGCACCATTGGCGACGAGTCGCTGATTGGCATTGGCGCGGTGGTGCTCAATGGTGCGAAGATTGGCAAAAACTGCCTGGTGGGCGCAGGCTCATTGGTGACCGAGGGCAAGGAATTCCCGGATGGTTCGATGATCATGGGCACGCCGGCCAAGGTGGTGCGCGAACTGAGCCCCGAGCAGATCGAAGGCCTGCGCCAAAGCGCCAAGCATTACGTGGAAAACGCCCGCCGCTTCAAGGCGGGCCTGAAAAAAATCAGCTGACGATTCAGGTGATTTCTGTGCGGTGACTTTTTGGCCAGACCAAAAGCTTTTTAATTTTTGAGGATCGGCCCCACGGGGCTGTTGATTGCACTTTGTCCGAACTCCATAAATTCATTTTCGAAGGCCTGCCAGTGCGTGGCATGTTGGTGCGCCTGACCGATGCTTGGCAAGACATTTTGGCGCGCCGCGCCGCCAATTCTGAAACCGGCGCTTACCCTGCGCCGGTGCGCCAGTTGCTGGGCGAAATGGCTGCAGCCGGTGTGCTGATGCAGGGCAACATCAAGTTCAATGGTGCTTTGGTGCTGCAAATTTTTGGCGATGGCCCGGTGAAATTGGGCGTGGTCGAGGTACAACCCGACCTGAGCCTGCGCGCCACTTGCACCCAAGTGGGCGAGGTGGCTTCAGATGCCACCCTGAGCCAAATGGTGAACGTGAACAACGAAGGGCGCTGCGCCATCACGCTTGACCCGCAAGACCGTTTGCCCGGGCAGCAGCCTTATCAGGGCGTGGTGCCGTTGTTTGGTGACCGGGGCGAAAAGCTGGAGAACATCAGTGAAGTGCTGGAGCATTACATGCTGCAGTCGGAGCAGCTCGACACCGTTTTGGTGTTGGCCGCCGATGACAAGGTGGCGGCGGGTTTGCTGATTCAGCGCCTGCCCATTGAGGGTGAAGGCAATTTGGCGGGCCGTGCTGATTCTTTGATGCGCGAGTCGGTGTTGGGCCAAAGCGAAGATTTCAGCCGCATCTCGATTTTGACCAAGAGCCTCAAGCGAGAAGAGTTGCTGGGTTTGGATGCCGAGACGATCTTGCACCGTCTGTATTGGGAAGAGCCTTTGGCCCGGTTTGAACCCTTCATCGGCGAGTCGGGCCCCCGCTTTGCCTGCCGCTGCAACCGCGAACGCGTGGGCAACATGATTCGCAGCTTGGGCACCGAAGAGGTGGACAGCATCATCGCCGAGCAGGGCCAGGTGGAAGTGGGCTGCGACTTTTGCGGTGCCCAATACCGCTTTGACCCGGTCGATGCGGCGGGTCTGTTTACGGGCCTGCCTGCCGACTTGCCGCCAGGCGCAGTGCACTGAGGCCAGTGCTCAGCCAGTGCGTTTGGCCAGCAAACCCGTGAACAATTTGTGTTCGCAGGCTGGATCGCTGCAGTCGTTGCATTGCCAAAGGTCACGGCCCCGGTTGATGTTGAATTGAGCGCTTTCGCGCTCTAACCAAGCAGCGTCTGTTTCGCACGCCAAATTCAAAGCCAGCAAGGCGTTGCTCAGACGGTCAAGGCCGTTGCCGTAGATGACTGTGAAACGGGTCTGGGCGGTGACCAGTGCTTGTCGCAACCGTTTGTCTTCGCCATTTTGTTCAGGGCCAAGGCCTGGTAAATCCAATCCCATCAGCAATGTGATGGTTTCAGGGCTTTGGGGGAAGGGGGGGGCGGTGGACTCTGAAATGACCCAATGCGCTTGGAGCCCACTGGCTTGCAAGGCGCTGGTCAAAGCCCTGGCGAGCCAAGATTTGCCGCTTCCTTGAGCGCCCAATATGGCCACAGACCGGAGAGTCATCGTGACAGCTCAGCCCAAACAGCTGATGTGGCCATCACTTGGCGACTTGAACGAAGACTTCGTTGGTTTTGACCATGCCCAGCTCATTTCGGGCACGTTCTTCCACCATGTTCAGGCCTTGTTTCAAGTCGGTGACCTCGGCGCTCAGTTGCTCCATCTTGAGCCGTGCTTCCTCGTTAGCCAGTTTTTGCTGGTCCAACTCCAGGCGCATGGCGTTGACATTGGGCAAGCTGCCTTGCCCAAACCACAGCTGCACTTGAACAATGGCCAGCAAGGCAAACAGCACGGCAGGGATCAAGCGATTGCCCATGGTGGAATCGTTTTAGCGCAAGTTGTAGAAAGCCGAACGGCCTGGGTACACGGCCACGTCGCCCAAGTCTTCTTCGATGCGCAGCAACTGGTTGTACTTGGCCATGCGGTCCGAGCGGCTCATGGAGCCGGTTTTGATTTGACCGGCATTCAGGCCCACGGCGATGTCGGCAATGGTGCTGTCTTCGGTCTCGCCAGAGCGGTGAGAAATCACGGCGGTGTAACCCGCGCGCTTGGCCATTTCGATGGCGGCAAAGGTTTCGGTCAGGGTGCCAATTTGGTTGATCTTGATCAGGATCGAGTTGGCGATGCCTTTGTCGATGCCTTCTTTGAGGATCTTGGTGTTGGTCACGAAGAGGTCGTCACCCACGATTTGCACGTTCTTGGCCAAGCGGTCGGTCAGGATTTTCCAGCCGTCCCAATCGCCTTCGGCCATGCCGTCTTCGATGCTGATGATGGGGTATTTGTCGCACCAAGTGGCCAGCATGTCGGTCCACTGCTGGGACGTCAGGCTGATGCCGCCTTCACCGGCCAACACGTAGTGGCCGTCTTTGTAGAACTCGCTGGCCGCACAGTCGAGGCCAATGGCGATGTGTTCGCCAGCGGTGTAGCCTGCAGCCGCAATCGCGTCGAGCACCATCTGGATGGCCGCTTCGTGGCTTTCGATGTTGGGGGCAAAGCCACCTTCGTCGCCTACGGCAATGCTCATGCCTTTGTCGTGGATGATTTTCTTGAGGGCGTGGAACACCTCAGCGCCCCAGCGCACGGCTTCGCGAAATGACGGTGCGCCCACAGGAATGATCATGAACTCTTGCAAGTCCAGGTTGTTGTTGGCGTGCGCGCCTCCGTTGATGACGTTCATCATGGGGACGGGCATTTGGTTGGCGTTCATGCCGCCAAAGTAGCGGTACAGGGGCAAGCCGGACTCTTCGGCAGCAGCGCGGGCCACGGCCATGGACACAGCCAGCATGGCGTTGGCACCCAGGCGTGACTTGTTGTCGGTACCGTCCAGGTCGATCAAGGTGCGGTCCAAAAAGGCTTGCTCTGAGGCGTCAAGGCCCAGCACAGCCTCACTGATTTCGGTGTTGATGTGCTCCACAGCTTTGAGCACGCCTTTGCCCAAGTAGCGGCTGTT
>JBIKKE010000285.1:0-3315 GCA_044360575.1 Limnohabitans sp. | reverse complement strand
GTCCCGGTAAAGCCTCACGCATGGCGGCCCTGCCCGCTTCAATGGAGCGCATGCGGGCGCTGAAGTCAGCGCTTTTGACACCCGTCAGAGCAGGCCTGACCACCCAATCGGCTTCTTTGAGGGCCAGTTGGTTGATGCTCTTGCCCATGATGGCAAAGGTCTGCATGAGAATCTGGAACGTGTCGCCAGACGGATTGCCTTCAGGATCGCTGGAAATATCGACGGCGATCACAAAGTTAGCCCCCATCTCGCGGGTCTGACGAACCGGCACAGGGGCCACCAAACCACCATCCACGTATTCACGATCGGCCACGCGCACCGGCTGAAAAACCCCCGGCACCGCGCTCGAAGCGCGCACCGCAGCGCCGGTGTTGCCACGCCGGAATGTGATGGCATCGCCATTGCCCAAGTCGGTGGCCACAATGCCCACAGGGATCCTCATTTGCTCCAGCGTTCGTCCGCCCACTTGGGTGTTCACATAGCGTGCCAAGGCTTCGCCGCGCAAAGCGCCTCGGTTCAAGATGGGCAGCATCCAATCGGTGATCTCGGCTTCTTGCATGCTTTCAGCAACGCGGATGAGTTCAGCGGGTGTCTTGCCACTGGCATACAAAGCGGCCACCAAACTGCCTGCAGAAGTCCCCACCAAATAAGCCGGCCGCAGGCCCGCCTCTTCGAGCACCTGGATCACGCCCACATGTGCGAATCCCCTCGCGGCGCCACCGCCCAGAGCCAAGCCCAAGCGCACCTCTTTGCGCTCCACACCTGGCAAAGCCACGACCGTGGGCGTTGTGGGCGGCACACTGGTGCAAGCCGCCAAAACCGCCGCCATGGCCAACAGCGCCAAACGCCGTCCCCACGTCTTCAAGTCCCTGCCAGATCGCTTGCAAATCGGCCTGTTTTTTTCGTGATGATCCCTTGAAGTCATTTTTCTCTCAAATCTTGTTGATAATGATTCGCATTTGAATTAAACTCTACCCAACCTCACCCACCTCGACTGAAACCATGCAATTCACACGATCCATTCTGAGCTTGGCTTGCCTAATGACTGCCACGTCCAGCATGGCCCAAGACAAAATCCTGAACATTTATTCAGCTCGCCATTACCCCAGTGACGAGGTGATGTACAGCGAATTCACCAAAGCCACGGGCGTCAAAATCAACCGAGTGGATGCTGACGATGCCGGTATTCTCGCCCGTCTCAAGGCCGAGGGCTCAGCCTCACCTGCCGACGTGATTTTGCTGGTCGATGCGGCGCGTTTGTGGCGCGCCGAGGTCGATGGTCTTTTCTTGCCCATCAAATCCAAAGTCTTGGAAGACACCATCCCTGCCAACTTGCGCGCCAAACCCGCTGACAACGGCGGCACGGCTTGGTTTGGCCTGTCAACCCGCGCACGCGTGATGGTCTATGACAAGGTCAAAATCAACAAAACCGATGTGGACACCTACGAAAAACTGGCCGATCCCAAATTCAAAGGCAGCTTGTGCATCCGCAGCGGCTCACACCCCTACAACCTGAGTCTTTTTGGGGCTTTGACCGAACACTTGGGACCGCAAAACACCGAGGTTTGGCTCAAAGGCTTGGTGGCCAACATGGCCCGCAGCCCCAAGGGCGGCGACACTGACCAGATCAGGGGCGTGGCTTCGGGTGAGTGCGGCGTGGCCGTCACCAACACCTATTACCTGGCCCGGATGATGCGGTCGTCTAACCCTGCAGACAAAGCCGTCGCTGAAAAAGTTGGTGTGGTGTTTCCCAACCAAAACAGCTGGGGCACCCACATGAACGTGGCCGGGGGCGCGGTGGCACGGCATGCCAAAAACAGCAGCAACGCGGTGCAGTTTTTAGAGTACCTGGCCAGCCCCGCTGCCCAAAACCACTTTGCAAACGGCAACAACGAATGGCCAGCAGCCAAGGGCGTCAGCTTTGACAACCCGGCCCTGAAGGCCATGACCGGTGGCAGCTTCAAAAGTGAGTTGCTCCCGATCAGCGCCGTGGGCATGAACCAGATCAAGGTGCAGCAGATGCTGGACCGGGTGGGCTTCAAATAAGCCAAAGCGGCCAAACAGCCAAAAGGGCCAGATTACAAAAACTTGACCCGTCCCTGCAAGGCCTGCAGCGTCACTTGTGGGGCGGATGCGCCAGCGCCCACCACCACGCCAAAGCCCGCCACCGGGGCGAGGCTGTCGAGCTGGAAACGCCCCACGCCAGGTGTTTGGCGGATGAAGCATTTCTCGTCGAAGAACAAACGGTCACCACTTGCATCGATCTCGTCGCTGTCGATGGTTTCAAAACCGATCAGCTGACGGATCGCGTCAAGCCCGCCGTCCCAAGGGGCCGCGGTGATGGTTTTGGCGGTGGGGTCAATCAAAAAACACGTCATCAAAGCGCTCCTTGGAGGTTAAAAAACAGCCGGCTTAAACGGCTTCTGCGTGCGCTGGTGTTACGGCATCACTCAGCGGCAAAGCAGGCAAACGGATCAGGTGGTCAAAAGCGCTCAAGGCGGCTTTGGCACCTTCACCTGCGGCGATCACGATCTGCTTGTACGGCACGGTGGTGCAATCGCCCGCTGCGAAAACGCCGGGCACATTGGTATGACCCTTGGCATCCACCACGATCTCGCCAAACTTGCTCAGCTCCAAAGTGCCTTTGAGGAATTCGGTGTTGGGCACCAGACCGATTTGAACAAACACACCTTCCAGCTCCACCCAGTGGTCATCACCCGTGGTGCGGTCCTTGTAGCGGATGCCATTGACCTTGCCGTCTGCACCGGTGATTTCGGTGGTCTGGGCGTGGGTGTGGATGCTCACGTTCGGCAAGCTCTTGAGTTTGCTCACCAGCACCGCATCGGCCTTGAGTTGGTCGGCAAATTCAAACACCGTGACATGCGCCACGAAGCCCGCCAAGTCAATCGCCGCCTCGATACCGGAGTTGCCACCGCCAATGACGGCGGTGCGTTTGCCCTTGAACAAGGGGCCGTCGCAGTGCGGGCAATACGCCACGCCTTTGTTCTTGTACTCGGCTTCACCGGGCACGTTCACATTGCGCCACCGGGCCCCGGTGGAGAGGATCACCGAACGGGCTTTCAAAGAGCCACCATTGGCCAATTGCACCTCGATCAGGCCACCTTGCTCCGACGCCGGGATAATTTTTTCGGCGCGTTGCAAATTCATGATATCCACTTCGTAGTGGCGCACTTGGGCTTCCAGAGCCGCCGCAAACTTGGGGCCGTCGGTCTCCAGCACCGAGATGTAGTTCTCAATCGCCATGGTGTCGTTGGTCTGACCGCCAAAACGCTCAGCCGCCACGCCCACGCGGAT
>JBIKKE010000056.1:0-12050 GCA_044360575.1 Limnohabitans sp. | reverse complement strand
CTTTTGAGTTGCTGCGGGTCAAAGTAGTCGTATTCAATGGCGTAGCCAGGACGAATAATGTGCGCGTTTTCGAGCCCCTTCATAGAGCGCACCAGCGCATACTGAATGTCAAAGGGCAAGCTGGTGGAGATACCGTTGGGGTAGTACTCGTGGGTGGTCAGGCCTTCGGGCTCCAGAAAAATCTGGTGGCTGTCTTTGTCGGCAAAGCGGTTGATCTTGTCTTCCACACTCGGGCAATAACGCGGGCCCACGCCTTCGATTTTGCCGGTGAACATGGGGCTGCGGTCAAAGCCCGAGCGGATGATGTCGTGTGTGCGCTCGTTGGTGTGGGTGATCCAGCACGGCACTTGCTGCGGGTGCATGTCGGCCTTGCCCATGAAGCTGAACACCGGCACCCCACCCTCGGGGTTCATGCCGCCGGGCACACCGTCACCGGGCTGCTCGGAGCACTTGGAAAAATCGATGGTGCGGCCATCCAGACGCGGCGGTGTGCCGGTCTTCAGGCGCCCTTGCGGCAACTGGAGTTCTTTCAGGCGCGCAGACAGGCTGACGGCCGGGGGGTCACCCGCACGGCCCGCCGCGTAGTTTTGCAAGCCCACATGGATCTTGCCGTCCAAAAATGTTCCCGCCGTCAAAACCACCGTGCGCGAGCGGAACCGGATTCCCACCTGCGTGACAGCGCCCACCACCCGGTCACCCTCCACCATCAGGTCGTCCACAGCTTGCTGAAACAGCCACAAGTTGGGCTGGTTTTCGAGCATGCGGCGAATGGCGGCTTTGTACAAAATGCGGTCAGCCTGCGCCCGGGTGGCGCGCACGGCCGGGCCTTTGGAGCTGTTGAGAATGCGAAATTGGATGCCGCCCTCGTCGGTGGCCAAGGCCATGGCACCACCCAGCGCGTCCACCTCTTTGACCAGGTGTCCCTTGCCAATGCCGCCAATGCTGGGGTTGCAGCTCATCTGCCCCAGCGTCTCGATGTTGTGACTGAGCAAAAGCGTCTTGCAGCCCATGCGTGCAGACGCCAGCGCCGCTTCGGTTCCGGCATGGCCACCACCGACCACGATCACGTCGAATTCTTGAGGGTAAAGCATGAAAGTCTGCCCTTAGAGGGCTAAAAATGGGCGCCGCCTGCGCCACGGAGTCGACCTGCCGCTGGATCGACTGAAGCTGCTTATTTTACAGGCAGGGTGTTTTCGGTGAAGCGCTTGAAGAGAGACCGAAAGAAACGTCTTGAAAGCCATCGCCCCTGTTGCGTTGCACACATGAAATTTGTGGCCGTCGAGCCAGTATGAAACGCAATGTTTTCCACAGCTCCAAAGGTGTTTTCTGCTAATCTGTGATGGATCAAGATGGCTGTTTTTGTCCAACCACTTGGCTGTTTGCCCACATCTCTGATTGTTTTTATAAGGAAAATCCCATGTTCCTGCAACGCAGAACCCTTTTGGCCCTGAGCCTGTGCATGGCTGCCAGTGCCCCCGCGCTGGCGCAAGACAAATTCCCCGCCAAGCCGGTCACCATCATCGTGCCCCAGGCGGCCGGTGGTGCCAACGACACGATCGCACGGGTGATTGCGCAAAGGTTATCCGAACAAACGGGGCAGTCTTTTGTGGTGGAAAACCGCACCGGCGCCGGAGGCAACGTGGGCACAGCCGCAGCCGCCAAGACACGGCCGGATGGTTACACCCTGCTGCTGACCGCCGACAGCGCGATGGTCATCAATCCAGCGCTCTACAAGAACACCGGTTTCGATCCGATCAAGGACTTCGAGCCCGTAGGCAGCGTCGCCACCGCAGGCTATGTGTTGGTGGCCCACCCGAACTTTCCCGCAAAGAACACCGCCGAACTGGTCGCACTGGCCAAACAGCAACCAGGCAAGATCAACATTGGGTCAGCTGGCAACGGCACCCTCAACCACCTGATCGGCGAGATGCTGGGCAAAGCCACCAGCATTGACTTGACGCATGTGCCTTACAAGGGGGCCGCCGCAGCCGCCACCGACCTGGTGGCCGGGCAGGTACAGGTTTCGGTGCAGAGCCTGCCTTCTTCCATCGCATTCATCCGTTCCGGCAGAATGAAGGTGCTCGGCGTTGTCAATCCCAAGCGCCTGCCAGTGCTGCCAGATGCCCCCACCATTGGTGAGACCCTGAAGGACTTTGGTGCCACTCCTTGGTACGGCGTGTTCGCTCCGACGGGAACCCCCCGAGCGATCATCCAACAGCTCAACGCTGAAATCACGAAGGCTCTCGACTCGAAAGAAGTGCAAGAACGCCTGGCTGGTGTGGGCTGCGAAGCCTTCAAATCCACGCCTGAGCAGTTCGCCCAACTGGTGCGCGACGACCTGCCCCGCTGGGCCAAGATCGTCAAAGACTCAGGCGCCACCATCGACTGACCACTTGTCAGCATGATCATGCTGGAAAGCACTTGAGTTGCAGGTTTTGTCCCCTGATCATCGTTTGTTCCCCTGCAAAGGCAAGGCCCCGGAGGCCTTGACCTCGCCCAGTCAAAAACGGGTGTGCAGGTCTTTCACATAGGGCAAATCCTGTCACACAAAGCAAGCACTTGTCGGCCAGCCCGCCCTACACTGTGTCATCCATTTCAGTCGCAGGACAGACCATGAACGCCCCATTGCCCGAATCGATTCGCCAGGCTTTAGAGACCGTGACGCTGGACGACAAATACAGCCTCGATGTCGGTCGCGCTTTCATGAGTGGCGTGCAGGCGCTGGTCAAACTGCCCATGCTGCAGCGCCAACGCGACGCGCTGCAGGGCAAAAACACGGCGGGATTCATCAGCGGTTACAGGGGCTCTCCCTTGGGCAGCTACGATCAGTCGCTGTGGAAAGCCAAGGACCACCTGAAGGCCCAACACATCGTGTTCCAGCCCGGCGTGAACGAAGAGTTGGCGGCCACCGCTTTATGGGGCACGCAGCAACTGGGTTTCGCACCCCCCGGCACCAACAAGTTCGATGGCGTATTCGGCATCTGGTACGGCAAAGGCCCCGGCGTGGACCGCTGCTCGGACGTGTTCAAACACGCCAACATGGCGGGCACCACCCCTTGGGGTGGCGTGCTGGCTGTGGCGGGCGATGACCATGTGGCCAAAAGCTCCACCGCGGCGCATCAAAGTGACCACATCTTCAAGGCCTGCGGTCTGCCGGTGTTTTTCCCGGCCAGCGTGCAAGACATCCTCGACCAAGGCCTGCACGCCATTGCCCTGAGCCGCTTTGCCGGCATTTGGTCGGGCATGAAAACGATTCAGGAGATCGTTGAGTCCAGTGCCACCGCGCACATCGACCCCGAGCGCGTACAAATTGTTCTGCCCGAATTCGTCATGCCGCCCGGCGGCGTGCACATCCGTTGGCCCGACACCGCGCTGGAGCAAGAAGCGCGCTTGTTTGATTACAAGTGGTATGCCGCCTTGGCCTACATCCGCGCCAACAAGCTGAACCACAATGTCATCCAAGGGCCAAACGACCGTTTTGGCCTGATCGCCAGCGGCAAAGCCTACAACGACACGCGTCAGGCCCTGCTCGACCTCGGGCTGGACGATGCCACCTGCCAACGCCTGGGCATTCGTTTGCACAAGGTGGGCGTGGTCTGGCCGCTCGAATCACAAACCACCCGAGAGTTCGCCACCGGCTTACGCGAAGTATTGGTGGTCGAAGAAAAGCGTCAAGTCATCGAGTACCAACTCAAAGAAGAGCTTTACAACTGGCGAGACGATGTGCGGCCCACCATCGTGGGCAAGTTCGACGAGACCGAGGGCGACACCTCGGGCGGCGAATGGTCGACATCCAACCCAACAGAGCGCACCTTGCTGCGGGCCAACGCCGACCTGACCCCTGCATTGATTGCGCGGGCCATTGCCAAGCGACTGAAAAAATTGGGCCTCGATGCCGACACCACCGCCCGCATAGACGCGCACCTGGCATTGCTGGACGCCAAAGAAACATCTCTGCAAACCCTGACCTTGGGTGCCGCTGCTGAACGCACGCCTTGGTTTTGCTCGGGTTGCCCGCACAACACCTCCACCAAGGTGCCTGAAGGCTCACGCGCCATGGCGGGCATTGGTTGCCATTTCATGAGCCTTTGGATGGACCGCAGCACCACGGGCTTTACGCAAATGGGGGGCGAAGGCGTGCCGTGGAGTGGCCAGCAGCCGTTCTGCACCGACCAACACATCTTTGCCAACATCGGCGACGGCACGTATTTTCATAGCGGAATCTTGGCGGTGCGCCAAAGCGTGGCTTCAGGCGTGAACATCACCTACAAAATTTTGTACAACGATGCCGTGGCCATGACAGGCGGGCAACCGGTGGGCGAGCGGTCTGAAGGCCACAGCGTGGTGCAAATTGCCATGAGCATGAAAGCCGAAGGCGCACAGTGCATCGTCGTGGTCACCGACGAACCCGAAAAATACGAAGGCGTGGCTTTGGCTGAAGGTGTGCGCGTGTTCCACCGCGACGAGCTTGACCGCATTCAACGCGAAATGCGAGAGATCAAAGGCACCACCGTCATCATTTACGACCAGACTTGTGCCACCGAAAAACGCCGTCGCCGCAAGCGCGGCACCATGGTCGATCCAGCCGTGCGCGTGATGATCAACGAAGAGGTGTGTGAAGGTTGTGGCGACTGTGGCGTGCAGTCGAATTGCCTTTCCGTTGAACCACTGGAAACGCCTTTGGGTCGCAAGCGCACCATCAACCAAAGTACTTGCAACAAGGACACCAGTTGCCTCAAAGGCTTTTGCCCGAGCTTTGTCACCGTTGAGGGCGGTACATTCAAAAAGAAGGCCACCACCACCACGACCACCATCAACCCAGCCAGCTTGAGCGCGTTGCCAGAACCCACGTTGCCCATCATTCATCAGCCTTGGGGCATGGTGGTGGCGGGCGTGGGTGGCACAGGTGTCATCACCATCGGCCAACTGTTGGGCATGGCCGCGCACATGGAAGGCAAAGGCATCGTCACGCAAGACTCTGCCGGCTTGGCGCAAAAAGGCGGCGCAACCTGGAGCCACATCTTGGTCGCCAACAGCCAAGACGACATCCGTACCACCCGCGTCAGCATGGCAGCAGCTGACCTCATCATGGGCTGCGACCCCATCGTCAGTGCATCCAAAGAAACGACGCTGCGCATGCGTGCCGGCCGCACCCATGTGGCCTTGAACAGCAACAGCACACCCACCGCTGCCTTTGTGAAAAACGGCAACTGGCAAAACCCGGCCGAGCAGTGCGTGGCTGAAATCACCGCGCAGGTGGGTACAGATGGCATCGGTGCTTTCGATGCAGATATGCTGGCCAAACAGTTGATGGGCGACACGATTTACGTGAACCCCATGATCTTGGGTTACGCGTGGCAAAAAGGGTGGATACCCTTGCACCGTGAATCTTTGGTACGCGCCATCGAACTCAACGACGTGCAGATCAAAAACAACATCGCAGCATTTGAATGGGGTCGGCATGCGGCCCACCACATGCCTGCCTTGATGGCACAAATGCAACCTGCGCAAGTGATTCAGTTTAAAAAGCGAGACAAGCTGGAAGACCTGATTGCAGACCGCATGGCCCGCTTGACCGACTACCAAGATGCGACCTACGCACAGCTCTACCAAAATATCTTGGCTCGTGTACAAGCCACAGAAGCGCCATTGGGTAAAACCTTGCTCAGCGACACGGTTGCACGTCAATTGTTCCGATTGATGGCTTACAAAGACGAATACGAAGTAGCCCGTTTACACACCCAAACGGGTTTCATGGAACGCATTCAAAACAGTTTTAAAGGCGACTTCAAAGTGAACTACCATTTGGCGCCGCCACTTTGGGCCAAGCACAACAGCCAAGGCGAATTGGTCAAACGCAAATTTGGCCCCATCATGTTGACTGGTTTTAAAGTTTTGGCGCGATTGAAAGGCTTGCGTGGCACCAAGTTGGATTACTTTGGCAAAACCGAGGAACGTCAAACCGAACGTGCCTTGATCCGGGAATACATGGCCCACATCGATGGGGTTCTGGAAAACTTGACGGCTGAATCACACGCCCATGCGGTCAATGTGGCACGCGTGCCTGAGAACATCAAAGGTTTTGGCCATGTCAAAGAGCGCAATATCCGGGCAGCGCGGTCTTTGTGGGCTTCACTCAACGCCAAATAATTGACTTTGTTCCATAAAAAAACCATCGCCTTTTTCAAGGCGATGGTTTGTTCATGGTGAAAGTGACAAGATCAACGTGCGTCGGGCAATTCGATCTTGACTTCAAGCACTTCCAGGTTGTCCTGACGCTCTAGATTGACTTTGATGTCATCGGGATTGATCTTGATGTATTTGCTGATCACCGCCACCAACTCGCGTTGCAAGTCAGGAAGGTAATCGGGTTCGGCCACATTGCGTCCGCTGCGTTCATGGGCCAAAATGATTTGCAAACGCTCTTTGGCCACACTGGCGGTTTTCTTCTTTTCGCCCAACAGGAAGGAAAGAAACGACATGGTTCACTTGCCTCCGAACAAACGTTTGAAGAAACCGGGCTTCTCCGCTTCGGTAAAGCGCATCGGTTTGTCTTCGCCCAAAAAGCGATCAATAACGTCTTTGTAAGCTTCAGATACATCGCTGTTGGCCATGTGAATCGCAGGGGTACCTTGGTTAGAAGCCTGCAATACGTTTTCACTTTCAGGAATAACGCCCAACAGCTTGATGCGCAAAATATCCTGAATGTCTTGGAGGGACAACATCTGGCCTTCTTCAACCCGATTAGGGTTGTAACGGGTGATCAACAGGTGTTCTTTGATCGGCTCTGACCCTTCAATGGCGCGCTTGGTCTTGCTGCCCAGCATACCCAAAATACGGTCTGAATCGCGCACAGAAGACACTTCTGGGTTGGTCACCACCAAAGCCTCATCGGCAAAGTGCATGGCCATCAAAGCGCCAGTCTCAATGCCAGCAGGCGAGTCACACACGATGTACTCAAAACCCATGCCACTCAGGTCGTTCAAAACTTTTTCAACGCCTTCTTGAGACAACGCGTCTTTGTCACGGGTTTGTGAAGCCGCCAACACAAACAGGTTTTCGCACTGTTTGTCTTTGATGAGGGCTTGGTTCAGATTGGCTTCGCCCTGGATCACATTGATCAGGTCATAAACCACACGACGCTCACAGCCCATGATCAAGTCTAAGTTGCGCAGACCCACATCAAAGTCAATGACAGCGGTCTTGAAACCCCGCAGGGCCAGGCCGGTAGCGAAACTGGCGCTGGTTGTGGTTTTGCCCACACCACCTTTGCCAGAGGTCACAACAACGATTTTTGCCATGTAAAAACTTTCTTGGACTGGATAAAAATTAAGATTGCAAAGCAGTGATCAACAATTTGTCCCCGTCAGGGCCAGACTGCAAACAAACTTGGGCAACTTTACCCAAGACATCCTTGGGCAAAGCGTTTTCACTGGTGCGGTAAACGCCTGCGATAGAGATCAATTCAGGCTCCATCACTTGGGCAAAGATTTGGGCTTGGGTGTTACCACGAGCACCTGCGATGGCTTTGCCCCGCAAAGCACCATAAACATGAATATGCCCATCGGCAATGACTTCTGCACCCGCATTGACCATGGCCAAAACAATCAAGTCCCGACCTTTTGCATAGACCTGTTGCCCTGACCGCAACGGTTTATCGATCACCAAGGCACTTTGGGCCAAATCGGAACGAAGTGGTTCTTTGGATTCCGTGCTGACCGGTGCTTGAGGCTCAGCAATGGCCACAGAACGCCTCACACGGGCGTCTGAACCATCGACCAAGCCAAGGCCCTTGGCAAAGGCTAAAAGTGCCGGATGAGCCCCTTTGATGCCGACAGGGATCAAACCATTTTGACGAAGAACATCGTTCAAATCGATCAAATTCAACAATTCATCTGGAGGCAAAGCCAAAGCTGATACATCAATGATGACAGGATCTTGGTCAAAAAACCCTGGACTCTCTGCCATTTGCTGAGCCAAAGCCGTCGCAAGAACCTGAATGTCGGTGGTTCTGAGAAGCAAAGAAACCAACGACAGTTCGGCGCTTTTGATGTCGTAACAGGGAAGTGTCGGATCTTCTGTGACGCTTGCCATGGTGTCTTGGATTGTTGAAAAGCACAAATCTTAACAGCGCACTTCTTCTTTCTTATCTTCTTATTGTTTTATATCTTTAAATAGTCGTAGTAGTAAGGGACGGCATTGATTGTGGACAAGCATCATTTATTCAATGCTGACAACGACTTGTCGTGCTTTCAAACATGTGTGCGGGTCTGCTTTTGTTATGTCTGTCCAAAATGAACAACTTTTCGGAAAAGGATCAAGCTGTGGATAAGTCAACGAATCAAGTTATTTTATCCACAGCTTTTCACAGGTCTAGAGCTATGCATCGATCCACCACTGGATGACACCTTTGGCAACGAAGCCCAGCAACCCAAAAGCCAATCCAAGAAAAATAACAAAGGTACCAAACTTACCTGCTTTGGACTCCCATGCCAAGTGCAAGACGATGAACACCATGTACAGCATGAATGCTGAAACCCCGATGGTCAGACCAAACCAGGCAAATTGTTCTTCAGTGATCTGCCACATCACACAGCTTCTTTGCGAGGCATACGCTCAGGCACATCACAGGTGTCCACCAAATCGCGGTAAGCATGCCATGACGCATGACCCAGCATGGGCACGATCACGATCAGGCCGATGAACAAACTCAAAATGCCCAATAAGCTCAAGCCCATGATCAAAAAGGCCCACAACACCATGGGCATGGGATGGGTCAAGACCACTTTCCAGCTGGTGAGCACAGCTTGCAAGGTGTTGAGCTGGCGATCCAGCAACAAGGGCATAGCCACCACACTGGATGCAAAAACTGGCGCAGCCATCAGGCCGCCTAACATCAGCCACAGCTCAAACAAATGACTGTCCGGATTGAGCACCACATGGCGAATGAAATCCATGGGTGTGTGTATGGGCACTGGGGCCAGCAAAGTGATCAAGGCCGATGAGGTCAAGACCCAGCCTGTGCCCGCCATGCCCAACAACAAACCAAAACGCATCAGGCACCAGTAACTCACGGATTCGTTGTTCTGAAGCGTTTGCCATTGCGTCCAAGTCTTGAACAAAAGCCGCAGGTTTACGGTTTCGTTTCTTTCAATGGCCCGGCTCATGGCATACAGGCTGGTGGCCAAAACAGGTGCTACGACCAAAAAGCCCGAGACCGCACCGGCCAGCAGCCAAAACCTGTCATGAGCCAGCCAAGTGATCAAGCCACCTCCTATGGCCATGGCCAAACCATGGGCCAAGCTCAGCCAGGGTGAATGGCAAATGTCTTTCAATCCCAGATAAAGCCAATAAAACGGTTGTTTGCTATCGATGGGCAAAACGTCGGGCAGGTTCAAACGTCCAGGCGTTTTTTGGGGATCAGACGACGGTGAAGCTGGTGACATGCAATCAGGTATTTTTATTCTTGCAGGTGTTGATCCCCAGCAAGCTGTAAGGCGGGCACCAACCCGTTAAGCCTGTGGCCAAAGGCACCAGACCCAGCCAACCCCAAACGCCCACGGTGCCGGTGGCGGCCAGTGCAATCAAAACAAGGCCGCCCACGATGCGGATGATGCGCTCGGTATCGCCAATGTTTTTGGTCATGTGAAACTCCCGGTTAGTTAAAAAAATTCAAACGTTGACGCGATAACCTTCATCGGTAATGGCTTGGGCCAAAGCCTCGCGGCTTTTTGCTGAATCCACTTGCACCTTGTTTTGTGTGCGGTCGATCACAACCTTGGCTTGCACATCCAAAGCCAGCAAAGCTTTGGTGACAGCTTTTTCGCAATGGCCACACGTCATGCCCTCAACTGTGAAAATTTGGTTCATGATGCATCCTCTCCAATGAACTGAACACGACCCTTTTGGGTCTGGTCTGAGCATAGACCATCAAGGACTTCATGCCATGACACAGATCAAGAACGAACCACCCATCACCTACGACATCGGCATCGGCGGGATGACTTGCGCGTCGTGTGTGGCGCGGGTCGAAAAAGCCCTCAAAAAAATGCAAGGTGTGCTCAGTGCCACGGTCAACCTCGCCACCGAATCGGCCCGCATCGAAGTGGCAACAAACGACGTGACCGACGCACGCCTGCGCCGCGCTGTGCGCAACGCCGGGTACGAACCCCGCACACCAGAAGCGCAAGCCGATGCAGGCCGTGAATCACCCTGGGCAGGCTTCATGCCGGTGGGGGTGGGGCTGCTGCTGACCACGCCCTTGGTCTTGCCCATGCTGGCGGAGCTGTGGGGCCAGCACTGGATGCTGCCCGCGTGGCTGCAATTTACGCTGGCCACCCCCGTGCAGTTTGTGCTGGGCGCACGTTTTTACAAAGCCGGTTGGCATGCGTTGAGAGCGCTCACGGGCAACATGGATTTGCTGGTCTCTTTGGGCACCACCGCAGGCTGGGCCTTGTCGGTTTGGCTGTGGCTCACCGCACACGAAGGACATCCGCCGCACCTGTACTTTGAAGGCTCGGCCGTGGTCATCACCTTGGTGATGCTGGGCAAATGGCTGGAAACACGCGCTAAACGTCAGACCACCGAGGCAATTCGCGCCTTGCACGCCTTGCGTCCGGACAAAGCGCATTGGCTGGGCGATGACGGAGAAGTCGATGTGCCTGTGGACGAAATCCTGATGGGCGACCGGATCGTGGTGCGGCCCGGAGAGCGCTTTCCGCTGGACGGCGAATTGGTCGAGGGCCAAACCCAGGTGGACGAGTCCATGCTGACCGGAGAGCCCTTGCCAGTGGCCAAAGCACCAGGTGCGGCCTTGACGGGCGGGTCGATCAATGGCGAAGGGCGTGTGCTCATGCGGGTCACGGCCGTGGGCCACGAAACGGTGCTCTCGCACATCATCCGCTTGGTCGAAGACGCACAAACTGCCAAAGCACCCATTCAGCGGCTGGTGGACAAAGTGGCCGAAGTGTTTGTGCCCGTGGTGCTGTTGATCGCCCTACTTACCCTGGGTGCCTGGATGGCGACGGGGAACGATTTTGAGACGGCGCTCATCCACGCGGTGGCCGTGTTGGTCATTGCCTGCCCTTGTGCCCTGGGCCTGGCCACACCCGTGGCCATCATGGCGGGCACGGGCGTGGCAGCCAAGCACGGTATCTTGATCAAAGACGTGCAGGCGCTGGAATTGGCGCACCGTGTGCAAACCGTGGCCTTTGATAAAACAGGCACGCTCACCGTGGGCCAACCGCGCTTGCTGGCCCATGTGCCGGCACCTGGACACGATGCCCAAACTGTTTTGGCTTTCGCCGCACGCGTGCAAAGCGGCAGTGAACACCCCTTGGCGCGAGCGGTGGTCAGCGCGGCTGAAAAGCTGGGCTTGGCAGGCCCTGCCGCACAGGACCTGACGGCCGTGCCCGGTAAAGGCGTGATGGCCCATTTGGACGGCAGGCTGCTGTTGCTGGGCAGTTTGCGCTGGCTGCAAGAAGAAGGGCTGGACATCGGTGCTTGGCAGCCAGACATCGAGGCTTTGCAGGCGCAAGGCGCCAGCTTGTCTGCCTTGGCTGAGCGAACCGAAACAGGCCTGCAAGCGCTGCTGCTCATGGGGTTTGGCGACGAACCCAAAGCGGGCGCTGCACAAGCCTTGACCGCGCTGCGCGATCGCGGCCTGAAGCTGGTGATGATTTCGGGTGACAACCAAACCGCCGCCGAATCGATGGCGCGCCGCTTGGGCTTGCGCCCTGAAGCGGGAGAGGTGCTGGCCGATGTGCTGCCCGGCGACAAGTCGGCACAGGTTCAAAAACTGCGCGCTGATGGGCAAGTTGTCGCCATGGTGGGCGATGGGGTGAACGATGCCCCTGCATTGGCAGCAGCTGACGTGGGCATGGCCATGGGCACAGGCACCGATGTGGCCATGCACGCGGCGGGCATCACCCTCATGAGAGGCGATGTGTCTTTGGTTGGCGCCGCACTCGATATATCGGCCCGCACGGTGGCCAAGATTCGCCAAAACCTGTTCTGGGCTTTTGCTTACAACGTGGCGGGCATTCCTCTGG
>JBIKKE010000310.1:0-2698 GCA_044360575.1 Limnohabitans sp. | reverse complement strand
ATGCACATCAGCTGTGGCTGCAAGCGGTCCAGAAAAATGTAACTGCGCAAAGTGGACATGAAAGGCTTTCAGCGAAGGTTTTCGAGTTCTTCCTGCACGATGCGCAGGACCATGGCCTGGAGTTCAGGCGTGAGGGTTGACAGTTGGCCTGAGGCCGCAGGCAAAGCTGCACCCGAAGCCATGGCCCCGGCCCAGCCGCCTGGCAGCGGAAACGCCACGCGTTTCCAGTTGACCAGCAGCTCGGGGCCGACGTTGCAGTCCACCGAGCTCTTGCCCGCGTAACCCGTGCCGATGGTGAAGGTGTAGGGCAAGCCGGTGTTGGCACCTGTGCTGTCGTGCACCGTGGAGCCGTTGACGACCACGCGGTAATAGTCAAGGGCCGCGCCCCAGACCACCGCCTGCTCGGCGTTGGCGGTGTGCACGCCCGAGGTATGTCCTGCGCCGCTGTGCTGCAGCATGAGGCGCGCCACCTCAATGGCCTGGTCCATGCTCGGCACCACGACGCAGCTCAGTATGGGTGAGAGCTTTTCCTTGAACATCACATGGCCCGCTTGCGGGTTGGCGATGGGGCAGACCAGCGCCTGGCAATCTTGCGGCACCTGCACGCCTGCGGCTTGGGCAATCTCAAACGCGGGGCGGCCGACCACCTTGCCGTTGAACTTGCCGCCGGGAAAGGCGTGGTTCTGAATTTTCTGTGCTTCTTCTTCGGTGCATACATGCGCACCCTGACGGGCCAATGCTTGCTGCATCTGCGCGGCAATGCTGGCGTGCAGCAAAAGCACCGAGGGGGCCGAGCAGGGGCTGCCGTGGTCAAAGTTCTTATCCACCACGATGGTTTTTGGTACCGCCTCGATGTTGGCGCTGGCATCCACATAAACGGGCACATTGCCCGAACCCACGCCAATGGCGGGGTTGCCCGAGCCGTAGGCGGCGCGCACCATGGGCGTGCCACCGGTGGCCAAAATCACGTCGGTGCGGGCGTCGCGCATCAGCGCGCCTGTGGCCTCAACGGTGGGGCGGGTCAGAATCTGCAAAGCATGGGCCGGACCACCGGCTTTTTCGATGGCCGCTTGCAACTCGTGGGTCACGGCGGTGCAGCAACCCAGGGCCACCGGGTGCGGCGAGATGACCAGCGCGTTGCGCGTCATCAGGCACAAAATGGTTTTGAAAATGATGGTGGCCACTGGCGAGGTGGAGTTGGACAAGCCCACCACCACGCCTGCTGGGCGACCGATCTCGACGATGCGCAGCGCGTCGTTGCGGCGCACACCGCCCAGGGCGACGTTGTCCCAAGCGGTGGGCGTCAGTGTGCAAGCAATCTGGTTCTTGGCGATCTTGTCGGCCACTTTGCCGATGCGGCTTTCGCGCACGGCCCACTCGGCATAAAACTCCGCGCGCGGCAGCAAAGCCGCGGCCACTTCTTTGGCCACGCGTTTGGCTTCTTCGGGGGTCCAAACCGCCAGCGTGGCAGCGGCTTGCTTGGCGCGGCCCAGCAAGTCGCGGGCCTCCTGCAAGGCAGCCAGGTCGTGGTCGGCCAGGTCGATGGGGTTCAATGAACTCATGACAGGGTGTGTTTCGGGTTCAACGGCATTCAACGGCGCTGGGCGGCGTTGGCCACGGCGTTCAGGTCCACGCTTTCGAGTGCGCTGAAGATCGCTTCCACTGCCTTCTGCTCACTCGGGCTGGCCGCTTGCATGCGGGTGGTGTCGAGCAGTTGGCGCATGACCGAAGGCTGGCCACCTGCAGCAGCACCGGCACCGGGGTTGAGCGTGGGCACAAAGCTGCCGCAGGTCATGCGTTGGCCTGCGCGGTAGTGTGGCGCGTAGTCGAACACGGCGTAGTGCTGTGTGGCGCAGTTGTCCCACATGGCCAGCGAGTCTTTTTCCCAACGGAAGCGCACCATGAACTCGGGCTTTTTGACCCACTCGTACAACATGTTCAGCACGGCTTCGGACAAGTCCATGTGCATGCCCAGCAGGCGCTTGGTCCAGATCGAGTTGACGAACAAGATCTTGCGGCCGTTGTAGGGGTGAGTGATCACAGCCGGGTGCGACACCGTGGGCGTGTTCTCGATCATCTTGCACTCTTGCTCACTGGCCGTGACCATCATCCCGCTCTTGGCAGAAGCGCGCTTGGCAAAGCGCTCAGCCGCGTTGATGCGGCGAAAGTGCCAAGGCAGATCGTGGTCAGCCCGCAAGCCTTCGAGCATCTGTTGCATGCCGGGGTTGAGCGCGTCATACGCGGCACCCGCGTGCATCCACATCGTGTCGCCGCCCGAAGGGGGCAAGTCGGTGATGCGCAGGATGGAGACCATGTTGGGCTTCTTGCGGAAGGTCACGTCGGTGTGCCAGCGATCGGTCTCGGGCGCTTCGTTGCCTTGATTCGAAATCAGCTGAATCTGAGGGTGACCCTCGATGTGCGGAAAGAACTCGTGCTGCTCCATCTCGCCAAAATTCTGGCCCAGACGGATATAGGCCTCGGGCTTCAAAGCCTGCTTGCGGAAAAACACCACGCCGTACTGCCACAGCGCTTGTTTGATTTCTTCGTAAACCTCTTCCGAGCGGGTGTTGTTCAGGTCAACGCCGCTGATCATGCCGCCGATGGTGGGCGTCATGGGGTCGACTTGGATGTGACGGAATTTCATTGTTGTATCTCCTTGATTTGACAAATCAGCCTGGCTCATTGCCAGTGCAGCAAA
>JBIKKE010000055.1:0-12064 GCA_044360575.1 Limnohabitans sp. | reverse complement strand
AAATCGACACCTTGGGCTCGGTCAGCGGGTCAAAACGGTGCTCTGAGGGCAAAAATTGGTTGGTGCTCACGGGGGGTCCTGAAAAACAAAAAGGGCTTGAAACCAGATTTTTCCCCGATTGATGGTGCCTTGACAAACGGTGAATGCTCATGGAAACATGAGTTCAATTCATCTGAAAATCATTCGCATGAGAAATCTTCCACCTTTAGCCCGCTTGCGCACCTTCGAAGCGGCTGCGCGCCTGGAGAGTTTTGCCCTGGCCGCGCAAGAGCTTCACCTGACGGCTTCGGCCATCAGCCACCAGATCCGCGATTTGGAAAAGTACTTTGGGCGGGCGCTGTTTGAGCGCCGCCATCGTCAGGTGCGGACCACGCGGGAGGGGCAGCGCCTGTTTGAAAGTCTGGACCGTTTGTTTGGCGCCCTTGAAGCCAGTTGCGCCGAAGTGCAGTTGCCCACGCAGGACCAAGTGCTGGCGGTGCACTGTGCGCCCAGTCTGGCGCTCAAGTGGCTGGGCCCGCGATTGCCGGGATTCCTGGCGCTGCACCCAACAGTCAACATCCGTTTGACGACGGGGGCCGAGCCGCTGGATTTGGGGGCGCAGCGCGAAATCGATGTCACGATCTCCTATGGTCCGCCACGCCACAGCGCCGGGCTTGATGTTTGCGCCTTGGGCGACGAGCACATCGCGCCTCTGGTGGCCCCGCACCTGCTTCAACACGGTGAGCCGCCCGACCAGCTGCTGGCCCGTTGGCCTTTGATCGATTCGCAGCTGAGTCCCGTGGGTTGGCCGCAGTGGTTTGCCTTCCATGACCTGCTGATGCCAGTGCGTCCCCGGCCGTCTTTTGACCGTGCGGCCATGGCGATTGCAGCGGCGGTCGACGGCATGGGGGTGGCGCTGGAGAGCACGCGCCTGGCCGCCCGCGAGATCGAGCGCGGCGAGTTGGTGGTCTTGGGCGCAGACTGCTGGCCCGCCTTGGTGCGCCCGGTGCATTTCATGAGCGTGCGCCAAACCGACCGCGCACGCGGGGCCACGTTGGCCTTTGTTCAGTGGGTGCAAGCGCAAGTGGGGTTGGGCGATTCAGCGCCTTGAAGACACCCAAATCCCGCCGATGATGAGCGCGAATGCCAGCGCGTGGAACAGTTGTGGTAACTCACCCAAAAAGGCGGCTGAGAAGATGGCCGCAAAGAGCGGGGTGAGGTTGGCAAAAAAGCCCGCAACCGCCGGGCCAGCCTGCTGGACGCCCAGCCCCCAGCAGCGGTAGGCCAGCACAGCGGGGCCCACGGCCACAAAGGCCAGCGCAGCGATCAGTGGCCAGCCCCAGGTGATCTGCGCATCGGTCAAGCCCCATTCCATGCCCGCAAACAAGCCCGACCAGGCCAGCCCGAACACCACCTGCGCGAGCAAAAAGGCTGCCCAGTCCTTGCGAATGGCCTCGGGCTCGTCACGGCGGGTGAGCAGCCAGCTGTACCAAGACCAGCAGGCCGTGGCCAGCAAGATGAACACATCACCGATGACCAGCCGCACGGCCAACAGCTGCGTCCAATCGCCCCGTGACAACACCACCAGCACACCCACAATGGACAACACCGCGCCGTACATCTGGGCGCGCCGCACAGGTGCCTGGAAAAAAAGCGCCCCAATGGCCAGCATCCACACGGGACCACTGGCAGCCACCAGGGTGACGTTCAGCGGGGTCGAGGTTTGCAGGGCCAGGTATTGCAACGCGTTGTAGCAACCCACGCCCAGCAAACTGAGCAGCGCAAAACGCCGCCAGTGTTGCCACAGGCCACTGTTGCGCTTCAAAACCCAAGCGGCCAAGGGCAGCAAGATGAACAAGGCCACAGCCCAGCGCAAAAAATTGAGCGTGACAGGCGGCACCAAATCACTGACCAAGCGGCCGATGACCGCATTGCCCGCCCACAGCAAAGGCGGCACGGTCAACAACAAGGCGGTCAGGGGCGAGAGTTTTTGAGACATGCGGCACTTTAGCGATCTTCGGGTTTTCCCGCTGTCACCCAACTGTCCCCACCCCGGACTCCGGCATGAGATTCGTGGCAAAGTCACTCAAAGTTTGTGTTCAACCCTTCAGGAGAATTTCCCATGAGCCTTGCAGTCCAGATCGACCAAAACGGTGGTCCCGAAGTCATGAAGTTGGTCGATGTCACCGTGGGTGAACCCGGCCCCGGCGAGATCCGCATTCGCCACAAAGCCATTGGCCTGAACTTCATTGACGTGTACCAGCGCGGTGGTTTGTACCCACTGCCCATGCCCCTGAAGCTGGGCATGGAAGGCTCGGGCATTGTTGAGGCCGTGGGCGAGGGCGTCACGCACCTGAAGGTGGGCGACCGCGCCGCTTACGCCAGCCAGCCACCCGGCAGCTACTGCGAAGTGCGTGTGATGCCTGCCAAGTGCGTGTGCAAGCTGCCCGATGCGATTTCGTTCGAGACCGGCGCGGCCATGATGCTCAAGGGCTTGACAGCGCAATACCTGCTCAAGCGCACGCTGCCCCAGGGTGGCTTGAAGGCCGGTGACTTTGTGTTGTTCCATGCCGCAGCGGGTGGCGTGGGCCTGATCGCTTGCCAGTGGGCCAAGGCCCTGGGCTTGCGCTTGATTGGCACTGCAGGCAGCGACGCCAAGTGTGCGCTGGCGCTGGCCAACGGCGCCGAGTTTTGCATCAACTATTCCACCGAAGATTTCCAGGCCAAGGTCAAAGAGATCACCGGTGGCAAGGGCGTCAAAGTGGTTTATGACTCGGTGGGCAAAGACACTTGGGACAAATCACTCGATTGTTTGGCACCGTTTGGTTTGATGGCCAGTTTTGGCAACGCCTCAGGCCCAGTGGCTCCATTTGCACCTGGCATCCTCGGACCCAAGGGTTCGATTTACGTGACGCGCCAGACCCTGTTCAGCCACATCACCACCCGTGAGAACACGCAGGCCATGGCCGATGATTTGTTCGAAGCGGTGACCAGCGGCAAGGTGAAGATCCACATTGAGCAAACCTTCCCCCTGGCAAAAATTCAGGACGCACACATCGCTCTGGAAGCCCGCAAAACCACGGGTTGCACCATCATCACTTTGTGATGTGCGGCATCGGTGCTTCGGCACCGATCGCTTGGGCCCTTGAATGAAAAAACCGCTGACTTTGAAGATCAGCGGTTTTTATGTGAGCGCTTGAAGTGTCAAGCGGCCAGCTTGGCCTTGGGCGCAATCGTTTCGAGCGCGCCGCGCAACATCTGCAAGGTGCGCGGCACATCGTGCCATTTGTCCAAACCAAACAAGCCCATGCGGAAGGTGCGGAAGTCGGCGGGTTCGTCACACTGCAGCGGCACACCTGCGGCGGTTTGCAGGCCCAGCGCTAGGAACTTCTTGCTGCTCTGGATGTCCGGGTCGGTGGTGTAGCTCACCACCACGCCTGGGGCTTCAAAGCCGGGCGCCGCCACGCTGGGAAAGCCGTGCTCCAAGAGCAATGAGCGCACTTGGCGGCCCAAGGCCATTTGCTCGTCACGCACTTTGGCAAAGCCATAGGCTTCGGTTTCCAACATGGTTTCTTGCAAGCGCTGAAGAGCGTCCGTGGGCAATGTGGTGTGGTACATGTGAGCCCCACTCTCGTAGGTTTCCATCACTTGCAACCACTTTTTGAGATCCATTGCGAAGGTGGTGCTGGTGGTGGCATCAATGGCTTGGCGGGCGCGTTCACTCAGCATGACCATGGCGCAGCAAGGCGAGCTGCTCCAGCCTTTTTGCGGCGCGCTGATCAACACGTCCACGCCGGTGGCCTTCATGTCGACCCACATGGCGCCCGAGGCGATGCAGTCCAACACCAGCAAGCCGCCCACCGCGTGTACCGCGTCGGCCAAGGCTTTCAAGTAGTCGTCGGGCAAGATCATGCCGGCCGAGGTTTCCACATGCGGTGCAAACACCAAAGCGGGTTTTTCTGCGGCAATGGCGGCGGTCACTTCAGCGATTGGGGCCGGGACCCAAGCGGCTTGGGTTTGGTCCGAGACGCGTCGGGCCTTGAGCACGCTGTGGCTTTTGGGGATGCGGCCCATGTCAAAAATTTGTGTCCAGCGAAAGCTGAACCACCCATTTCGGATCACCATGACGTGCTGGTCGGTGGCAAATTGGCGGGCGACAGACTCCATGCCAAATGTGCCGCTGCCGGGTACCAGCGCGACCGAATGCGCGCCATAAACGGTTTTCAGCATGCGCGAGATGTCGGTCATCACGCCGCCAAAGCGCTTGGACATGTGGTTCAGGGCGCGGTCGGTGTAGACCACCGAAAACTCGAGCAGACCATCGGGGTCAATTTGGGGTAACAAACCGGGCATGGTGTCTCTCCGTGTTTTTGATTCAGGGGCGAGAGCATAACCGAGTTGGCGGTTCTGTGGGTCAGGGGCATGGGCCGGGTGCGGATGGCCTCATCAGTCGCTTCGCGCCAGCAAATCGGCCATCCACACCCAGCCCATGCCCCTTTGTGGTGGTTGCAGGTTTCAGCGTCCGCGCCGCACGCGCAGGATTTCGTCCACGATCAACAGCGTCGCGCCCACGCTGATGCCGGCATCGGCCACGTTGAAGGCCGGGAAGTGCCAAGCACCCCAGTAAAAGTCCAGAAAGTCGACCACGTAGCCGTGCAGCAGGCGGTCGATCACATTGCCAATCGCCCCGCCCAAAATGAGCGAGATGGCCAAGCTGAAGAGTTTTTGACCGGGGTGGGCGTGCAGCATCCACACCATGAAAATCGCAGCGGCCACACCAATACCGGTGAAAAACCAGCGCTGCCAGCCGCCAGCTCCCGCTAGGAAAGAGAAGGCCGCACCGTGGTTGTGTACCCGCACCAAGTTAAAAAACGAGGTGATCGGGGTGCTGTCGCCCAGCTGGAAAGCGCCCAGCACCAGCACCTTGGTGAATTGGTCGAGCACCAGCACCAAAAGGGCAATGCCCAGCCATAGCAACATGCCTTGGCTTTTGCTGGCGTAGCTTTTGCCGATTTTTTTGCTGCTGGCCATGGGTTTGCCTTGTCTGGGTTGTGCGTGAATATCAGGCAACGTGACGGGTTTCGCCAGCGCCGTGCAAGTTGCTCACGCAGCGCCCGCAAATGGTGGGGTGTGCGGCATCAACGCCCACGTCGTCGGCGTAGTGCCAGCAGCGTTCGCATTTGGTGGCTTGGCTAGCAACCACTTGCACTGCCAGTGGGTCTCCTGCCTGCAACGTCACTTTGGAGGTGATGAACACAAACTTGATGTCTGCACCCAAGCTGGCCAGTAGGGCGTGGTCAGCGGCGGGTGCGGTCAGTGTGATCTCCGCTTGCAAGGAAGCACCCACTTGGCCTGCGGTGCGCAGGTTTTCAATGTCCTTGTTGACCAGGTCGCGGATCTCACGGATGCGGCCCCATTTGCCCAAAAGGGCGATGTTTTGTGCTGCATCGGCCGCGCCAAAGTCGGTGAAGGTTTCCAAGAAGATGGATTCGGACTTGCCAAATGTTGTCCAGGCTTCTTCGGCCGTGAACGACAGAAAGGGTGCCATCCAGCGCAGCATGCCATGGGTGATGCGGTACAGCGCTGTTTGGGCGCTGCGACGGGCGAGGCTTTTGGGCGCTGTGGTGTAGAGCCGGTCTTTGAGCACGTCCAGATAAAACGCGCCCAGGTCTTCTGAGCAATAGATTTGCAGTTTGCTGACGACCGGGTGGAACTCATAGGCGTCAAAGTGGGCGCGGATGTCGGCCTGCAGCTGCGCGGCGCGGGCCAGCGCAAAGCGGTCGATTTCCAGCAGTTGATCGTCGGGCACGGAGTCTGTGACCGGGTCAAAGTCGCTCACGTTGGCCAGCAAAAAGCGCAGCGTGTTGCGGATGCGGCGGTACGAGTCCACCACGCGGGCCAGGATTTTGTCGTCGATGTTCAGATCGCCCGAGTAGTCGGTGCTGGCCACCCACAGGCGCACGATTTCTGCACCCATCTTGGAGGTGATGGTTTGTGGCTCGACGGTGTTGCCCAGCGACTTGCTCATCTTGCGGCCCTGGCCGTCGGTGGCAAAACCGTGCGTGAGCAGGCCCCGATAAGGGGCGCGGTCATAGAGGGCGCAGCCCAGTAGCAGCGAGCTGTGGAACCAGCCGCGGTGCTGGTCGTGGCCCTCAAGGTACAGGTCGGCTTCAGGGCCTTCGGCATGGAAGGGCGCCACGCCGTAAGCGTCTTTGTGGCTGGTGCGCAGCACATGCTGGAAGGTGGAGCCCGAGTCGAACCAGACCTCCAGGATGTCGGTGCTCTTGGTGTAGTGCGGGGCGTCGGTTGCGCCCAAAATCTCTTCAACCGTTACGCGGCTCCAGGCTTCGATGCCACCTTTTTCAACGATGTCAGCGGCCTGGTCCAGGATGGCCATGGTGTTGGGGTGCAGTTCGCCCGAGTCCTTGTGCAAGAAGAAAGGCACGGGTACGCCCCAGCTGCGCTGACGCGAGATGCACCAGTCGGGACGGTTGGCGATCATGTCGCGCAAACGCGATTGGCCGTTTTCTGGGTAGAACTGGGTTTGCTCGATCGCGTCGAGCGCCAGCTGGCGCAAGGTCTTGGGCGCTTTGTCTTTTGTGAAGACCCCAACGCCCTCGTCCATGCGCACAAACCATTGGGCGGCAGCGCGGTAAATCACGGGCGTTTTGTGGCGCCAGCAATGCGGGTAGCTGTGTGTGATGGTCACGGTAGACAGCAAGCGGCCCGCATTGCGCAGCGCTTCCAGCACCACGGGAATGGCTTTCCAAATGTGCAAGCCGCCAAACAGCGGGAAGTCTTCGGCATAGGTGCCGTTACCCTGCACCGGGTTCAGGATGTCGTCGTACTTCAGGCCATTGGCGATGCAGGAGTTGAAGTCGTCCACACCGTAAGCGGGCGAGGAGTGCACCAGGCCCGTGCCGTCGCTGTCGCTGACGTATTCGGCCAAGTAAACGGGTGACAGGCGCTTGTAGCCTGCATCCACTTCGTACAGTGGGTGACGGAAGTTCAGGCCGCCCAGGGCCGTGCCTTTGGCCGTGGCCAGTACGGTGCCGCCTTGCAGGCCAAAGCGCTCCAGGCATTTCTCGACCAGCGATTCGGCCAGCACCAAGCAGCCTTTGTCGGTTTGCACCAGCGCATAGGTCAGCTCGGGGTGGGCGTTCAGGGCCTGGTTGGCGGGGATGGTCCAGGCGGTGGTGGTCCAGATCACGGCAAAGCCGGTTTGGCCAGTGGGCAAGGACGCGAGACCAAAGGCGGCGGCCAATTTGGCCGCGTCGTCGGTTTCAAAGGCCACGTCCAGCGTGTCGCTTTGTTTGTCCTGGTATTCGATCTCGAACTCGGCGAGCGACGATCCGCAGTCAAAGCACCAATAAACAGGCTTGAGGCCTCGGTACACAAAGCCGCGCTCGATCACGCGTTTGAAGGCGCGGATTTCACCGGCCTCGTTGGCCGGGTCCATGGTCCGGTAAGGGCGTTCCCAGTCGCCGAGCACGCCCAGGCGTTTGAAGTCCTCGCGCTGTTGGCCAATTTGCTCGGTGGCAAAGGCGCGGCTTTTGGCCTGCATGTCGTCACGGCTGAGCTTGCGGCCGTGCAGTTTTTCAATCGCATTTTCGATCGGCAAGCCATGGCAGTCCCAGCCGGGGATGTATTGCGCGTCAAAGCCCGCCAATTGCTTGGACTTGACGATCATGTCCTTGAGGACTTTATTGAGCGCGTGGCCAATGTGCAGCTTGCCGTTGGCGTAGGGTGGGCCGTCGTGCAGCACAAACAGCGGTGCGCCTTGGCGGGCAGCACGCAGTTTTTTGTACAAACCACCATCGTTCCACTCGCTCACCCAGCCCGGCTCGCGCTTGGGCAGGTCGCCGCGCATCGGGAAGGGCGTATCCATCATGTTGATGCGGGTGTCGGGGTTCTGGCTTTTGTCGGTCATGGTGCGTCAAGTCGAGAGGGCTTCGACAAGCTCAGCCCGAGCGGCTGACCGTTCGGAGAGTAAAGGGATAGGGGCGGGCCGTTTTTTCGTTTGCCCTGAGCCTGTCGAGGGCGGCAAACGAGGGCCAGAGCGTCAAATTCGGTCGCGGGTGGTTTGGCGGCTGGTTTCACCGTGGCGCGAGGCAAACCACGCTTGCGCGTCGTCGCAGTCTTTGGCGATGCCCTTTGTCAAGGCGTCCAGACCGTCGTATTTGAGTTCGTCGTGTAATTTATGCAGCAAGTCCACCCGGATGATTTTACCGTAGCCCCCCTCGGGCCCGAGCTGGGCGGGCCAGTCGAAGGCATGGGTTTCCAGAAGCACGCGGCCGCCGTTGACATCGTTCGGGTCGAGTGAGGGGCGGATGCCCAAATTGGCCACGCCCTTCAAGGGCTGATCTGCCAAGCCATGCACCTGCACCACAAAGATGCCGCTGGCGGCAGGTTTCCAGTGCGAAAAACGCAAATTCAGTGTGCGAAAGCCGTCGCCTGCACCTTGGGCTGTGGCGGCCAATTCGCGGCCCAGCTTGCGTCCGTGCACCACATGGCCGCTGATGCTGTAAGGGCGGCCAAGCAAGGCTTGGACCGCTGGCAGGTCGCCTTTGACCAGCGCATCTCGCACGGCCGAGCTGGACACGCGCAGGCCGCGCACCTCGTAGCTGTTCATGCGCGCCACGTCAAAGCCCAGGTTTTGCCCGGCAGCATCGAGCATGGCGTAGTCGCCCGCGCGTTTGGCGCCAAAACGGAAATCATCGCCCACCAGCACATAACGCACGCCCAGGCCGCGCACCAGCACCTGCTGAATGAAGACTTGGGGCGACTGACTGGCCAGTCGTGCGTCAAAGGGCAGGACCACCACTTGGTCCACGCCGCAGCGCTCAAGCTCTTGCAATTTGTCGCGCAGCGTGGCGATGCGCGCAGGGGCCAAATTGGGTTGACTCAGTGCCTTGGCAAAGTAGTCGCGCGGGTGCGGCTCGAAGGTCATGACGCAGCTGGGCACGCCTCGGTGAGCGGCTTCGCTGCGCAAAAGCGCAATCATGGCCTGGTGGCCCCGGTGCACGCCGTCGAAATTGCCGATGGTCAACGCGCAGGCGGGTGCCAGATCGGGGTGGTGGAAGCCGCGAAAAACCTTCATGTTGCTTGTGGAGTCCAACCGCAAATCTGGCCACTCGCCAGCATTCACGGTTTTGTCAATGTAAGAGGGTATATTGTGACTGAGCCCGATCACCACAGCCTTTCACCTCAGGCGTATGGAACGATCGAGACGGGACTTTTCGTGTCAGTGGTTTTTTAAACTGTTGGATGGAGGCGTCTGTGAAGGTTTTGAAACTCTCGGCCCAAGGCTTGCCGCAATCGTGGATTACGCTGGAGCAAGCGGTCACCCATTACGCCGCCGACGAGGTACGCTGGGAAGCGGGTCAGCAAGTGGCCGTGTTCCACGGTGGGCACAACGCGCTCACCGGTCAGCAATCTGTCATCACCGTCAACAGCATCATCGGCACCCAAGGCGTGCCCCGCATCAACCCGTTTGACATGCGTTCGGGTTTGACCAACCCCAAGTTGTTCGTGCGCGATCGCAATGTCTGCGCTTACTGCGGCGGGCATTTCCATGAATCGGTGCTGACCCGTGAGCACATCGTCCCCGTCAGCCAAAAGGGCCCCGACCACTGGATGAATGTGGTCACCGCTTGCCGTTCTTGCAACCACCGCAAAAGCAGTCGCACCCCCGAGCAGGCCAAGATGCCCCTGCTGTACGCCCCCTATGTGCCCAGCCTGTGGGAAGACTTCATCCTGCGCAACCGCCGCATTTTGAGTGACCAGATGGAGTTCTTGATGGCGCATGTGCCCAAAACATCTCGAATGTTGGCGTGATTCAAGGGCCTGACTGCAGACGCTGACGGCCAGGGCTTGCGCGAGCCGAAAAATCGCCGCATCATCATTTTCTGAAAACCAAGGGCCTCTTTTCGAGGCCTGATGCTCACCAGGAGATTCAGCATGTCCACACGCGCATTTGTCCAAGCGCCCAAGGCCTCGGGGCTGAAGCGGCGCCACGTTTTGGTGGCCTTGTTCACAAGCCCGGGCTTGGTGCACACCCCATGGGCCCAAGGCCAAGCGACAAGTTTTGCCGAGTCGCCTTTGATTTCGGTGCAATTGGCCCGCACTTGGCCTGCCACGCGCTCACCTCAGGGTTTTGGGGTCAGTGAAAAACTCGATGGGGTCAGAGCCGTGTGGGATGGGCAGGCTTTGCGTTTTCGCAGCGGCCGTCATATTGCGGCGCCGTCTTGGTTCGTTTCAGCTTTGCCTTCGCTGGCTTTGGATGGCGAGTTGTGGATGGCCAGAGGCGCGTTTGACCGTTTGTCAGGGGTGGTGCGTCAATCGGTGCCCAACGATGAAGCTTGGCGTGAAGTTCAGTACTGGATTTTCGACACGCCAAGTCATTCGGGGACTTTCACAGAGCGTGTGGGCCTTGTTCAATCGGTGTTGGCCACAGCCCAAGTGCCTTGGTTAAAACCAGTGGCCCAACATGTGGTGAAAGATGCAGGGGCTTTGCAAACGCTTTTGCAAGAAACGGTGCGCCAAGGCGGAGAGGGCTTGATGTTGCACCGGGCCGATGCGCTGTGGCAGAGCGGCCGCACCGATGCCTTGTTCAAGTTCAAGCCCGAGTTGGATGAAGAAGGCTTGGTGGTGGGGCATCAAGCGGGCAAAGGGCGGTTGAAGGGCCAAACCGGGGCTTTGTGGGTGCAAACACCGTCGGGCCAGCGCTTTGCCTTGGGATCGGGCCTGAGCGATGCACTGCGCCGAGATCCGCCGCCTGTCGGGTCGTGGGTCACTTATCGCTACCCCGAGCGCACGCCTTCAGGTTTGCCACGCTTTGCCTCTTTTGTGCGGGTGCGCGAGGCGGAGTGACCCGCGCCGCTTTCCCGCCTTGCTCTGGTCTGTTGATCCCTTCAGGCGAAGACGCCCGCCGTCTCTTGCATCCGGGCCGACACTTCGCCCAGCTGGTGCAGGGTGTCGCCAAAGCTCATATCGAGTTGCGTCAATTTCTTGAAGTAGTGGCTCACGATGTACTCGTCTGTGACAGCAATGCCGCCATGCAACTGCACCGCTTGCTGGCCAATGAAGCGCATGGACACGCCCAACTGGTACTTGGCGCGGGCCAAGGCGGCGCGGCGCTCGTCGCCAGGGGCGTGCAGTTTCAGGCTGGCGTAGTAGCTCATGGAGCGGCCCAACTCCAGCTGCATCTTCATGTCGGCCACGCGGTGGCGCAGGGCCTGGAAGCTGGCGATGTTCACGCCGAACTGCTTGCGGGTGTTCATGTAGTCCACGGTGATCGCCATGGTCTTGTCCATCACGCCCACGGCTTCGGCGCAGGTGCAGGCAATGCCGATGTCCACCGCTTCTTCCAAGGCGCTCAGGCCATTCAGCGTGATCAGCTGCGCGGAAGCCTTGTTCAGCACCACTTCGGCAGCCCTTGAGCCGTCTTGTGTGCCATAGGCTTGGGTGCTCACGCCGTTGGCGCTGCGCTCCACCAAAAACAATGCGATCTGACCATTCACCGTGGCGGGCACGATAAAAGCGTCGGCTTGGTCGCCAATGGCCACCACACTCTTGGTGCCGGTCACGGTCCATGTGCCGCCCGATTCGTTGGCCACGGCCGCGCAGCGGCCCAGTTGGTAACGGGCACCGCGCTCTTGCTGCGCCAGCACCACGATGGCTTCGCCTGCGGCCATGCGCGGCAGCCAAGCGGCTTGCAGAGCTGCGGGGGCGTGGGTTTGCAGGGTGGCACTGCAAATCAGTGTTTGGGTCAGGGGTTCGAGCACGATGCCGCGCCCGAGCTCTTCCATGGTCACCATGGCTTCGGTGGGGCCCATGCCCATGCCGCCGTGTTCTTCGCCCACATACAGGCCGGTCAGGCCCAGCTCGGCCATTTCGCCATAGGCAGCGCGGTCAAAACCGCCCGAAGCGACGATCGCGCGTCGGCGGTCAAAGTCATAGCCTTTGTCCACCCATTTGCGCACCGCGTCGCGCAGTTGTTCTTGGTCGTCAGAAAAATCGAAATCCATGTGTGTCTCCTTAACCCAGAACTGTCTGGGCGACGATGTTGCGTTGCACTTCGTTG
>JBIKKE010000053.1:0-12115 GCA_044360575.1 Limnohabitans sp. | reverse complement strand
ACCGTGCAACAAACCGACATTGAGCAAAATCTTCATAACTTGAGGTATGCCGCCTGCCACGTGCAAGTCAACCGCCAAAGCTTTGCCGCTTGGCTTCAGGTCACACAAAACTGGCGTGCGCTGACGGATGCGCTCAAAGTCGTCGATGGTCCATTCCACGCCCGCACAGTGGGCAATGGCCAAGAAGTGCAGCACCGCGTTGGTGGAGCCACCCGTGGCCATGATCACGGCAACCGCGTTCTCGATGGATTTGCGTGTGACGATGTCTTTGGGCTTGATGCCTTTTTGAATGGCTTGCACCAAGACTTTGGCCGACTCTTTGGCAGAGTGAACTTTTTCTTCGTGCACGTTGGCCATGGTCGAAGAGTAGGGCAGCGAAATGCCCAATGCTTCAAAAGCAGAGGACATGGTGTTGGCCGTGTACATGCCACCACAAGAGCCCGTGCCCGGGATAGCGCGCTTTTCGATTTCTTTCAAATCAAAGTCGCTCATTTTGCCGGCGGCGTTTTCGCCCACCGCTTCAAACACGCTCACTATGTTCAGGTCTTTGCCTTGGTAGCGTCCGGGCAGAATAGTGCCGCCATAAACGTAGATGGCGGGCACATTGGCGCGCAGCATGCCCATCAGGCCGCCGGGCATGTTTTTGTCGCAACCGCCAACCACCAAAACGCCGTCCATCCACTGGCCTTGCACGCAAGTTTCGACGCAGTCAGCGATGACTTCGCGGGAAACGAGGGAATACTTCATGCCCTCGGTGCCCATGGCCATGCCGTCGGAAATGGTGGGGGTACCGAAGATTTGGGCATTGCCGCCCGCTTCTTCGATGCCTTCGACCGCCGCATCGGCCAGTTTTTGCAAGCCGCTGTTGCACGGTGTGATGGTGCTGTGGCCGTTGGCCACGCCCACCATGGGCTTGACGAAATCGCCTTCTTCGTAACCCATGGCGTAGTACATCGAGCGGTTGGGCGCGCGTGATTTGCCCGCGGTGATGTTGGCGCTACGTTCGTTGATGGGTTTGATCGGAATGATTTTGTCGGTCATGGTGGCGTCTCTTCGGGATAGAAAAAAATTTGTCTCATTCTAGCGGTCAGTCTAAAACCCAAGCCACCTGACCACGGCATTTGGCCCGTGTCATTCAGGACATCTTGACGGTGCACAATCCGGGCATGCTGATCCATCCACAAATCGATCCTGTCGCCTTGCAACTGGGGCCCTTGGCCATCCATTGGTATGGTTTGACCTATTTGGCCGCATTTGGTCTTTTTTACTGGCTGGGCACCCGGCGCTTGGGGCATCTGCCATTTTCCAATCTGCCGCATTGGCAAAAAAGAGATGTGGAAGACATCTTGTTCTTGGGCGTGCTGGGTGTGGTACTGGGTGGTCGCGTGGGCTACTGCTTGTTTTACAAACCAGCGTATTACTTGTCCAACCCGCTCGAAATTTTTGCCATTTGGCAGGGTGGCATGAGTTTTCATGGTGGCCTGCTCGGGGTGATGCTGGCCATGGTCTGGTTTGCCCGCACCCGACAGCGTCCTTTTTTGCAAGTGATGGACTTTGTGGCGCCTTGTGTGCCCACCGGCCTGGCTGCAGGGCGCATTGGCAACTTCATGAACGGCGAACTTTGGGGCCGCGTGGCCGATCCATCCTTGCCTTGGGGCATGGTGTTCCGTGGGGCGGGTGATCTGCCGCGCCACCCCTCGCAGCTGTACCAAATTGCGCTAGAGGGCTTGTTGCTATTTGTCTTGCTGTGGTGGTTTGCCCGCAAAGACCGCCCTGTGGGCCAAGTTTCGGGTGCTTTTTTGCTCGGTTACGGTTGCTTCAGGTTTGTGGCCGAGTTTTTCAGAGAGCCTGATGCTCACCTGGGCTTGCTCTCTTTGGGCATGAGCATGGGCCAGTGGCTGTGTTTGCCCATGATCGCCTTGGGTGCTTATTTGTGGTTTGTGTTCGGTAAGGCCTCAAACAAAGCCAGCTGACACTTAAGAGTCAGGCTTTCGGTCTTTCTCGCAGGAGGATGTGCGCTTTGCCATGCACACGATTGTAATGCCATGAACCTTCAGCGCCGCTCATTTGGACTTCTTTCGGCCGCCTTGTTGCTGCTGAGCGCATGTGCGGGGCCGGAGCACAGAACCCAGTCTGAGCGAACACCCATCGTGTTTGTGCATGGCAATGGTGATTCCGCTGCCTTGTGGCAATCCACCATCTGGCGTTTCGAGTCCAACGGATGGCCCACAGACCGCTTGCACCCCATTGACATGCCTTTCCCGCTGGCTCGGGACGCCGACAACACAGTCCAAGCCGGGCGATCATCCACCCAAGAGCACATGGCCTTTTTGCGGGAAGAAGTGCAGGCCGTCTTGCGCCGAACCGGGGCAAGCCAAGTGGTATTGGTGGGCAACTCGCGCGGTGGCAATGCGATTCGAAACTTTATTTGCAATGGCGGCGGTGCCGCCGTCGTCAGCCATGCCGTGCTCGGCGGCACGCCCAATCATGGGGTCCAGGCCATTCCTGGCTTGAATGAGGCCAATGAGTTTTCAGGCACGGGCCCTTTCTTAAAGCAACTCAATGCACCAAAAAACGCCCAAGGGGATGAGGTCTGTGGCCCCACACGTTGGATGACCATCCGCTCGGACAACAACGACAAATTTGCGCAACCCGATGGCCTGTGGCTGGGCATGAAGGGCAGACCCACGATGGTGGGCTTCGATGGTCCCGAACTCAAAGGGGCCAGCAACGTGGTCATTCCCAAAATTGACCATCGAGAAACTTCTTACTCTCAAGCCGCCTTTGACGCCACATACCGATTCATCACCGGGCAAGCGCCAAGCTCACGTTTGGTGCGTCAGACCGAGGTGGTGCTGAATGGCAAATTGGTTGGCCTGGGTCTGGACCCGATGGACTCAGGCAGCGGCAATTTCGTCAACAACCTGCCTTTGCGTAATGCGCGCATGGAGATTTTTGCCACCGACCCGGCCACGGGCCAGCGCCTGGGGCCAGCGGTCTATGCCAAAACCACGGGTGTCGATGGGCGGTGGGGGCCTTTTCAGGGGCGAGGCGATACAACTTACGAGTTCGTGATCCAAGCAGCTGGTTACGCCACCACGCACATTTACCGCAGCCCGTTGCCGAGATCGAGCCAATGGCTGAACATGCGGCCAGAGCGAGTGAATGACGCCGACCGCGCAGCGCAGGCCGTGCTCAGCTTCACGCGGCCTCGCGGGTATTTCGATCCGGGGCGTGACGCCATGAGTCTTGATGGGCAAAGCAGCTTGCCCAGTGTACCGCCCGGCGCCGGTGTGGCCTCGAGCCGCTTGCGCCTGAAAGATGGCTCCCAGCGCAGCGTGGCCGCAAGCTTCAATGGCGAAAAAATCGTCGGTTTGACTTGGCCCATGGCCCAGGGCCACACCACGGTGCTCGAACTGAGCGATTGAGCACTGCGCAAGGAGGGCTCGTGGCGGCTGACGGAGACGAGTTAGCTTGAAGCGGGACGCTGCTGCAGCCAGTCGCCACGCACCGCTTCGTAGGCTGCGGCCACCTGCAGCAAAGCCACATCGCCTTGCGGCTTGCCGATCAACTGAATGCCCATGGGCCAGCCGTGTGTCGGGTGAAAGCCCGCAGGCAGGCTGATGGCGGGCAGCCCCGCCAGCGTGGCGTACAGGGTGCACTCCATCCAGCGGTGGTAGGTGTCCATGGCGCGTGCGCCGATGTGTTGTGGCCAGCGCTCTTGCAGCGCAAACGGCCAGGTTTGCGCCACGGGCAAGGCCAGCACGTCCACGTCTTTGAACACGCCCAGCAGGTGCTGGTAAAAAGCGCTGCGCGTTTGGCTGGCCTGCATGAACTCCATGTAGGACAGCTTGACCGAGTTCTCGTGCTCCCACAGGGCCTCGGGTTTGAGCTGGTCTTTGGCGCCCGGAATTTGCAGCAAGGCCGCCACCTTGGGGCCGACCAGCGCACGGCGCCAGACCAGCCAGCAGTCCCACAGCGCTTGCGTGTCAAAGCCCAGCGCGCGGGACTCAACCTCGGCGCCAGCGCCTTGCATCACGCTCAGCGCTTCTTCGCACACGGACAGGATGCCGTCCTCCATGGCCAGGTGGCCGTTCAGGTCGCCCAGCCAACCTATACGCAAACCGCGCAGAGCTTCGGGTGTGAAATGCAAGCCCGACACATCGACGTTGCCGTTGAGTGACAAAGGCTGGCGTGCGTCGTGCCCTGACTGCGTGACCAGCAGGCGCGACAGGTCGCTTACGCTGCGCGCCATAGGGCCTTCGGTGCCCAGTTGGTCCACCCACACATCGGACCCGGGGCCAAAGGGCACACGGCCTTGCGAGGGGCGCATGCCGAAGATGTGGTTCCAGCCCGCCGGGTTGCGCAGGCTGCCCATGAAATCCGAGCCGTCTGCCACAGGCAGCAGACGCTGAGCCAGGGCAACGGCCGCGCCGCCGCTGCTGCCGCCCGCGCTCACCGTGGTGTCCCAGGCGTTGGGCGTGGCCCCAAAAAGGGTGTTGAAGGTGTGCGAACCAAGGCCCAGTTCGGGCATATTGGTCTTGCCTATCACGATGGCGCCAGCGGCCTTCATGCGCTCGGTCATGATGCTGTCATTGGCGGGCAGGGCCGCTTGCAACAGCGTGCTGCCAAAGGTGGTTGGGAAACCCACCGCGTGCCCCGTGTCCTTGATGGCCTGCGGGATGCCGTGCAGCCAGCCCCGCGACTGACCTTTGGCCAGCTCGGCGTCGCACTGCCGCGCCTGTGCCAGCAGCGTGTCTGTAGGTGCCAGGTTGACGATGGCGTTGAAGCGCGGGTTCAGCCGCTCGATGCGCTTTAGGTAAGTCTGCATCACTTCGGTGCAAGACACTTGCCGCTGTTGGATGCGCTCGGACAGTTCGCTGGCGTTGAAGTCGGTAATGTCAGTGATGTCGGTCATGGTGAGCGTGATTTCTGAGGTTCAAGCCAGATGCGGTGGCGGCACAAAGCCACACCACTCGGTTTCTAGCCAACGGGCCATGTTCAGGCACAGCGGGTCGGCAAAACTGTTGCCGATGATTTGCGCGCCGACCGGCAAACCGTCCGGGCTTTGCCCGATCGGGATGGCGGTGGCGGGCAAGCCCACCACGCCGGGGTAACCCGCCCAGAACAGGCTGTCGGTGTGCGGCTGGTCCTGGCCGTTGACCTGCAACATGCGCTCCCAGCGCTCGCCTTGCTGGTTGTGCAAAAAGGCGGGCGATGTGGCCACCGGGGTGATCAGCAGGTCCACCGATTCGAAATAGGTTTCCCATTGCGTTCGCAATACGGCGCGTTGCTGGTCAAACTCGACCCAGTCGCGGTGCGTGAGCGTGCTGCCGCGCCACACGCGTTCGCGCATGGTGTCCAGCGCCGGGTCGCTTTGGCGGGCCAGATGCTGAAAGTGGGCAAATGTTGCATCGTCGAGCCAGGCCCCTGTGGCCGCGCGCAGCAGGTGGGAGTAAACACGGTGCGACTGTGCGCTGTCCACCGGGCGGTGGTCGTCCAGCACGGTCACGCCCAGGGTGCGCAAAAAAACGGCCAGCGCGTGCAGCCTGTCTTGGATGCTTTGGTCCACCCGCGCCTCTGGGTCGTCGTAGACGATGGCCACGCGGCATTCCCGCAGCGGCTTGTCGTTGCGGCGCCACTGCGCGGGCGCCCAGCCCAGTGGGCCAAATTGCTGCAGCGGCGTGGTCAGCAGCCGCATGGCCAGTTGCAGGTCTTGAGCGCTGCGCGCCAGCGGCCCAGCCACGGCAATGTCCAGGCTGTCAATGCAGCGCACGCCTGGTAGTTGGTGGCCATGCATGGGTACCACGCCCCAGGTGGGCTTGTGCCCGTACACGCCGCAGTAATGCGCCGGGTTGCGGATGGAGGCGCCAATGTCGCTGCCCAGCTCCAGCGGGGGCATGCCTGCGGCCAACGCTGCGCTGGCCCCGCCCGACGATCCGCCCGGCGTGCGGCTCAGGTCCCAGGGGTTGTTGGTGGTGCCATAAACCGGGTTGAACGACTGCCAGTCGCCTAAAGCGACAGGCACATTGGTCTTGCCAAAGACCACGGCCCCGGCATCCAGCAGGCGCTGCACGGCCACGGCCGGTTTTTGTGCGATGTTGTCCTTGTACTGCGGAAATCCCCAGCAGGTGGGCGTGCCTGGCAAATCAAACGATTCCTTGACGGTCATGGGCAGACCGTGCAGTGGCCCCCAGTCTTCGCCATGGGCACGCGCCGTGTCTGCTTGGGCGGCGCGTTCGCGGGCAGCCTCAAAGCTGCGCACGACCACCGCGTTGATGGGGCCATCACGCTGCTCAACCCGGGCGATGTGCTGCTCCAGCAGCTGGATGCTGGTGATTTCACCTGCGCGCAGGCGGGCCATCAGTTGGGTGGCGGTGTTGTATGTGAAATCGGTCATGCGGATCAAAGGAGGCAGGAACAAAAAACCCGGGCATGTCACGATGGGTGAGCATGTTCCGGGCTGTGTGTGCGTCAACGCTTTTGCGCTGAGCACTCAGGGCTTCACTGTGGCTCGACGTTGGCGGCCTTGAACAGCGCGCGGTATCGGCTGACTTCCTGGGTGTAGAAGCGGTCCAGCTCGGCCACGCTCATGCCCGCAGGCACTTGGCTGCCGGTGGTGTTCATGCCTTTGACGAAGGCCTCGGACTTGATGGCCTCGTTCATGGCTTGGTTGAGTCTTTGGACCACGGCGTCGGGTGTGTTTTTGGACACCTGCAGACCGATCCAGATATCGAAAATAAAGTCAGACATGCCGCGCTGAGCGCTGATCGGGGAGGCTTCAGGCAGTTGTGGATGAGGGGCTGTAGAGGAGATGCCGATGATCTTGAAGCGGTTGTCCTTGGCCATGCCGATGATGGGGCCTGCAATAGGAACAAAGGCCATGTCCACGCTATTGCCGCCCAGATCGGTGTAGATCTGCACGGCCGCTTTGTAAGGCACGTGCAACATGTCCAGACCCGTCAGCGTCTTGAAGCGCTCACCCATGATGTGGTAGAGCGAGCCTTGGCCCACGCTGGCGTAGCTGACCTGCTTGCCCTTGGCCCAGGCCAAGAATTCGGTCAAGTTGTTGACGGGCAGGTCCTTGCGCACGGCCAGGCCGATAGAGGTGCGGCCTAACAAGCTGGCCAGGCGGACTTCTTCAGGCTTGAATTTGACGGCCGACAAGGCCAGAGGCGCCATCACCAGTTCCATGGGGGTGCCGAGTAACTGAGAGTAGCCATCGGCCGGTGCTGCCAGCACTTTTTGGATGCCCAAAGCGCCACTCACGCCGCCCAGGTTTTCGACCATCATTTTCTGGCCCAGACTCTTTTCGTACTCAACCTGAACCAAACGGGCCACTGCATCCGAAGGGCCGCCTGCAGGGTAGGGGACCATCACGGTGACCATCTTGTTGGGGAAGCCCTGCGCAGAGGCGCTGAGCAACATCAGGCTGCTCAGCAGGCCCGCGAGCAGGCTGGAAATCGTACGGCGTGAAATCATGGGTTCGTCCTTGTTTGTCCAGTTGAAGGGGGAGCGGTTGCCACCCCGGGTCAGGACCACAGTCTGAACAAGATACGGGTTTGAAGGTATCGAAAAATTGCAAACCCTGGGCTGGGTTTTCCCGAGAAAAGGCAGGTTCAGCGTTTAGCGGCCAAGCCTTGCACAGCTTGACGGGCGGCTTGCAGGCCTTGCTGCCAGACTTTTTCTTGCCAGACGGGTGAGGGCGGGTTGAAGGCCTGGAGCATGTCGGCGCGGATGGCGCGTTGTTGCTCGGCCGGGGCCTCGGGATGCAAGGCCAGCCAGTGGTCAGCCCTCATGGCCAAGACCATCTGCGCCAGCGGCAAGGTGCCAAATTCCAGGCAGATGCCGGTGTATTCCGCTTGCGGGCACTCTTCGTAAATGGCCATTTGAATGGGCCCGGAAAGTGGCACGCTTTGAGAGGTTCCTGTATCGACCGAGGTAATTTCAGGCCCCCACCACTGACGGGCGCGTTGAAGTGTTTCGCCGTTGTCGGTGCAGGCAAAGATGCGCTCGCCGTGACCGTGAGGCCCCAAGCCCGTGTGCAGGTCGATCCAGACGATCTGACGGGCTTGCCTTAAATGGGTTTGCAGCACCTGCCTGAACGTGCGGTGGCTCCAGGTGGGGGACACACCCCCGAACCAGACGCCTTGGGGAAACTGGTACTGCCCGCTGGTGATGGCACGCTGCATCCGGCGCTCGCCCCAGGCGTCATCTTGGGTCTGCAACGCCGCCGAGGCCTCTTGGCTGGGTGGCCAGTGCATGGGCAGCAGCAGGTCGTGAACCTGGGCGTAATCGGCGTTGACCGGCAAGGGCTGGGCAAAGTCGATGAAGTTGCGGTTGAGGTCCACATTGTCTTCGTTGACCCGGCGCTTATATGAAAACCCATGCGGGTTGACCGCGTGCACATGCACCACGGCCACACCGGGCGGCAACGACAGGCTTTGCAGCAAGCCAGTCTGGATGGCCGAGCCGCAAAAGCCTTCTATGCCGTGGACCGCGCTGGTGGTCATCAGCACTTGGGCGGCATCTGCAGGGCCGTGGACGGCCACGTCCATGGCGAGTTGCTCGCCATCTGCACCGAGCAGTGGCATGGCATTACTTTGCAATTGGGCACCGCAGGCTTGAGCGGCCTGCACAAAACGCGCTCGGGCCTCGCGGTAATTAGGGCTGAAAAGCGGTGTGTTCATGCTTTCGCCTTGCGTTTGTTCAGCCAGCCGGTCGCCAGGCCAAAGTTCGCGATCATGCCCATGCCACACAGGGCCAAGGCGTCGGGCAGCAGCTGCCACTCCCGTGTTCGCCACAGTTCGGGCGATTGCCTGCGCCAGATCGTGGCGCTGACCAGTACGGTCTGCATGGCGAAGCGCGTCCAGATGATGATGACAGGCGTTACGCTGAGCATCAATTTTTTGCTCAAGGTGTCTAGCGTCGGAAGGCAGGCCATGACCGCGACCATGGTCAAGATGGCTGCGAGCTGGGTTTGGCGGGCGGTGTTCATCGCTTGTGCAGCGTGTCCGAAGGCAGCTCGCCAAACAGTTGGCGATAGTCCTGCGCGAACTGGCTCAGGTGCCAAAAGCCCCAGTGCGAGGCAATGTCCTGAATGGTGACGCCGGGCGCGGCCTGGCGCAGGGCGCGGCGCACGCTGTTCAGGCGCAGTGAGCGCAGGTACTTGATGGGCGTGGTCCCAAGCACGTCCTGAAAGCAGTAATTGAGCTTGCGCCGGCTCGTGCCCACGCGGCTGCAGACCTCCAGGATGGACAGCGGCTCGTCGGCGTGGCCCATCATCAGTTCGCAGGCGCGGTCCACCAGTTTCTTGCGCCGCTCTAGGTTGGGCAGCTCGGAGGTGTCGACCTTCGCAGGCAAAGCTTCCAGCCATTCCATCAGGATCTCGTCGCGCAACTGGCGCAGGGCCTGTGGGTCGTGTTGGCGGTGCGCCAGGGCGCTGGCTTGGTCGAGCACCGTGAGCTGCAGATCGCGCAGGTTCTGCGCTTTGATGTCGGTAGTGGGCAGCACCAGCTGCTTTTCAAGCCAATGGGCCAGGGGCTTTTGGTACATCCGCTCCCAGAGCGGGTTGAGCAGGCTGCGATTGACAACCACCGCGATCAGTGTGAAGTGGGGCGGGGTGGTCAGGTCGACCTCATCGCCCTTGCCGCACATGATGGCGTGTTCGGGCACCCGCTGGCCGTTGAAAAACAGGTCCGGCGAGTCCTGCAGCGCCATGGCAAAGCCGTACACGCTCTCGTCGAGCTGCCCACGCTGGCGCAGAGCGATGCTGGTGTCCTCGCGCAGCAGGGTGACTTCGGGCAGTTGCACCCGATGGATGCGTCCCTTGAACTGACCTGGCGAGAGCTGCTCGTACTGCAGTGCCCAACCGTTCTGCGCCAGGGCATGCTGGTCCATATCTTGGGAGTCCAGCACTTGGACCCAGGGTGAATTGGGAATGGGGTAGCTCATGGAAGGCGGACAACTTGGCGCAAATGCATGCCGGTGAGTGTGCCTGCTTCCAATGGAAAGGCTTTTTCGTGAAAACCCGGGGTGTACGGTGCCCAAACTTGATAGCGCCTTGTTCGCCTTGTGCATAGCATGGGCGACAGCCTGAAAGAGATCCGATGACACGCCGCATTGCCGTTTTATTGACCAACGACGACACCTCAGCCTTTGCTGCGCATTTTCCGAACGACGGACAAAAGGTGGTGCAACTGTTGCAACCCCTGCAGCCCAGTTGGTCTTTTGAGGTCGTGCCGGTCAAGGACGGGGTGCTGCCCGAAAGACCCGAGGCCTTTGACGGCTATGTCATCACTGGCAGCCCAGCTTCTGTCAACGACGACAGCCTGCCCTGGGTGGGGCAACTGCTGGACTTCATTCGCGCCGTGCATGCCGCACGCCAACCGCTGGTGGGTCTGTGCTTTGGCCATCAGGCGGTGGCTCGGGCGCTGGGTGGTCAAGTGGCGCGCAACGCCGCTTGCTGGGGCCTGGGCACTGCGCCCACGCACTGGCATTTAGAGCGCCCCTGGATGAAGCCACCCCAGGCTACCACCACCTTGATGGCTGCGCACAATGAGCAAGTCACCCGCATGCCTGAAGGCGCGGTGTGCTTGGGCGGTAGTGAGTTTTGCCCCATTGGCTCTATGCAGATCGGCCAGCACATCTGGACCACCCAGTTCCACCCAGAGATGCCACTGGTGTTCATGACCGCTTTGCTGGGCTACCTGGCCGACAAGCTCGATGCCGACACGATGGCCCGTGCCCACACCAGTCTGAACAACACCGCCGATGTTCCGCTGTTTGGTCAATGGATGGTGCAGTTTTTTGATGCTTGTTTTGAAAGAGTGCAATGACGGTTTGGAATCCCACCGACGACGGCTACGCCGACGTGTCGGACCACGACAGCTATTTGAACGGTACGCCGCACAACACCTTCAAGCGCCTGCGCGATGAAGACCCGATGGCCTGGTGCAACTGGGCCGATGGCAAGGGCTTTTGGTCGGTCACGCGGCATGCAGATATTTTGGAGCTCAACCGCAACCACCAGCGCCTCAGTTCTGCCCAAGGCATCCGCATGGAAGACCAGTCGCATGAAGAGTACATGGCCCGGCGGACCTTTCAAGAGACCGACCCGCCCGAGCACACCCGCACCCGACTGTTGGTGGCCAAAGCCTTTTCCAAGCCCATGATGGCGCTTTACGAAGAGCAGATCCGAGAACTCTGTGTGGGCATCCTCGACCAGGCCCTGGCGCTGGGCGAGTTTGACGCCACGCACCACATTGCCCGCCAGTTGCCCATGCGCATGCTCGGACGCATCGTGGGCCTGCCCGAAGAAGACCTGGATTGGCTGGTGGACAAGGGCGATGCGCTCATGGGCAACACCGACAGCGATTTCACCTCTCATGTGATCGACAAGATGGACACCGAGGCCTACCGCTTCATGCCGTTTCGATCGCCCGCCGGGGTCGACTTGTACGACTACGCAGCCCAGCTGATGGAGCGCAAGCGCAGCGCAGGTGAAACCAGTGGTGTGTTGCACCTGATTACCCAGCCCGATGCGCAAGGCAATGTGATCAGTGACACCGAATTTCGCAACTTTTTTTGTCTGCTGGTGGCCGCGGGCAATGACACCACGCGTTATTCGATCGCTGCCGCTTTGCATGCGCTGGCCAACCAGCCCGGCCTGATGGCACAGCTCAAGGCGGTGCAGGGCGAGGCCGCCTGGGAAGGCGTGGCCGACGAGTTCATCCGCTGGGCCTCTCCCGCCACGCACTTTCGCCGCACCGCGACTGAGGACTTTGAATTCCACGGTAAACAGGTCAAGGCGGGCGACAAGGTGCTGCTCTGGTTCATCTCGGGCAACCGCGACGAGCGGGCTTTTGACAGGCCGTTCACCGTCGACCTGAGCCGGGGCGTGAACCGCCACCTGGCTTTCGGGCAGGGCGGGGCGCATGCCTGCTTGGGCATGTGGCTGGCCCGGCTGGAGTTGCGCGTCTTGATGCAAGAGCTGATCAAGCGGGTCGACCGCATCGAGCAAACGGGTGAACACGCCTTTTTGCGATCCAACTTTGTCTCCGGTATCAAACGCTTACCCGTGCGCATGCACCTGATCTGAAAGGAAACACCATGT
>JBIKKE010000284.1:0-3366 GCA_044360575.1 Limnohabitans sp. | reverse complement strand
TCAAAACCCCGGTGTGGGTGGTCCGGAAGCCCCGCGATGTAGTCGTCCGGCTTGTCGCTGCCAAAGGCGTCCAGCATCAAAAACGGGTCCAGCCGGTGCTGCAGGTCTTGCGTGAGGATGCGGCTGAGCTTGACGCCTGCACCATCCGAGGTGGCCTGGCCAGCGACCAGGCGTTCGACGGTGCGCGAGACATGCACGGCTTGTGGGTGGGCAACTTGAGACACAAGCGATCCTTTTTCAAACCACCCAATGATCAACCAGGACGATGCAAGGCGCAGATTTTGTTGCCATCGGGGTCGCGCAAGTAGGCCAGGTAGAGCTTGCCTGCAGGGCCTTCGCGGAAGCCGGGTGGGTTTTCACAGGTAACGCCGCCGTTGGCCACACCTGCCGCGTGAAAGGCATCGCCCTGCTCAGGGGATTTGACGGAGAAGCCAATGGTGCTGCCGTTGCCGTGGCAAGCGGGCTCACCGTTGATCGGCGTGGTGATGCCAAAAGTGCCCGTGGGGCTGCGGTAGAAATAGCGGTTGTTGTTGGCCACGCCCGGGCCATAGCCCAAGGTGCCCAGCACGGCGTCGTAAAACTTTTTAGACACTTCCAAGTCTTTCACACCCACCATCACATGACTGAACATTGCGCGCTCCTCATAGACCCGTTACCGGGCGAAATTAATGAGGGGTCATGGTAGCGGATACCCGCCGGGTTGGCAGGATCAAGACTTCTTCAAGCCCTGCCAGCGTGCGTGCGCTGGCCCTTGCAGGTCGGGCGGCAGCTGGTGTTTGGCCTGCAAATAGTTGTGGGTGTACACGTCCAGATAAGCCTGCAGTGTCTCGGCCGCGCGCACCTCGCCCGCCAATTCCAGACACAGCGAGGCCACTTCGCTGGTGCAAAAGTGATCATCCCGCTTGGAGCGACGCAACTGGTAACGCGAGACCTGTTCAGGGTTCAGGCTGAGCACGGGCAAGCGGTTCAGGTAAGGGCTTTTGCGGAACATCTTGCGGGCTTCGGGCCAGGTGGCGTCAAGCAAGATGAACAGCGGGCGCTGACCAGAGGGCAAGTTGTCTGCAAGGGCGGGCACTTCATGCACCACCCGCTCAGGCTCCACAAATTCACCCGGAAACACCACAAAGGCCTGCCACTGCGGATCGGCCAACAGCGCCAGCAAGGCCGGGTCCACCTCGGTGCGGGCCCAGCCAAAGGCAAATGTGTCTGGCACCACATCGGCGATCAACCAACCGGTGTTGCTGGGCTTGAGGGGTTCGATGTCGGCCATGAGCAAACACATGCCCGATTGCGCGGGCACTTCAGGAAGCAGTGCGCAGATGCAGTGGCTGGGCACCAAGCGGCAACCAGTGCAGCGCTCGCCTTTGATGCCGCCACGGGCCATGAAGGGCTTGGCGCTGCGGGCCAAGCGCTCGGTGCGCAGACGCGAGACAGCGTGGGGCAATTTCAGGGGCCGCGCAGACATCAAGCTGAAGGTGCGGCCATGCGCAAACGCCGCGCAGTTTCTTCGTCACGCGCATCGTCGATCTCGCGCAGCACCGCGGCCATGTCCACACTGGCCGTCGAACGCTCAAAGTGACCCGTAAGCGGTGTTTCATTGCTGAGCAAGCCTGCTTGGTACAAGCTCCAGATTTCGGGGCCGTAATCTGTCTTGAGCAGCGCGGGCGCAAATTGCCCGAAGAAGTCACGCAGGTTGCACACATCGCGCAGCAGCATGCGCTGGGCGTGGTTGTTGCCGGCCGCATCCACAGCCTGCGGCAAGTCGATGATGACCGGCTCGTCCACGCCAGGCTGATTGCCCTCACCGGGGATGTGCGCCAACAAAATGTTGAACTCCGACAAGTCGCCATGCACCACGCCCGCACACAGCATGCGCACCACTTCGCCAATCAAGGTGGCGTGGTGTTGCAGCGCTTGCTCGGGGGTAAAGTCCACATCGTTCAGGCGCGGCGCAGCGTCGCCATGGGCGTCGGTGACCAGCTCCATGAGCAGCACGCCGTCAAAAAAGTTGAACGGCCGGGGCACGCGCACGCCGGCTGCAGCCAAGCGATAGAGCGCGTCCACCTCGGCGCTTTGCCAGGCCGCTTCTTGTTCTTGGCGGCCAAACTTGCTGCCCTTGGCCATGGCGCGGGCTGAGCGCGAGTTCTTGACCTTGCGGTTTTCGGTGTAGTCCACCGCTTGACGAAAGCTGCGGTGGGTGGCCTCTTTGTAAATCTTGGCGCAGCGGGTTTCGTCCCCGCAGCGCACTACAAACACCATGGCCTCTTTGCCACTCATGAGCTGACGCACCACAGTGTCGATCAGGCCTTCTTCAACGAGATTTTGCAGTCTAGGAGGCGCTTTCATGCGGCTTCAATGCTGAAGCAAGGCCCAACCAGCGTGCTGGTTGGCTTTGTTGTTTTCATATTCCCAGGCTGCACCGCAGCGGTCACAGCGGTAACGGGTGAAGCTGGCCTGGCCGTTGCCACGGTCTTCGCGCTGGTGGTTGCCTTGCACCAATTCGGCGTGGCCAGGGGCTTTGCGCCAATGGCGCTGGATACCTGAGCAGGGTTCGCACAAGGCCGGTGAGTTCGGTTTTTGGGGGGCTTGAGCGTTCGTGGTCATGTTTGAATTCTTGGACAATGCGGTATTTTGCGATGCATCCATTGTCGCTGTACCGGCACGCCTTCTGGTGACAGACTTTTTCGGGTCCCTGTGGCAGCATCCATCACCCTTCAAACAATACCCGGAGACCTGCCCATGACTTCCCCGCTTTCAGCTCCCAACAACCTCTCGTTTGGCTTGCAAGGCCGCGTGGTCATCGTCACGGGTGCAGCCAACGGCATTGGCGAGGCCTGCGCGCGCCGCTTCGCGGCTGAAGGCGCCCATGTCATCTTGTCTGACGTGAACAGCGAACGCGGCGCGGCCGTGGCCGCCGAGTTGCGCAGCGCAGGCCACAGCGCCGGTTTCATGGTCTGCGATGTCTCGCGCAAGGCCGATGTGGACGCGCTGGTGGACCATGTGCTGCAGGCCTTTGGCCGCATCGACGTGCTGGTCAACAACGCAGGCATCTTCAAAGCGGCCGATTTTCTGGACGTGACCGAAGAAGACTTTGATGCCGTGATCAGCGTGAACATCAAGGGCTCGTTCTTGATGGGCCAGGCCGCAGCCCGCGCCATGAAAAGCACCGGGGGCGGCGCGATTGTCAACATGAGCTCGGTCAACGCGGTGCTGGCCATCCCCAACATCGCCAGCTACAACGTGAGCAAAGGCGGCATCAACCAGCTCACCCGCGCCATGTCGCTGGCCCTGGCCGACTTTGGCATTCGGGTCAATGCGGTGGCCCCCGGCACGATTGCCACCGAGTTGGCCCGCCAGGCCGTGCTG
>JBIKKE010000283.1:0-3392 GCA_044360575.1 Limnohabitans sp. | reverse complement strand
GCAAATGGGCCAACCTGCACTGAAACGACACAGCCTACAGATTGAAATCCGCAGACCGCTGTACATGCATGAAGCCAGCCGTGAGCGCAACGCTGATTTTGAAACGCTCAAATTGAACTTGGACAAGACACTGAGCGATGTGGCCCTGTATGTCCAATCTCAAGTGAGTGGACAAAAAGCTTGAGACTCAAGGGTGGGTTGACCGGTCTGCTTGAACGGTTTGAAAAGCATGGAGCACCTCGGACAATGCACTCAGTTTGATGGGCTTGGGTAAGAAATGGTCCATCCCAGCTTGCCGACAGCGCGCTTGGTCTTCAATGAACGCGTCGGCAGTCACGGCAATGATGGGGAGTGCTGAGCGTCCCTGAGAGCTTTCCCAATCGCGTATCTGACGAGTGGCCTCATAACCATCCAGCACAGGCATTTGCACATCCATCAAAATGGCCGATATCGCGTCGGCTTCTTGCATCACCCGCTCTACTGCCAACTGCCCATTGTCAACAGCAATCACCTCAAAGCCCAGTTGGTTCAGCATCGCACAAATCACCTGCTGATTGACTCCGTTGTCCTCTACCACCAACACTCGGCCTGACATCTTTTGAGATGAGTCTTGGGGCATCAGGCCGGTCCGATGGCCAGTGTCGAGTTCTGACAGATCCACCGCATCGGTCATGACGTCCAGATGCAGACGAATCCAAAACCTCGCGCCCTCGCCTTCTTGGCTTTCGACACCGACTTCTCCCCCCATCAGTTGCGCCAGGCTTTTGACGATGGACAAGCCCAAGCCAGTGCCGCCATATTGACGCGTTGTCGAGTCATCGACTTGGCTAAAAGGCTGAAACAACAAGGGCATTTTTTGCATGGGAATTCCCATCCCTGAGTCCTGAACAGCCCACTCAACACAAGCACACCCGTCCACTTGACTCAACTCGGTCGCCTCAATGCGCACTTCCCCCACCGCAGTAAATTTGATGGCGTTGTTCGTCAAATTGGACAGCATTTGTTGCAATCGATTGGCATCCCCGCGGTAACGCCTGCCTTGTGGTCCATTCCACTGAACACTCAACTTCAGGTCTTTGGCCATCGCGTTGTTGGCAAACAAGGCTTCGGTGTTGAGCAAAAGCTCGACGGGATTGACCATCCCCACACCAAGGGTCTGGGTTCCTGATTCAATTTTTGACAAATCCAAAATATCGTTGAGCAACGTCATCAGCGACTGGCCCGATTGCAAAATGGTGCGGGCATGGTCTTGCGTCTTTTTAGAATCAACAGGGCCTGACAGGAGCAACTGCGCCATGCCCAACACGCCATTCATGGGTGTGCGCAACTCATGGGACATGGTCGCCAAGAAGCGGCTTTTGGCCTCGTTGGCCGCTTTGGCCGACGTCACTGCACGGCTCAATTCAGCGGTGCGCTGCTCCACTTTTTCTTCAAGTTGCTCTCTGTTACGAGCCAACTCGTTGGTCCGGCTCTCCACGATTTCCATCATGCGGTCGAATGCAGCAGCTGTTCGCCCAACTTCATCCTCACCCACCACAGACACCCGCTTGGTGTAATCACCGCTGTGCTCAACTTCCACAATGGTGTTGAGCAAACTCGTCAAAGGACGAATCATGGAGTTGATCAATCGCATCAACATGAAACTGATCAGGACCAGGATGCCGGTCACAACCGCAGCCAACACCATTTTCACTTGGGCAATAGTCTGATTGGCATCGGCCAATGCTTGGTTCATCAACTGACGTTGCCACTCCTTTTGAGCCCCAATATGATCCAGCTGGCGATTGCGGGCTGGCACCAAGTCGGTAGTCAATAACGCGTATGCCGCCGCTACCTGACCCGTTTGGGCATGGCCCACGACTTGAAGTGACAGACGCCAAAACACATCGTCCGCTTCACGGATATTTTTCATGATGTCTCGACCTATGTCGGTAGACAAATTGGCTTCTGTTTCATGGATCAAATCCACCAACATGCGACGATCTTTTCCGATACGCTCCATCGCAGCAGCGAGTTCTGTGAGATCCTTGGCCGACAAAATGGCATGCCGCGCCTCCAGTGATATTTTGACCATCAACAGCTCAACTCGGGTCATGCGATCAACCTGAGGTTCATACATATCGATGATTTGCTTGGCACTGGATTGAACATGGTTCAAGGTCCACCAACTCACCATCACCACAGCAAACAGCAAACTGCCCATCAATCCAAATCCAATCAGGAGTCTGAAGCGTATCGACAAGCGGCTGAAAAGGGTGTTCATGACAATAGTGCTTTAAAAATTATTTTTTATATTTTAATGACTATTAAATGTTTAAATAAATAAAAATTACAACATGATAGAAATTAATCACAAGCGATATTCATGGCGTAAATCGATGAAGGCCTGAGGCGTGTCTTGCAGTAAAACTTGACGCCCTAAAATCTTAAGTACACGCCCCACTCATTGGGACCTCATCCGTTCGCTCTCACTGCAAAACCATGTCAATAAGCCGGGCACCTGAACAGTCTGCGATAGCAGCGTCCACAGTCGCTTTCATGTCTTTTGCCGATACCCGCTGGCGTGTCCGTCGCCCGAAGCCTTTTGTGCTTGTGATTGAGGGCGAGGACGTGCCCGCAGCATCCGCCAAGGCCGGCGATTATCTGCACGAGCAACTCCTGTCACCGCAGTGGCGCGAAGCCTTTTACCAATTGGTCGATGACACGGGCTTGGTCATTTGCTTGAACCTGCACACAGAGCACCCGACATACCGCGATGTACGTGGCCGCTCGAGCAAGGGGCGCCTGAGTCAAGGCGAGTACTACCACCACGACGGCTGCACCGGCCCCATCAAGCCGCGCTTCGTTGAAATCCGCTGCCCCATTCAGCCGCAAACCCGTGGTGTCGCCACGGCGGTGGCACCACACCGCGATGTGGTGAAAGCCATGGTGCAGGTTTTGCCTGCTGAATTGGCAACGTCAGCTTCCTTGGCATCGCAAGACATGAGCCCAGACGCATTGAGCGAAATGGACGATGCAGCGCTCGATCAATTGCAAGGCCTCATCACCCGCACCGTGCGCAAAAAGCTGAATGCGGAAGGGGCCAGAGCCTATTTCCGTCAAGTCGATACCGCGGCCAATGCTTACTTTGAGCCTTGGGCCCTGGGCGAAAGCCGAATCATTGCCAATGGCAACAGCGGCGTCACCATGCAACATCGCCGCGCCTACCAAGCCCCCCATACCGGCGGCGTGGCCAACGGCCATTTGGTCAAGCGCTGGCCCAACGAAGAGTTGTTGCTGCCAGGCCAGGCGCTTGATCACGCTTTCTTGGCCGCAATGTGCAGTGAAGAAGACGGTGAGTGCGCAGACGGCTAAGTCGTAAGGTGTCCGCCTAGGGGCAAAACCTCAAGCGC
>JBIKKE010000282.1:0-3401 GCA_044360575.1 Limnohabitans sp. | reverse complement strand
AATCACTCGAAGGCAAAAAAGGCCAGCCCCGTTTCAAGCCACCGTTCCCTGCCAGCTTTGGCCTGTACGGCAAGCCCACCACCATCAACAACACCGAAACATTCGCAGCAGTGCCTTGGATCATCCGCAACGGCGGTCAGGCGTATCTGGAATGCGGCAAGCCCAACAACGGCGGCACCAAGATCTTCTCGGTCAGCGGTGACGTAGAGCGCCCAGGCAACTACGAAGTGCCCATGGGCACGCCATTTGCCAAACTGCTCGAATTGGCTGGCGGTGTGCGTGGTGGTCGTCAACTCAAAGCGGTGATCCCTGGCGGCTCGTCTTCTCCGGTCATTCCTGCGGAATTGATGATGAAGCTCACCATGGATTACGACAGCATCGCCAAAGAAGGCGGCTCCATGTTGGGTTCAGGTGCGGTGATCGTGATGGACGAGACACGTTGCATGGTCAAGGCTTTGGCGCGTTTGTCTTACTTTTATTCGCACGAGTCTTGCGGCCAATGCACCCCTTGCCGTGAAGGCACAGGCTGGCTCTGGCGCATGGTGGACCGCATTGAAAACGGCCAAGGTCGTGCCAGCGACATCGATATGCTCGACAGCGTGGCCGGCAACATCATGGGCCGCACGATTTGCGCTCTGGGTGACGCTGCGGCCATGCCAGTGCGCGGCATGCTCAAACATTTCCGTCACGAATTTGTACACCTCATCGAGCACAAGACCTCCATGGTCGATGCCGATGCAACAGCGGTGAAGACCCATGGTTGAAATAGAACTCGACGGTCAGAAAGTGGAAGTTGCCGAAGGCAGCATGGTCATGCATGCCGCCGAAAAAGCAGGCACCTACATCCCCCATTTCTGCTACCACAAGAAACTCTCCATCGCGGCCAACTGCCGCATGTGCTTGGTCGAGGTCGAAAAGGCCCCCAAGCCCATGCCCGCCTGCGCCACGCCCGTGACGCAAGGCATGATCGTGCGCACCAAGAGCGGCAAGGCGATTGCGGCGCAAAAGTCGGTCATGGAGTTCTTGCTCATCAACCACCCGCTCGATTGCCCTATTTGTGACCAAGGCGGTGAGTGCCAGTTGCAAGACTTGGCTGTGGGTTATGGCGGCAGCAGCTCGCGCTACGAAGAAGAAAAGCGCGTGGTGTTCCACAAGGAAGTCGGTCCGCTGATCTCGATGGAAGAGATGAGCCGCTGCATCCACTGCACTCGCTGCGTGCGCTTTGGCCAAGAAGTGGCCGGCGCCATGGAACTGGGCATGTCGCACCGTGGTGAGCACGCCGAGATCGAAACCTTCTTGGGCCAGACGATCGACTCCGAGCTGTCGGGCAACATGATCGACATCTGCCCCGTGGGCGCCTTGACCAGCAAGCCTTTCCGTTACCACGCCCGCACTTGGGAGTTGTCGCGCCGCAAGTCGGTGGCGGCCCACGACTCGTCGGGCGCCAATTTGATCGTTCAGGTCAAGAACAACCAGGTCATGCGTGTCGTGCCCTTGGAAAACGAAGACGTGAACGAGTGCTGGATCGCTGACCGCGAGCGCTTCTCTTACGAAGCTTTGAACGGAGCTGACCGACTGAAGCAACCCATGCTCAAGCAGGGCGGCGAGTGGAAAGAAGTCGACTGGCAAACCGCCCTTGAATATGTGGCCAACGGCCTGCGCAATATCCAGCGCGATCACGGTGCCAACAGCATCGGTGCTTTGGTCAGCCCGCACAGTACTGTGGAAGAGTTGTACCTGGCTGGCGCCTTGATGCGCGGCCTGGGCTCTGACAATATTGACCACCGCCTGCGCAACGCCGACTTTGCTGCAGCCGAGGGCGTGCGCACTTTGGGCACTTCGATTGCATCGTTGAGTACCTTGCAGCGAGTTCTGGTCGTGGGTTCTAACTTGCGCAAAGACCACCCGCTGTTCGCGCTGCGCGTGCGCCACGCTGTGCGCCATGGTGCTCAGCTGAACGTCATCACAACGCCTGCGGCTTTTAGCCACGCTGACGCTTGGGCCATGCCCGTGGCGCAGGTGTTGCTGTCTGAAGCTTCGGGCTGGGCGCAAGCCTTGGTCGATGTGGCCGCAGCCATTGCGGCAGAGAAGGGCGTTAGCGCTCCAGCTGCAGGCAACATCACAGCGCAAGCACAAGCCATCGCCAAGTCCTTGCTGGGCGGCGAGCGCAAAGCCGTGTTGCTGGGCAATGCCGCAGCGCATGCAGTAAATGCATCGAGTCTCTTGGCCTTGGCCAACTGGATCGCAGAGCAAACCGGCGCAAGCGTCGGTTACCTGACAGAAGCGGCCAATACCGTGGGTGCGCAGTGGGTCGGTGCCCAGCCGCAAACCGGCGGCAAACACGCTGGCCAAATGCTGGCTGGCGGCCTTAAGGCTGCGATCTTGCTCAACACCGAACCCGAGTTCGACAGCGCGGCAGGCGCCGCAGCGACCCAGACTTTAGGTCAAGCCGAGATGGTCGTCACACTCAGCCCGTTCAAAGCCAACATGGCTTTCAGCGATGTGTTGTTGCCGATTGCCCCCTTCACCGAAACATCGGGCAGCTTTGTCAACGCCGAAGGTCGCCTGCAAAGCTTCCATGCCGTGGTCAAGCCTCTGGCCGAGACCCGTCCTGCTTGGAAAGTGCTGCGCGTGCTGGCCAATTTGCTCGAGATCCCGGGCGTTTCTTTTGAGACCTCTCAAGACGTTTTGGCCCGTGCCACCGCCAAGCCCATGGCTGCATCCAACGCCACGGCTGCCGCGATCACCTTGACCGCCACAACAACAGCGCCCGTGAGCGCCTCGATTTACCAACTCGACGGCATTGTTCGCCGCGCGCCGTCTTTGCAGTTGACTGCAGACGCACGCCAGGAGGTGACGGCATGATTGACGCTCTGTACAACGGCGGCCTGAACCTGGTCGCTGCCAACTGGTGGGCCACCATGGTCTGGCCTGTGCTGTGGATCTTGATCAAGATTGTTGCCATCCTCGCGCCCCTCATGGGCGCAGTGGCTTACCTGACGCTTTGGGAGCGCAAGCTCTTGGGCTTCATGCAAGTGCGCCATGGCCCCAACCGTGTGGGCCCCATGGGTTTGCTGCAACCGATTGCTGACGCGATCAAGCTGTTGACCAAAGAATTGATCAACCCCACCGCGGCCAGCATGGGTCTGTTCCGCTTGGGCCCGATCATGGCCATCATGCCGGCCTTGGCCGCTTGGGTGGTGATTCCTTTTGGCCCTGACCAAGCCTTGGCCAACGTCAACGCCGGTTTGTTGCTGGTCATGGCGATCACCTCCATTGAGGTGTATGGCGTGATCATCGCGGGTTGGGCCTCCAACTCCAAATACGCATTCTTGGGTGCGCTGCGTGCTTCAGCCCAAATGGTCAGTTATGAAATCGCCATGGGCTTTTGCTTCTTGGTG
>JBIKKE010000281.1:0-3408 GCA_044360575.1 Limnohabitans sp. | reverse complement strand
CAACCATTTCTGCATAAGAAGCACCCCATGGACAATAAGTTTCCACATGTGATCGGTGTTGCCAGTGGCAAGGGCGGGGCGGGTAAAACCACCGTGGCCATCAATTTGGCCGTGGCCCTGTGCATGCGAGGCCATAAGGTTATGCTCATGGACGGTGACTTGGGGATGGCCAACGCGCAAATTGCTTTAGGCGCGCACGCGCCCTTCAACATCAGCCATGTGTTGACCGGTGAAAAGACATTAGAAGAGGTCATTGTCACCACCAAGCAAGGTGTTCGTTTGGTGCCCGGGGCTTCAGGTTTGCGCGATATTGCTGCCCTGGATTCCATCCAAATAGCCAGCATGGTCCGTGTTTTTGACAGCCTTCAAGAGCCTGTTGATTATTTGGTGGTGGACGTGGCGGCCGGTATCTCGCCGGCTGTTTTGGAGTTCATGGCGGCATGCCAGCGTCGATTTGTGGTGGTGTGCAACCAGCCCTCGTCCATTGCAGACGCCTATGGTTTGATCAAGGTGATGGCCACAGAGCAATCGCTCGATGAAATTTACCTGATCCCCAACATGGTTTCAGGTGTGCAGGAAGGACGCCAATTGCACCGACGGCTGAATGACGTCTGTAACCGATTTCTGGGTGTATCGGTCAAATTTTTGCAATCGATTGAGGCCGATGAAATGGTGTTGCAATCACTCCGAAAATACACCTCAGTGATGGAATTTGCGCCTGGCAGTGCAGCCTCGCGCGATTTTCGGGCATTGGCTGAGGCCATCGACCACCTGCCTCCAACGGACGGCCCGTCCGGGCGGATGCATTTTTTCTCCGAACGCATGCTGCGAGTCTCGCAGTCAGGAGAGTGACCGTGGCCCATACCATTTCCCATTACGAGCAGGCTGAAAATCGCCACGAGTCCCTGATCCTGGGCCATATGGCCATGGTCAAGCGGGTGGCGGTACACCTGAAAGCCCGACTTCCCCCCTTCATGGAACTCGATGAATTGGTTCAGGTGGGCATGGTGGGCCTGATTGAGGCGGCACGCTCATTTGACCCCACCAAAGGTTTTGAATTTGAGCACTTTGCCCTGAGCAGGGTCCGTGGCGCGATCTTGGACGAAGTCAGGCGGCAGTCATTCTTGCCCAGATCTGCCGTGGCATTCAACAAAAGTGAGAACGAGGCGGTTCATGTGTTGGCCGCCGAGTTGGGCCGTGCCCCAACCCAAGCCGAATTGGCTTTGTTCATGGGCAAGGAGATCGAAGAGTTTCACCGTGAGCGCGGTCAAGCCAAGCGCTTTGAGACGTTTTCCATGGAGGTTGTGACCGATGAGGTCATGAGCATGCCTGCAGATTCATCCATGCAACCTGAAGTCATGGTCGAAGAAGCGGAGTTCATGGAGGCTGTTGTAGAGGCCATTGACCAGTTGCCCGAGCGCGAGCGCTTGGTGATGTCGCTTTATTACGTGGAAGAACTGAATCTGAAAGAAATTGGGGAAGTCCTCGGCGTTAGTGAATCGAGGGTCAGTCAAATTCTTTCCACCGTGGTGAAAAAATTGCGGCAAAATCTACAAATCTCTTAAAGTTTATAAAGTTATAACCTCATGCTCGGTTTTTTTAACAAATCTAGTCCCGCTGAAGAAATGAAGCGGGCTGTTGCTGCTTATGAAAAAGTGTCGAGTTTGAAGTCTGACTCGCACGATGCACGCATTGTGCGCATGCGAATGGGCATGCTTTGCCGAGCGCACTTGGATAAAACCTTCATTGCGGGCGCCGAACAAACCGCCCTTTGGCAAGAGCATGCCAACTTGGCTTTGATGGAGGGTAAACCTGCCCCCGATTTGCCCGTACCATCAAAATTTCAAAAAATCCGGGCTGGCGAAGCCGACATCTATGTTTACTTGCCAGAAGAATTCGCCGTCGAGGCTTTTGGACTGGGATCGCAGTACCAAAAAATGGAACTGACTGCGGCCAAAGCCATTGAGGCCATGCAGGCGCTGGCCGATCAGATCAGTCTTTATGAATTGCGGCTGAAAGAGCCTTTTCAAGTCATGACCTTTTTGAGGGAGGAGCTGGCTTCACAAGAGATTCCGCCAGAGGGAGACCATGACGCGTCCGTCCCTCCCAAGGTGTCTAACGAGGGTGATCGTTGAGTCTATGGATGCCCTGTTGAACGCTTTGATGGCCATCGGTCTGTTGGTCATTTTGGTCTTGATCATTTATTTGATCGACAGAGTCAACACCATGGAAAAAGAGACCCGCCAGGTCCTCTCATCGATTCATCCGCAAAGCACAGTCCAAACTGAATCCCTGCCTTTTCTGGGAATGTCGTCCAAAAAACTTTGGGATGCCATGACGGGTCGGCCTGAGAAAGGAATGGACCCTTTGGCCCTTTTTGATTTGCAAGGTCCCTACCAAATTGTCTTGTCTAAGCACATTGAAGCCCTCTATAAAGAAGGTTTCAAGGACAGCCAGCGGGGCATGAACGGAGACCCCAAAAACACCAAGCAAATCCAATCATCAGCAGGCTTGGTGGAGTCCTGGATTCCGCCGGCCCAAGCCAATGCCGTTTACCAATGCGGGGTGCAAGCGGCGCAAACACCAGCGTCCAACTGGGGACCCATTCGAGATGCCCTGGATGAGGCAGGCCGTTTTTTGTATGGCAAAGCCCAATTGGACACATCCAGTCCTTTGTCGGAGTGGTTGATGCCATCGGCGGGCGAGTTCACGTCCGCAGAGCCCGATTCTGTTTAAGGATCCGGTTTGCGCAGTGCAGCGCTTTCTGCAAAGCACGAAGTTTTATTCTATTGACCCTTTTCAGCTCAAGTTTCTTCGGCATAGACCGATTCCTCTTGCACTGAAGTCATAAAGGGGTTTTCTTCATGCGTGCTTATTCTAAAGTTGCCGACAGTTACGGTTCTGTTCAAGTTGTGACGGGCGTTGCTACAGCGGACAACATCCAACTGATCCAAATGCTTTTTGATGGTTTGAACGAAAGCCTGTCCTCTGCAAAAGGTCATATTCGGAATAATGCCATTGAAGAAAAATCCAAAGCATTGTCTCGCGCGGGCCGCATCGTGGTGGGTTTGCAAGGCGCACTTGATTTTGAGCGTGGCGGCGAGTTAGCTCAAAATCTCAACGAGTTGTATGCCTATGTGACCCGTCGCTTATTCCACGTCAACGCCTACAATGACTTGGCCGTACTGGACGAAGTACAAAGCTTGATCCAGTCCATTGCTCAAGCTTGGCAAACCTTGCCCAGTTTGCTCAACCAGACCCAGTCCGAGCGACGCTACTCTAACTGACGCACAGGCATTTGGCGATAAATGGAGCGTAGGTGACAGGCGTCTTGTGACGCTTAAAGTCAGCCATGGTCTGCCCGACAGGGATCGAACCTGTGACCCACAGCTTAGAAGGCTGTTGCTC
>JBIKKE010000003.1:0-36921 GCA_044360575.1 Limnohabitans sp. | reverse complement strand
TACCCAGTCATCATCAAAGCTGCAGGCGGAGGAGGTGGCCGAGGCATGCGTGTGGTGCACACCGAAGCGGCGTTGATCAATGCGGTGCAAATGACCAAAGCAGAAGCCGGTGCGGCTTTTGGCAATCCTGCGGTCTACATGGAAAAGTTTTTGCAAAACCCACGCCATGTTGAGATTCAAATCATCGCTGACAAGCACCGCAATGCGGTTTACCTGGGTGAGCGTGATTGCTCGATGCAACGCCGTCACCAAAAAGTGATCGAAGAAGCGCCAGCACCGGGCATTGCCCGCAAGTTGATTGACAAGATCGGCGACCGTTGCGTGGCTGCTTGCAAGAAAATCAATTACCGTGGGGCTGGGACGTTCGAGTTTCTTTATGAGAACGGTGAGTTCTACTTCATCGAAATGAACACGCGTGTGCAAGTGGAGCATCCGGTGACCGAGTGGGTCACTGGGGTGGACATTGTCAAAACGCAGATCATGGTGGCTGCCGGCGAGAAATTGCCTTTCACACAGCGCCAAATCCAGATCCGTGGCCATGCCATTGAATGTCGGATCAATGCCGAAGACCCCTTCAAGTTCACGCCCTCGCCCGGTCGCGTCACCTCTTTGCACATGCCTGGAGGGCCCGGTGTGCGAGTGGACTCACATGTGTACAACAACTATTTTGTACCACCCAACTACGATTCGATGATTGGCAAACTGATCGTGCATGGCGATACGCGTGAGCAAGCTTTGGCCCGTATGCAGACAGCTTTGAACGAAACAGTGATTGAGGGCATTCAAACCAACATTCCACTGCACAGAGAGTTGATGGTGGACGCCAAGTTCATGCAAGGCGGCACGAATATCCACTATTTGGAACACTGGCTGAGCCAGCGCAAACGCTGATCACATATGTACGAACTGAGCCTGTTGTGTCCCGAAGAACGGGTCGATGTGTTGAGTGATGCACTCGATGCGCTGGATGCCCTGAGTGTTTCCGTTGAGGACGCGGACGCCCAAACACCCGCTGAGCAGGCTTTGTTTGGCGAGCCTGGCATGCCGCCACCCAAAGACGGTTGGCAGCGCTCCCGCATGGTGGCGTTGTTCGCGCAAGAAACTGCTGCCAAAGAAGCTGCTGTTTTGCTGTCCGCGCAAGACTTTTTTGAAGATTGCCAGTTGTTGGGGATTCAGACGCTGGAGGACCAAGATTGGGTGCGTTTGACGCAGTCGCAGTTCGCACCGGTCGAGGTCACCTCAGATTTCTGGATTGTTCCGACTTGGCATGAGCCGCCTGCGCAGGCCCGTCAGATCATCCGGCTGGATCCGGGCTTGGCTTTTGGCACGGGCACTCACCCCACGACCCGCATGTGCCTGCGTTGGATTGCCCAGAATGGTGTGCAAGAGCAACGTGTTTTGGATTACGGTTGCGGTTCCGGTATTTTGGCGATCGGTGCGGCGAAGTACGGCGCTACCGACATCGATGCCGTGGACATCGATGAAGCAGCCGTGACCGCCACCGAGTTGAACGCAGTCGCCAACCATGTGGTTTTGCGTGCAGGCCTGCCAGACAAGGCGCAAGGCCAATACCAAACCGTCTTGGCGAACATTTTGGCCACACCCCTTCGGGTACTGGCACCCCTGTTGTGTGCCCATGTGGCTGCTGGTGGATCTTTGGTTTTGGCCGGTATTTTGGAGCGGCAAGCCGATGAGTTGAAGGCTGCTTATGCCCCTTGGATTTTCCTCGAAGTGAGCGATACCCAAGATGGCTGGATATTGATGACAGGTGTGTCCCAAGCAGCATGACGACGGTCTGAGGCTGACTACAATCGTTCCATGACCAGGATCATCCGTTGCCCCTCTTGCGCGACTGTCTACTCTGTAGATATGGCGCAAATCCAAGCCGCTCATGGTTGGCTTCGCTGCGGAAAGTGCCAAGAGGTTTTCAATGGTACGGGTTTGGATGTGCCGGTCTCACCTGTTCTTCTGGCGCATGCCTCCGACAGTTTGGAGGCACAAGCGATCGATCCAGTTTTGGCTCAGCCGGCCAACAGAGTGGCATTGGATGACCTTTTGCTGAGAGAGGACCGCTCGGATCCAGCTTCAAAGCTTGACCCAGATGTCAGCGCTGACTTGATGGCTTTTTCTGAAGCCTTGGCCACCTTCAAACCACAACTTCCAACGCATGAACCCACGGCGCCATTGCCTGATAAAACGGGTCCAGCGCCAACGCGTTTGATTCAGTACGTCACGGCGGCAGCCTTGGCCTTGCTGTTGATGGGGCAAGTTTTCTTCTTTCAGCGTCATGCTATGGCCGCCTTATGGCCCAACAGTCGGCCTGTGTTGGAAAGCTTGTGCCGTCCACTGGATTGCCAATTGAAGCCCTGGATGAACCCGAAAGCCTTGGCGATTGAGAGCGCGAGTTTTGCTCAGAGTGGTCAATCATTCGTGTTGAATTGGTCGCTTCGTAACACAGGCCCCATGACCGTGACCACCCCGTCCTTTGAGCTGACCTTGCTGGACGAATTCAATAACCCCGTGGTTCGCCGCATCTTCTTGCCTGACGAAGTACAAGCGCCGGAGACTTTGTTACCTGGCCAAGTTTGGAATGGGTCCTTGACTGTCAGAGTTGATCCTTCGCTGGTCTTCAGCCACTACCGTTTATTGAACTTTTATCCTTGAGTTTTCGCAAACTCACTTGTTTTCCTTATCCATGAAAAAAGCCCATCACTGTTGCCAGTGACGGGCTTTGTGGCTAACGCCAGAGACGTTTGAATCAGGGCTTGGCGGCCGAAGGAAACGGCCAGGCAGCTTGTGGATTCAGAGTCGTTTGTGCAGCAGGAGCGGCAGGGGCAGCGGGTGCTTTGGATGCCTTCTTTGCTGCTGGTTTTTTGGCTGCTTTTTTCACGACCGCTTTTTTAGCAGCTGGCTTCTTGGCGGCAGTTTTTTTGGCTGCTGCTTTTTTAGCTGGGGCTGCTTTTTTGGCGGGGGCTGCTTTTTTAGCTGCTGGCTTTTTGGCTGCGGCTGCTTTTTTAGCGGGCGCTGCTTTTTTAGCTGGAGCTGCTTTTTTAGCTGCTGGCTTTTTGGCTGCGGCTACTTTTTTAGCAGGTGCTGCTTTTTTAGCTGCTGGCTTTTTGGCTGCGACTGCTTTTTTGGCAGGAGCGGCTTTTTTAGCTGGAGCGGCTTTCTTAGCGGCTGGTTTCTTGGCTGCAGCTACTTTTTTAGCAGCAGGTTTTGCGGCCGAGACGGCCTTTTTCGCGGGAGCAGCTTTTTTTGCCGCTACTTTTTTTGCAGTTGCCATGATTTTCTCCTTGATCAAGTTGAGAACTCAACGGAAAGGGAACGCTTGGTGCTTGTTGGATTGCACAAAGCGATCCATGGCGCTGAGCAAGAACTCAACACCATGAACGCAGAAAAGCCACACCGCCCATGGCCCGAAGGCAATGAGGCGTGTGGCTTGAAGAAGGGGGACATTGAGGGGGTGTTCAGAAGATCAGTCCCAGGACAAAGCGCCGCCGGTTTGGTATTCAATGACCCGGGTCTCGAAGAAATTTCGCTCTTTCTTCAAGTCGATCATTTCACTCATCCAGGGGAAGGGGTTCTCTTCATTGGGGAAGAGTGCCTCCAAGCCGATCTGGGTAGCACGGCGATTGGCGATGTAACGCAAGTAGCCTTTGAACATGGAAGCGTTCATGCCCAACACACCGCGTGGCATGGTGTCTTCGGCATAACGGTATTCCAGTTCAACAGCGTGCAAGAACAATTCTTTGATTTCAGCCTTGAACTCGGCGGTCCACAGCTGTGGATTTTCGTGCTTGATGGTATTGATCATGTCAATGCCAAAGTTGCAGTGCATGGATTCATCACGCAGGATGTACTGGTACTGTTCTGCAGCGCCCGTCATCTTGTTTTGGCGACCCAAGGCCAAAATTTGCGTGAAACCCACGTAAAAGAACAGGCCTTCCATCAGGCAAGCGAACACAATCAAAGACTTGAGCAGCGTCTGATCGGTTTCCTGGGTGCCTGTTTTGAAGTTGGGGTCCATGATCACGTTGATGTACGGGATCAGGAACTCGTCCTTGTCGCGGATGGATTTGACTTCGTTGTAAGCGTTGAAGATTTCGCTTTCGTCCAGACCCAATGATTCCGTGATGTATTGGTAAGCGTGGGTGTGAATGGCTTCTTCAAAAGCTTGGCGCAGCAAAAACTGGCGGCACTCGGGCGCTGTGATGTGACGGTATGTGCCTAAGGTGATGTTGTTGGCAGCCAAAGAGTCGGCAGTCACAAAGAAACCGAGGTTGCGCTTGACCATGCGGCGCTCGTCTTCGGTCAGACCATTGGGGTCTTTCCACAAGGCGATGTCACGGGTCATGTTGATTTCTTGCGGCATCCAGTGGTTGGCGCAAGTGGCCAGGTATTTTTCCCAAGCCCATTTGTATTTGAAAGGCACCAACTGGTTGACGTCAGTCTGGCCGTTGATGATGCGCTTGTCGGCTGCATTCATGCGGCGAGGCGCAGCTGTTGTGGAACCAGAAGTTGAGGACGCCGATGCCATGGCGGCAGATGCGTCTGCGCCAGAAAGAATAGGCATTGCGGGTTGCAAAGCAGGTTTGACTTGATCGTCCCAAGAGAGCATAAAAATTCCAGTTCTTAAATTATGAAAGCTTGCAAACGAATTGCAAAGCAGTGAATCGTTTTATGACGAACAACGCACAAGAAGTGTTGTGCATTTGCATCGCACTTGGCTTATCACAACCCAGTGCAATGCATTTCAAATCACTGACAAGCTTCGCAGCCAACATCGTCGATGGCCACAAACTTGACGTCGGTTGCTGGCGATGTGTTCATGGATGCTTGGGATGCTGCAGCTGCAGATTCCGCGGCGTTCATGCCTGAGGATGAAACGGCATTGTGTGAGCCAGCATTCACCGTAGATTTTTCAACTTGTGTGGCGCTGGATGTGCGCAGGTAGTAGGTGGTTTTGAGGCCACGCAACCAAGCCAATTTGTAAGTGTCGTCGAGTTTTTTGCCCGATGCACCAGCCATGTAAATGTTGAGCGACTGAGCTTGATCGATCCATTTTTGACGACGTGCGGCAGCCTCAACCAGCCAAGTGGTTTCCACTTCAAACGCGGTGGCGTACAGCGACTTGATTTCTTGGGGCACACGGTCGATCGGGCGCAGTGAGCCATCAAAATGCTTCAGGTCCATGACCATCACATCGTCCCACAAGCCCAAACGCTTCAGGTCGCGCACCAAGTAGCCGTTGATCACGGTGAATTCGCCCGACAGGTTGGACTTGACAGACAAGTTGCCAAAGCAAGGCTCAATGGACGCATCCACACCAATGATGTTGGAGATGGTGGCTGTGGGCGCAATGGCCACGCAGTTGGAGTTGCGCATGCCGTCGGCAGCAATTTTTTGGCGAAGCGCATCCCAATCCAGCGTGGACGAGCGGTCGACCTCGACATAACCACCGCGCTCACGCTCCAAAAGTTTCAGTGTGTCCAAAGGCAAGATGCCTTGGTCCCACAAAGAGCCCTTGTAAGAGGCGTATTGACCGCGTTCTTTGGCCAGCTCGGTGGATGCCCAGTAGGCGTAGTAGCAAATCGCTTCCATGGATTGGTCAGCGAATTCCACAGCAGCCTGCGACGCATAAGGCGTGCGCATTTCGTACAGCGAGTCCTGGAAACCCATAAGGCCCAAGCCGACAGGGCGGTGGCGCATGTTGGAGTCGCGGGCCTTCTTGACGGCGTAGTAGTTGATGTCGATCACGTTGTCCAGCATGCGCATGGCAATCGTGATGGTCTTCTTCAACTTGTCGTGGTCGATCACTTTGCCGTTCGCGCCGTCTTTCAGGTGGCGTGACAGGTTGACCGAGCCCAAGTTGCAGACAGCGGTTTCGGTGTCGCTGGTGTTGAGCGTGATTTCGGTGCACAGGTTGGAAGAGTGCACCACGCCCACGTGCTGCTGGGGCGAGCGCACGTTGCAAGGGTCCTTGAATGTGATCCAAGGGTGGCCGGTTTCAAACAGCATCGACAGCATCTTGCGCCACAGGTCGGTGGCCGGGATGGTTTTGCTGGGCTTGATCTCGCCGCGCTCGGCTTTTTGTTCGTAAGCCACGTAGGCTTTTTCAAAAGCAATACCGAACAGGTCGTGCAAGTCAGGTACATCTGAGGGGGAGAACAAGGTCCAACTGCCTTTTTCCATGACACGGCGCATGAACAAGTCAGGAATCCAATTGGCCGAGTTCATGTCGTGGGTGCGGCGGCGGTCATCACCTGTGTTTTTGCGCAGCTCGAGGAATTCTTCGATGTCCAGGTGCCAGGTTTCCAGGTAGGCGCAGACCGCGCCCTTGCGCTTGCCACCTTGGTTGACCGCCACGGCGGTGTCGTTGACCACTTTCAGGAAGGGCACCACACCTTGTGATTCGCCGTTGGTACCTTTGATGTGGGCGCCCATGGCGCGCACGGGTGTCCAGTCGTTGCCCAAACCGCCTGCAAATTTAGACAGCAAGGCGTTTTCCTTGATGGCGTCATAGATGCCGCCCAGATCGTCGGGCACGGTGGTCAGGTAGCAGCTTGACAGTTGCGAGCGCAAAGTGCCGCTGTTGAACAAGGTGGGCGTAGACGACATGAAGTCAAACGAGGACAGGATCTCGTAGAACTCGATGGCGCGCGCTTCACGGTTGATTTCGTTGAGGGACAAGCCCATGGCGACGCGCATGAAGAAAGCCTGAGGCATCTCGATGCGGGTCTTGCGCACGTGCAGAAAGTAGCGGTCATACAGGGTTTGCAAGCCGAGGTAATCAAACTGCAAATCGCGTTCAGGCTTGAGTGCGGCGGCCAGTTGTTTCAGGTCGAATTGAAGCAGCTTTTCGTCGAGCAGGTCGTTGTCAACGCCTTTTTTGATGAACTGTGGGAAGTAGTTGATGTACGCCTCGGCCATCTGGCTCTGAGGCACTTCTTTGCCCAAAATTTCCTTGGCGATGGTGTGCATCAGCAAGCGTGCTGTCACATAGGTGTAGTCCGGGTCTTTTTCGATCAAGGTGCGCGACGCCAAGATGGACGCCTTGTAAACCTCTTCCATGGGCACGCCGTCGTACAGATTGCGCATGGTTTCGGCAACGATGGGCTCGGGGCTCACATCTTTGCCCAAGCCAGCGCAGGCATTGACCATGAGAGATTTGAGGTAACCCAAATCGAGGGCGACGCGTTGACCGCGGTCGATAACGTGTAACGCAGGTTCTTGAGAAGTTGGGGCCGATTGTTGCGTTTGTTGGGCGCGCTCCTGGGTGCGACGCTCACGGTAAAGCACATAGGCGCGGGCCACTTCATGGTTGCTGCTGCGCATCAAGCCCAATTCGACTTGGTCCTGCACATCTTCGATGTGAAAAGTACCGCCGCCGGGACGTGAGCGCATCAATGCGCGAACCACGTTTTGGGTCAATTCTTCGACCACTTCACGCACGCTGGCCGATGCGGCACCTTGTGTGCCGTGTACAGCCAAAAAGGCTTTCATCAGGGCTACAGCAATTTTGCTGGGCTCAAAAGGAACGACTGCGCCATTGCGACGAATGATTTGGTATTGGTTCAAGCTTTGCGTGGAGGGTTGGCCCGCACGGTCAGACATAGGCTGGTTCATCAAGCCAGATGCAGAAGATGAAACGTTGAGTTCTGTTTGCATGGTTTTTTTCTAATTTATGGTCTGTTTTAAGGAGTTAACAAGTGCTTGAATCTGGTCGCTGTCGCAAATGTGAAAAATTGTTTCAGACACTATATCTGGTGTCCATGACCCTTGCAAGCCACTACAGGTAGTGTACCGATGCTTTTTGAGTGCTGGCGGCCGATGGCCGAAAATTGGGTATCGGAGAGATCTTTTCAGGAGCTGAAAAAAGTTGCTCCAAACGCTTTGAAAACAGTGTTTTTGGGCGCAAAGCCAATAGCCATGTGGCCTTGGACAGACTTTGCCCTTCAATCGCTTTTAAAAGAAGGGTTTTGACTTTTGAAGTCAACCCTTAAAAGTGACAGAGCCGCGCGATAAATGTAAAAAGTTGAAAAAATATTTTTTCCAACTGTGGCTTTCAATTCCTAGGGAAAGTACGAATCCGGGAAGTTCAATAGCTTTTTAAAGCGTTCCCAAGCAAAACCGGGCCCAGGGTCTTGCTTGCGTTCGGGCGCGACGTGTTCATGCCCAGCCACATGGGCTATGGGGTAAGGGCCGTGCAAGTCTTGGCAAAGTCGTGCCAGTTGCACGTATTGCGCTTCTGTGAAGATATCGCCTTCTAGGCCCTCCAGTTCAATGCCAATGGAGTCGTCGTTGCATTGGGGCCGTCCACGGTACTCGGACTGTCCGGCATGCCAAGCCCGGTCGTTGGCGCTGACAAACTGGATCAAGGTGCCATCTCGTCGAATGAAGAAATGAGCGGATACTTGCAAGCCCCTGATTTGCGAGAAATAAGGGTGAGCATCCCAGTCCAATTGGTTGGTGAAGAGGTCTTGTACCTCTGGACCACCATATTGACCGGGGGGCAGACTGATCGAGTGGATCACCACCAAGTCAATGCATGCCCCTTTGGGCCTGGCGCCAAAGTTGGGGGAATCCATCCGATTCGCCGGCCCATACCAGCCGTCCTGCCAGAGGGCGGTGGGTTCAACGAGCGGAAAAGACATGGCGTCTGCGTTCAACGATGGTCAACGCTTCTGGCACAAAGTTCTGCAGCATGGACGAAGGATTAGGCCAAGAAAGTTCAAGCAGGGTTGCGGTCCAGGGCTGCAGCGCGGTGCTCGGTGCTGCAGTACAGGCCTTTTGCGCCGGTGACAGCTTCTTCTTGCGGCAAATGAAGCCCGCAATGGGCGCAGCCCACCATGTTGGAAGGGGTTGCGGGGGGCGTTGCCTTTTCGGCGGGTGGTTTGACGGCTTTTCGGCTGCGTTTGAAGGCCCAAATTGCGGCCAAGATGACCACCAGCCAAATCAGGTATTTCATGTGGCGCGTCCAATCAAGACTTCCAAGACAAAGCGCGAACCGGCGTAAGAAAGCAACAACAAACCTGCACCGATGTAGAGCACCCGCACGGCGCGTCGACCACGCCATCCCCACTGGCTACGGCCCACCAACAAGGTGGCGAAAGTCAGCCATGACAACACAGCAAACACACGTTTGTGATCCCAACGCCATTCGGTATGACCTTGGCCGTACAAAGTTTCACCAAACAAGGCGCCGGCGACCAAGGTTGCGGTCAGCAGCAAAAAGCCTGCAGTGACAAAACGGAAAGTGAGGCGCTCCAGCGTCAACAAAGGCAAACCGCTGGACCCTTCGTGCGCTTGTCGAATGTCTTGCTCAGTGCGGGTCATCATCCAGGCGTGCACCACAGCAGCCGCAAACATGCCGTAGGCCGACAAACCCAGAGCAAAGTGCAAAGGCAGCCAAGCCGAGGCTTGGCTGGTCAACAGGGTGCCCGGAAAGAACCAAGCCAGCGCCACTGTGACAGACCCTAAACAACCCACTGCCCAACGGGCTTTGAATTTGGGGAAAAGTCGGGTCTCGATCATGTAAGCCGTGACCACCAACCAAGCGGTGACCGACAAGGCTGGCGCAAAACCGAAGCGCACAGGGCCCATCAGTAGGGCCAGCAAACTGACGGCATGCAGCGCCCAAGCCAGCCAAAGCAGGCGGCGGGCGTGCACATCGCTCAGGCGACTGGGCACCAGAGCGGGCAAAGCATAGGTCAATGCTGCCAATGCCGAGAAGGGCAGCGTCCAGAAAGGCGCACTCGCTAAAATCATGAGGCCGAGTTTAGCCTTTCGGGCGCAGCCACTGGGGCTTCGCCACCACGCTCAACCGTTTTTTTCTGGATTCCACCATGGCCTCCGCCCTGACCGACAAACTTTCACGCCTCGTCAAGACCCTCAGCGGACAGGCCCGCATCACCGAATCGAACGTGGCGGACATGCTGCGCGAGGTGCGCATGGCCCTGCTGGAGGCCGACGTGGCCTTGCCGGTGGTGCGCGATTTCATCGCCCGAGTGAAAGAAAAAGCCCTGGGCCAAGAAGTCATGGGCTCACTCAAGCCTGGTCAGGCCTTGGTGGGTGTGGTCAACCGCGAGTTGGCTGCCACCATGGGGGAGGGCGTCTCAGACATCAACTTGGCCGCGCAACCGCCCGCTGTGATCCTGATGGCCGGTTTGCAAGGTGCCGGTAAAACCACCACCACCGCCAAGTTGGCCAAGCACCTGATTGAAAAGCGCAAAAAGAAAGTTCTGACGGTTTCGGGCGACGTTTACCGCCCAGCGGCCATCGAGCAGCTCAAAACCGTCACAGCGCAAGCTGGAGCCGAGTGGTTCCCCAGCTCCCCCGACCAAAAGCCGATCGACATCGCCCGCGCTGCCATCGACTATGCCCGCAAGCACTTTTTTGACGTGCTGTTGGTCGACACGGCAGGACGCTTGGCGATTGACGAAGCCCTCATGGCCGAGATCAAGGCGCTGCACGCTGAATTGAAACCCGTTGAAACCCTGTTCGTGGTCGATGCCATGCAGGGTCAGGATGCGGCTAACACCGCCAAAGCTTTCAGCGACGCCTTGCCGCTCACGGGCATCGTACTGACCAAACTGGACGGCGACTCACGCGGCGGTGCCGCCCTGTCGGTGCGCCAGATCACGGGCGTGCCGATCAAGTTTGCCGGCACCAGCGAAAAGATCGATGGCCTGGAAGTGTTCGATGCCGAGCGCCACGCGGGCCGGGTGCTGGGCATGGGCGACATCGTGGCCTTGGTCGAGCAGGTCACTGCAGGCGTGGACATGGAGGCCGCGCAAAAGTTGGCGTCCAAAGTCAAAAGCGGTGGCAGTTTTGATTTGAACGACTTTTTGGCGCAGATTCAGCAGATGAAGCAAATGGGCGGGCTGTCCAGCCTGATGGACAAGCTGCCCTCACAACTGACCGCCAAGGCTGGGTCCATGGACATGGACAAGGTGGAGAAGGACATCGGCCGCAAGCAAGGCATCATCCACAGCATGACGCCCAAAGAGCGCAGCAAGCCCGAGCTGATCAAGGCCACCCGCAAGCGCCGGATTGCAGCCGGTGCTGGCGTTCAGGTGCAAGACGTGAATCGCATGCTCAAGGAGTTTGAGCAGATGCAGGACATGATGAAAAAAATGTCTGGCGGCGGCATGATGAAGATGATGAAACGCATGGGTGCCATGAAAGGCATGATGGGCGGCGGCGGGGGCTTCCCCGGCATGCCGCGTTGAACACACAGGCCATCCGCAGATGACTTACCTCTTCATTTACGGCACCCTGATGCCTGGTTTGCGCTTGGAAGCGGAAATGCACGGTGCCCACTTCATGGGCCCTGCCCAAGTGCTTGGCCAATTGTTCGACCTTGGGCGTTACCCCGGCCTGCTGCACGGCGACGGACAAGTCACCGGTGAAGTCTATGAAGTCGATGACGCACAACTGGCCCGTCTGGATGGGGTGGAAGGCGTGGTGCCCGGTGACCGCACCGAATCACACTACTGGCGCGAGGTGGTCAAGGTGCTCAGCGGTCCAATGCAAGGCAAGCCGGTGCACACCTATGTTTACAACCGCCCTGTGGACGGATGCACCCCCATTGCGCATGGCGACTACCGCCGCTACATCCGCGAAGTCGGGCGCGAATCCTGAAAAAATCAGCGGATCAGTCCTTGACCACCAACTCCCCGCGCAGGGAGTGAGACAGGCCTTGCGTGATGCGCACATCGGCCATTTGACCGATCAGGCGGTCCATGTGGGGGCCACCAGGGAAGTTGACCACCCGGTTGCACTCGGTGCGACCCGCCAGCTCGGTGGCGTCCTTGCGTGAAGGGCGCTCCACCAAAATGCGCTGCACCGTGCCCACGCGGCTTTCGCCAATGCGCTGCACGTTTTCTTCGATGGTTGCTTGCAGGTGGTGCAGGCGGCGCAATTTTTCGGCGTGCGGCGTGTCGTCGTGCAGGTTGGCCGCAGGCGTGCCAGGGCGGGGGCTGAAGATGAAGCTGAAACTCGTGTCAAAGCCCACATCGGTGATCAGCTTCATCATCTTGTTGAAGTCGTCCTCGGTCTCGCCGGGAAAGCCCACGATGAAATCGCTGCTGAGCGACATGTCGGGGCGAATCGCCCGCAGCTTGCGGATCGTGCTCTTGTATTCCATGGCGGTGTAGCCGCGCTTCATGGCCATCAAGATGCGGTCTGAGCCGTGCTGCACGGGCAAGTGCAGGTGGCTCACCAGCTTGGGGATCTTTTCGTAAGCGTCGATCAGGCGCTGGGTGAATTCGTTGGGGTGGCTGGTCACGTAGCGAATGCGCTCGATGCCCGGCATGTCGGCCACGTATTCCAGCAGCAAGGCAAAGTCGGCGATTTCCACAGCGCTTGTGCTGTTTGTGATGGTGTTGCCGCCCATCTTGCCCCGGTAAGCGTTCACGTTCTGGCCCAGCAGGGTGATTTCTTTCACGCCCTGCGCGGCCAGACCGGCGATTTCGACCAGCACATCGTCAAAGGGGCGCGACACCTCTTCGCCCCGGGTGTAAGGCACCACACAATAGCTGCAGTACTTGCTGCAGCCTTCCATGATCGACACAAAGGCGGTCGCGCCTTCCACCTTGGCGGGCGGCAGGTGGTCGAACTTTTCAATCTCGGGGAAGCTGATGTCCACCTGCGGACGCTGCTTGCGCTCGCGCTCGTTCAGCAACTCGGGCAGGCGGTGCAGGGTCTGCGGGCCAAACACCACGTCCACATAGGGGGCGCGCTTGATGATCTCGGCGCCTTCCTGGCTGGCCACACAGCCGCCCACACCAATCAGCACGCCCTTGGCCTTCAGGTGTTGCACTCTGCCCAGATCGCTGAACACTTTTTCTTGCGCCTTCTCGCGCACCGAACAAGTGTTGAACAAAATCAGATCGGCCTCGTCCACGTCCTGCGTGGGTTCATAGCCTTGGGCCGCGCCCAGCACATCGGCCATCTTGTCCGAGTCGTACTCGTTCATCTGGCAGCCAAATGTTTTGATGAAGACCTTCTTGCTCATGCGGCCTCCGCGGAGTCAAGGGAGGTGATGAAGTCAAGACAAAGCAAAGCACGCCCGCGAGGGGCCAGAGTGCAGCGGTTCATGGTGTAGATCCAGAGGCTGTTGGAGAAAGCGCTTGCAGCGCGAATTAGGGGTGATTATCGCAGGGGGTCTTGCGATAAAAATTCTGGGCCGCTGTTGGGCGCGCGCTTTCTCCATCAAGCCTTGGTGATGTCCGCTGTCTTTGGCCTGAAAAACATGGGATACGCCCTTTGCACCGTCGGGCTGTCATAGGCCCAGCTGTGGCATTGGCCCAGAAAATAGGGCGCTTGGGTCATTTCGGGGTGGGGCTGGCCAGACAGTTCGCGGCGCTGCCATTGGCCTGAAGGCAGGGTCTGGTATGCGGCCGTGGCCATGTTGAACAGCATTTCGCGCAGGTGGGTGCAGCCGTCGGTGCCGCCCACATGTTGGTGGATGACCTTGCGCCAGCCGGGGCCCATGGTGCAACCGATGAGTTTGTGCATGCCGTGTGGCGCGCCGACGCATTCTTGGTGCGGGATGTTGTCCATCGAGGTCGCAACGTCCTGGATGACCATCTGGTCGTTGAGCGTCACGCGAATTTTCAGGCCGTGGATCGGCTCATCGCCTGGGAAAAGCCGTTCGTTGGGCACCTGAAAGCTGAAGGTCTTGACGTCGGTCAGTTCGGCTTCGATGTCCCACAGGCCGTCTTCGCGGTCATATCCTTGGTACACCACGGTTCGCGTATGTGACAGTTTTCGGGGGGAGGGGGGTGGAAGTGCCAATGGAATTCTCGCGGGTCTGGTGTTCAATCTTCTGATCATATCGATGCAGGAGCCCTGAACATGTCGCCCGTGACCCAGATCGCCATCCACCCCGCCGTTCGCCGCCAGACGATTGCCGATGCCCTGCGCCGCACCGCGATCCGTTTGCCCGCCAAAACAGGCATCGTCTGCGGTGCCACCACCTGGACGTATGCCGAGTTCGACGCCTTGGTCACACGCCTGGCCGCAGGCTTGGCCAGTGTGGGTGTGGCCGAGGGCGACAAAGTGGCGGTGCTGGCGCGCAACTCGCACGGTTTTGCCGCACTGCGCTTTGCGCTGGCCCGCCGGGGCGCGGTCATGGTGCCGATCAACTTCATGCTCAAGGCCGAAGAAGTCGCTTACATCCTGCGCCACGCAGGTGCCAAAACCCTGGCCACCGACAGCGGCCTGGCCGAGCTGGCGCAGGCAGCCGCCAAGCTCGACACCCAAGTGCAGCAGTTCATCTGGCTACCGTCCGAAGACCCGAGCCAAGCCGTGGCGGGCATGCACAGCTTTGACACGTTGGCCTCCTGTCCCGATGCGCTGCCCGATGTGCGGCTGGGCAGCTACGACGTGGCGCAGATCGTCTACACCAGCGGCACCGAATCCTCGCCCAAAGGCGCTCAGCTCACGCACGACGCCGTCATGTGGCAGTACGTCAGCTGCGTGATCGACGCCGAGATCGCCGAGGCTGACGTGGCCCTGCACGCACTGCCGCTCTACCACTGCGCCCAGCTCGATGTGTTTTTTGGCCCGGCCATTTACATGGGCAGCACCAACGTCATCACCTCTAAGCCCACGCCCGACAACCTGCTGCCAATGATCGAAAAATTCGGCATCACCAGTTTTTTTGCGCCGCCCACGGTGTGGATCGCCTTGCTGCGCTCACCCCTCATGGATGCCGACAAACTCTCCAAACTGGCCAAGGGCTACTACGGTGCGTCCATCATGCCGGTCGAGGTTTTAAAAGAGTTGGCTGCGCGCTTGCCCAAGGTGCGCTTATGGAACCTGTACGGTCAGACCGAAATCGCACCGCTGGCCACCCTGCTCGGCCCGGAGGACCAACTGCGCAAACTGGGTTCATGTGGCAAAGCGGTGCGCAACGTCGAAACCCGCGTGGTGAACGATGCCATGCAAGACGTGGCCGTGGGCGAGGTGGGTGAGATCGTGCACCGCTCGCCGCACTTGATGCTGGGTTACTTTCATGACGACGAGCGCACCCAAGCTTCGTTTGAGGGCGACTGGTTCCACAGCGGGGATTTGGGTACCATTGACGACGAGGGCTACATCACCGTGGTGGACCGCAAAAAAGACATGATCAAGTCCGGCGGCGAAAACGTGGCCAGCCGCGAGGTCGAAGAAATGATCTACCGCCTGCCGCAGGTCAGCGAAGTGGCGGTGATTGGCTTGCCCGACCCCAAGTGGGTTGAGGCTGTGACGGCGGTGGTTGTGGTCAAGGCCGGCCAAACGCTGGACGAGGCGGCGGTAATCGCGCACTGCGCCCAGCACATGGCGGGCTTCAAGACCCCCAAGCGCGTGGTTTTCACCGACACCCTTCCCAAGAACCCGAGCGGCAAACTGCTCAAGCGGGATTTAAGGCTGCGTTATGCGTGAGATCCCGCTCCGAAAGTGGCTGTGGATTTGCCCCATCTGGACGGCGCAGGGCCAGGCCCGCAGCATCCAAGCGAGGACGAAGCATCCCAAAGAAAAATCCCTGATCCAATGTCTTATGGATCAGGCCTCAAGATCGCATTGTCAATTTAGGAAAAACCTCATGACACCCATCCCGAAGATTTCACGCAGAGTGCTGGCCTTGAGCTTGGTTTGGGCTTGTGCCGGTTGGGCCCAAGCCCAGACCCAGGCGCCCATCAGAATTTTCGTGGGTGCACCCGCTGGTGGCACCACAGACACCATGGCCCGCACGCTGGCACAGGTGCTGGGTCCACAGTTGGGGCGCACCGTGGTGGTGGAAAACCGACCCGGGGCGGGAGGCAATCTGGCAGCTGACGCCGTGGCCAAGGCGGCGCCCGATGGCAACACCTTGTTGATGAGCTTCACCAGTCACGCCATCAACGCCTCGCTCTACCCCAGTTTGCCATTCGATCCGGTGAAAGACTTCACGCCGCTGACCATGGTGTCCACTTCGCCTTCGATGTTGGTGGCCCACCCCAAATTGCCGGCCAACAACGTCAAGGAATTGATCTCGCTGGCCAAGTCCAAGCCCGGTCAACTGAATTTTGCGATCGGTGCATTGGGTTCGTCGCTGCACATGGCCGGCGATGCCTTCAAGATGCAGTCGGGCGTGTTCATTGTCAACATACCGTATCGCGGCACGGCCCCGGCGGTGCAGGACGTATTGGCGGGGCAGGTGGACTTGATGTTTGCGGCGGTGGGCAACGTGCAGTCGCACATCAAGGCCGGCAAGCTCAAGCCATTGGGCGTGACCAGTGCCAAGCGTCTGCCGGCTTACCCCGATGTGCCCTCGATTGGCGAAGTTCTGCCGGGTTATGAGTCAAGCGCTTGGTTTGGTTTGTTCGGCCCAGGGCGCATGAGCCCAGAGTTGACCAAACGCCTGGCCGATGCCGCACGGGCTGCCGTACTCTCGCCCGAGGTCAAGCGGCGCATTGAAAATGAGGGTGCCACGCCCGTGGGCAACAGTCCTGAAGAGTTTGCACGCTTCGTGGACAGCGAAATTGTCCGTTGGCGGGCGGTGGTTAAGTATGCTGGAGCCAAGCCCGAATGAATTCGAATCAACGGCCGCAGACCCTGGCTCAAAAGCTCATCGCACGAGCCGCCAAACGCAGCCATGTGGCCGTCGGTGAAGTGGTCACCTGTCATGTGGACCTGGCCATGTTTCACGACTCGTCTGGCCCGCGGCGTCTGAAGCCGATGCTTGAGGAGTTGGGTGCGCAAATTTGGGATACCGACAAAGTGGTTCTGGTGCTGGACCACTATGTTCCGGCGCATGATGCCGATGCGCAGCAGATCGTGCAGATCGCTCGCGATACGGCCAGACAGTGGAAATTACCGCATGTCATCGACAGCGAGGGCATTTGTCATGTGGTGCTGCCCGAGCGGGGTCACTTGAAACCCGGCATGTTCTGTGTTGGCGGTGATTCCCATTCCCCCACGGGCGGTGCCTTTGGTTGTTACATGTTCGGCATCGGTGCCACCGAAATGTTGGGTGTGTGCGTCACGGGCCAGATCTGGGTGCAGGTTCCGCGCACCTTGCGCATGCATTGGTCGGGTCGCTTGCAAGCAGGGGTGTCGGCCAAGGACATGATGCTGCACATGGTGGGGCGCTTTGGCATGAACGGTGGTCAATACCAGGCTGTGGAATTTTGCGGTTCGGCCGTCCAGGCCCTGTGCATGGCCGAGCGCATGACCTTGTCCAACATGAGTGCCGAAATGGGCGCGCAAGCGGGTCTGATTGCAGCCGACGAGACCACCTTGAATCACCTTCGTGGCATCGGTGTGACCCCTGAGCAGTTGTCTGGTGCCGAACAATGGTTCACCGACGATGACGCTGAATACGAACAATGGGACTTTGACGCTTGCAAGCTCAGCCCCCAAGTCGCGGCGCCGCACAGTCCGGCCAACACCCGAGATGTCGGCGAGTTTGCCGCTGTGGCACCCAACATTGCTTACATTGGCGCCTGCACCGGTGCCAAGCTCGAGGATCTGAGGGCCGCAGCCTCGGTGCTCAAGGGCCATCGGGTGGCAGCGGGTGTGCAGCTCATGGTCGCTCCTGCCAGCGCCAGAGAACAAGCGCAGGCCACCCAAGAAGGTGTCATGCAGATTCTGCTGGATGCTGGGGCCATCGTGCTGCCCAACAGCTGTGGTGCATGCGCTGGCTATGGTGCAACTTTTCCTGAAGGGGCAACGGTGATCTCAACCACCGCCCGCAATTTCAAGGGCCGCATGGGCCCACCCAGCGTGAACGTCTACCTGTCGTCACCGTTCACGGTCGCGGCTTCGGCTTTGCGTGGGCGGATCAGCGATGCTCGCGAGATGCTCGCATGACAGCGCGCAACATTCATGACGCCCGAGTTTGGCGCTTGGGAGCAGATATCGACACCGATGCCCTGGCACCTGGCGCCTACATGAAGCATGGCATTGAAGTGATTGGAAGGCATTGCCTGGAGGCGGTGAGACATGACTTTGCCAGCGGTGTCCATCCAGGTGATGTGATCGTGGCCGGTGCCAATTTTGGCATCGGTTCTTCTCGTGAGCAGGCCGCAGGTGTGTTGAAGCATCTCGGGCTGGCGGCAGTCATTGCGCCGTCTTTCAGCGGATTGTTTTTTCGCAATGCCTTCAATCTGGGCTTGATGCTTGTGACCTGCCCCGAGGCCGAAACCCTGGAAGAAGCCGAGCGGCTGGGTCTGAGGCTGGACGGCGATATCCCCATGGTGCTGCGTGCCAACGGCCAAAATCTGGCCTGTGCACCGATTCCCCGATTTTTGATGGACATGGTCGATGCAGGCGGCTTGCTGCCACTCCTCAAACAAAGAAAGTCACCATGAGCCAACGCCATACTTTGATCCAACGCCTGCAGCAACCTCAGGCCCTATTGGCCCCCGGTGTGTATGACGCGCTCACCGCGCTAGTGGCCCAGCAGGCGGGCTTTGAGGCGCTCTATTTGTCGGGTGCATCGATTGCCTACACCCACCTGGGCCGCTCCGACATCGGCCTGACCACCGCCACCGAAGTGGCGCAGACCCTGGCCCACATCACCGACCGGGTGAACATCCCGGTCATCGTGGACGCCGACACCGGCTTTGGCAACGCGCTCAACACCCAGCGCACGGTGCGCGACTTCGAACGCGCCGGGGCCGCGATGATCCAGATCGAAGACCAGACTTTTCCCAAACGCTGCGGCCATCTGGATGGCAAAGGCGTGGTGCCGGTGGCCGAGATGCAGGGCAAGCTGCGTGCCGCTTTGGATGCTCGCCAAAACAAAAACACCTTTATTCTGGCGCGCACCGATGCGGTGGCCGTGGAAGGCCTTGACGCCGCGTTGGAGCGGGCCGAGCGCTACCTGGAATGCGGTGTCGACGCCTTGTTCATCGAAGCTTTGCGTTCGGACGAGCAGATGAACCGCGCCTGTGCGCAGTTCGCCAAACGTGTGCCGCTGCTGGCCAATATGGTGGAAGGCGGCAAGACGCCGGTGCAAAGTGCGGCTGAGTTGGGCGAGCGTGGTTTCAAGATCGTGATTTTCCCGGGCGGCACGGCGCGTGCCGTGCTGCACACGCTGCAAGGCTATTACGCCAGCTTGCACGCGCACCAAACTACGCGGCCGTGGCAAGAACAGATGCTGGACTTCGATGGTCTGAACGCGGTCATTGAAACGCCGCAATTGCTGGCGCTGGGGCAAAGCTTCGAGCAGGGTTCCCCCAGCTTGAAGTGACCGGCGCTCAGGCCGGCATCAAAGGCTTGGCGGGCACCAACCCATTTCAAGCCAATGCGCATAGCCCGGTTTGAAGGGCCATGCTGTGTACTGCACGGGTGTGCCCTGTGGCAGCACTTGCTCGGTCAGGTGGTCAAGCCAAGGGCTCACAGCCCCCGTGCTGCGCAGCCAATCTTGGCCTTGGCTGGATTCCATCGCCCATCCTGCAAGGGCTGCCTTGGGCTTTGGCCAGGGGTGGTCAGGCCGACGGGGTCCTGACATGCGGTCGTGCAAACTGCCCCATGCCACGCCCTTCATTTGATGCTGTATTTGGCCCAATTGGCGCGCGGTTTCTTGCAAAGGCAAGCCCGTGAAGCGCAATTGCCCCAGCACATTGTCAAACCAGAAAAAAGCGCCCGGCATGCTGCGCACCAATTCGGGCAAAAGGGCCAATCCGTCGCCTGTGTGCAGGTGCAATGTTTTGCCTTGGCGGTTCAGGTGTCGGCCATGTCGCGCATAAAAAAGCGGCTTGGCCCAAGGATCAATGTCCCAGGCATGAACTTCTTCAAATTGCGCCAACCAAGCCGTGGGCAACATCCAACCGGCACTCGCGCCGATCAAAACCAGTTGTTGGCGGGGCATGGTTTGCGCCATCAGCCAATCGGAGATCTGCACACAGGCAGGTGCCCAGCGCGCCTGAGACCGCCACGCACGCACATGCCAATGCCAACCGCCCGTCAAATTCATGCGGTCAATTCATGACTTTTGCAAACGTTCGTTTTGCGGAAACATGAACTTCTTGGCTTCCGCATCCATTTCGGTTTTGAAGGTGTATTGCGCTTTGAACGCCTCGGCACGCTGAGCGGCAGGGCGCGCATTGACCGCATCGAGCAGGCGCTTGATGTGGGGGTATTGGGTCCAGGTGGCGTCCCCCGTGCCCAGCACAAACGGCAGCAGGCGTGCCCAGCCCCACAGGGCCATGTCCACGATGCTGTAGTGCTCGCCCAGCATGTAGGTGTGCTGGCTCAGGTGTTTTTCCAAAACGGTCCAGTGGCGGTGGGCTTCAAAGTCGTAGCGGTTCAACGCGTAGTCTTTGGGCTCTGGCGCCGCGTGGCGAAAGTGCACAGATTGGCCTGAAAACGGTCCAATGCCGCTGGCGATGAACATCAACCAAGACAGGGCTGCACCGCGCTCTTGGGCTTGACCCACGCTGGGGACAAACTTTTGTTCGCGGTCGGCCAAATACAACAAGATGGCATTGCTGTCGAACACGGTGGTGTCGCCATCGGTGATGGCGGGCACCTTGGCATTGGGATTGACTGCCAAAAAGGCGGGCTCAAATTGCTGGCCTTTGCGCGTGTCGACAGGCACGGCCTCAAAAGGCAGCCCCAGCTCTTCGAGCAACAAGGCGATCTTCATGGGGTTGGGGGCAGCATTGAAGAAAAATTTCAACATGGTTCATCCGATCTGGCAGTGAAAAAAAGAGTGGGTATCAGTGTCGCTGAAACCGCTCATCAAGGGGGTGCTGATACAGTCATTTGGGCGACTGTCTCCAGCGAGGCTTGTTGTTAATGTCCATCTTTTTGCCTACTCCAATGACCGAGAGATTTTCCCAAATCACTTATCAGGACCTGCCGTCCGATGTGCGCCCCTTGGCCGATGACATCCTCAAAGTGTCCAGTGCCGCTTTGGGTGGGCCTTACAACGCGTTGTTGCGCAGTCCTGACATGGCTCGCCGGGCCTTTGATTTTTTGGACTATTTGCGTTTTCGCACTTCGGTCAACAAGCGCCTGAACGAATTTGCCATTCTGATACAGGCCCGCATCGCCAACGCACAGTACGAATGGTGGGCGCATGAGCGCATCGCACGCAAGGCGGGTTTGTCGGATGCGGTGATGCGTGATTTGCAGCTATGCCAACGCCCCACCACGATGCAAGCCGACGAACGTTTGGTGTACGACTATTGCATCCAGTTGTCGCTCAACCACCGCGTGTCAGACGCTTTGTGGCAAGAAGCTGTCACCGCTATGGGCGAGCAAGCTGTGGTGGACCTCACGGTCTTGTCGGGCACCTACGTCATGGTGTCCATGTTGCTGAACGCCACACAAGTGGGTATTCCGGATGGGGGTGAGGCGCCTTTGCAGGTGATGGACCCTCTGGAAATTCGCCAACGCTTGTTGGCGTGATTTTTGATCAATTGCCCCCTTCCTCATTTTCAAGGAGACAGCCATGACATTTCGTTTTGTTCGCAGCGCATTGGCCCTGATGTTGGCCGCCACGGCCTTGCATGTATCGGCACAAGACTTTCCCAATCGCGCCATCACCATGGTCATGCCTTATGCCGCAGGCGGGCCGGGTGACACCATCACCCGCGTGTTTGCCGGTGCCATGCAAAAGCACTTGGGCCAGCAGATCGTGGTGGACAACACCGCTGGAGCTTCTGGCTCCATTGGCACGGCCAAAGTGGCGCGGGCCAGACCTGATGGCTACACCTTGCTGATGATTCACGTCAGTCATGCCACCAACGTGGCCATGTACAAGGGCTTGCCCTACCACCCGGTGGACGACTTTGAGCCCATTGGCCGCGCCACCAGTGGCCCCATGGTGATCGTGGCGCGCAACGAGTTCCCTGCTAAAAATCTGAACGAATTTGTGGCCTATGTGAAAGCCAACGGACCCAAAGTCAGTTTGGCACACGCCGGTGTGGGCTCGGCCTCGCATTTGTGCGGCCTCATGATGATGAACGCATTGAACGTCAAGCTCAATGAAATTCCCTACAAAGGCACAGGGCCTGCTTTGACCGACCTGATGGGCGGCCAAGTGGACATTTTGTGCGACCAAACTTCGGGCACAGTGCCCTCGGTCAAGGGCGGCAAAATCAAGGCCTATGCCTCTGCGGGCAAGGCTCGCCTGCCCCAGCTGCCTGAAGTGCCTGCCATCACAGATGCCGGTGTGGAAGGCTTTGACATCAACATCTCGTTTGGCTTGTACGCACCCAAGGGCACACCCAAGCCGGTGCTCGACCAATTGACCTCGGCTCTGCAAAAGTCGGTGACCGATCCTGAAGTGCGTCAGCGCCTGGAGGCCATGGGCATTTCGGCCGTGTCGGTTGACCAAGCGCGTCCTGAAGCTTTGCGTAACCACCTTAAAAACGAAATTGACACCTTGGGTGGTCTTTTGATCAAGGCTGGCGTCAAAGCCAATTGATACACCCGCTGCGCAAGGGCCAAGGGGTCTGCGTCTCGCCTGTTTGGGAGATTTCATGATGCAAAGCTGGTGGCCCTTGCTGCTGACCCTGGTCATCCAGGCCATGGTGGCCATGGCCTTGCTGACTTTGCCGGTGATTGCACCAGTGGTGGCGCTAGACCTGCAAGTGTCTCCTGCGCTCGTGGGTTTGTATGTGTCGGTCACTTACGCCGGAGCCATGGTGGCCACCTTGATGGGTGGTGCCACAGTGGCGCGCATGGGCGCCATTCGGGTTAGCCAATGGGGACTGGTGTTGTGCGCTGTGGGTTTGGTCTTGTGCGCTGTGCCTTGGTTGCCGGCCATGGTTTTAGGCGCCGTGTTCATCGGCCTGGGTTATGGCCCCATTACACCGGCCAGTTCGCACCTGTTGGCCCGCACCACGCCCAAGGCCCAAATGTCCTTGGTCTTTTCCATCAAACAAACTGGCGTCCCTTTGGGCAGCATGTTGGCGGGTGCGATCGTGCCCCCATTGGCTTTGCTGATCGATTGGCAGCTCAGCATGTGGGTGGTGGCCGCACTGTGTTTGGCCTGTGCAGGGGTGTCGCAAAGCTTGCGGGCCGAGCTTGACAGCGACCGTCAAGCCGATCTGCGCATTCGATGGGGCAGTTTGATCGAGCCCATCCGCATGGTCTTGGCGCACCGTGCATTGCTCACCATGGCCTCTTGCTCGTTCATGTTTTCCATGGTCCAGTTGTCGCTTACCACCTACTTGGTCACTTTTTTGCACGACGATTTGTCTTACGGTTTGGTGGCCGCTGGCTTGGCTTTGTCCGTGACCCAGTTGGGTGGCATTGGGGGTCGTGTGGCCTGGGGTTATGTGGCCGACCGCTGGCTTGGCGCGCGGGCCATGTTGTTGCTTTTGGCCAGCATGATGGCTGTTTGTGCTTTGGGCTCTGCCTTTTTGACCACCGACACGCCCCATGGCGTGGTGATCGCCTTATTGGTTTGCTTTGGTGCTTCGGCCATTGGCTGGAATGGCGTGTATTTGGCCGAAGTGGCCCGCCGTGCGCCCCCTAGTATGGCCAGTATGGCCACTGGTGGCACTTTGGCTTTCACGTTTTTAGGTGTGGTGTTGGGGCCGCCCATGTTCGGGGCTTTGTCGGGTTTGTTTGGCACTTACCGCGCAGGTTTTATAGGCCTCATGGTGATGGCCAGCGTCAGCGGCACGGTGCTTTATTGGAGTCAGCGGTCCCGTTGAGCTGTGTTTTGCCAGCTCACTTGGCAGTCAGTTAGGCCGCCAACAAAATCCGGTCGATCCAGGATTGAATTGCAGGTCCGTCCATGCCGTGGGCCAAGCCCAACAACATGACAATCCGCACCTTGTGCGGCGGCAAAGGGCCGGCTGTCAAGATGCCATGTTGTGCATCGGCATACACACTGGCCCGCGTCACGCTGCCCGTGATGAAGCGGGCGCATCGCGCCACCAAAACACCTTGGGCCGGCAGCGACTGAATGAACGCGCGGTAGGCCGTGGGCGTGTTGGCGTTGCCCAAACCCGCATGCACAATGCCCTGTGCCCCAGCGGCCACAAAAGCGCGCAGGGCGGTCTCGTCCACGCCTGCATACGCCACCGCAATGTCCACGCGAGGCCATGTCGTTGGTGTTTTCCAAGCCACAGTGGGCGCACGGCTGGCGGCGCGAAACCATTGCACCGACTGGTCAGCCACTTCGCCCACTGCTCCGGTCAATGGGCTGTCAAAAGCTTCCACACTGCTCACATGGCGTTTGGCGACCCACAGGCCCGAATGGATGCGGCCGTTCATCACCACCAGCGTGCCGCGCCCCTGCGCACCAGGGCAAGCGGCCACGCTGCAGGCGTCCAGCAAATTGGCTGGGCCATCGGCCGAATAAGCTGTGGCCGGGCGCATGGCCCCCACCACCACGATGGGTTTGTGCGTGTCCACGCTCAGGTGCAAAAAGGTGGCGGTTTCTTCGAGGGTGTCCGTGCCGTGTGTGACCACGATGCCGGCAACCTGCGGGTTCTGGACAGCTCGCATCACGGCGGAATGCAGATCGAGCCAATGCTCGGGCCGCACGTCGTAGCTGGCCAGCTGCATGGGCTGGGTGACTTCGATGTCGTAGCGCTGGCGCAGCTCGGGCACGGTGTCAACGACAGCGGCCAGGCTCAGGCTGGCGGGTTTGTAGTCGGTGCTGACCGATGCAGCGCTGGCGGCGCCTGCGATGGTGCCGCCCGTACCGATCAGGGCCAATGTGGGTTTTGTCATGGTTCACATCTCCGAAAAAATCATGTGTACGCGGCCCAGCGGACCGTAATCGGCGCTGGCGCTGTCGCCCGGTTGCAGTTCCAGGGGCACCATGCAGGTGCCGGTGGTCACCACATGGCCCTTTTGAAGGGTGATGCCCAAAGAGGAAAGCTGGTTGGCCAGCCAAGTCAGTGCAATACGCGGATCACCCAACACATTGCCGCCCGTGCCCTCGCGGGTAAAACTCAGATGGACGCCCTGGTCCACGCGCGCGTGGACAGGGTAGCTGCTCAAGTCCAGTTCGCGCCACACATCGGGCGCGGCCGGGCCCAGAACAAAGTGACGGGCACAGGCGTTGTCGGCCAGCAGTTGCGCCTCACCCGCTGCGGTGAAGGGCTCCAGCCGCGAGTCGGGCACTTCCAGGGCTGGGTGCAAGCTGGCCACGGCGGCCATGACTTGCTGCTGGGTATAGGGCGCGGCTTGCGGCGGCAGGTCTTGCGCCATGGCAAACGCAAATTCCGGCTCGGCCACGCGCATGCGGTTGCCAGTCGACGGCACGGTGGCGCCGCTTTCAAACACCTGGCCAGACAACAAGCGACCAGCCATGGGACCACTCACGTTGATGTGCGCTTGGCCGTTGGCGCTGGTGGCGGCAATTTTCCAGCCCACCACTTGGCGGCCAGACACCGCGGGCAGCGAGGCTTGTGCGGCATAGCCTTGCGCGACCGTGACAGGGCGACAGGATTCGGGCAAACCTCGCAGCACTTGGCCCGATTGCCAATGGGCCCAAATAACGCGGGCAGACTCCGTAGCGTTTGCGCCGGGCAAAGAGTTGTGATCGTTCATGGCGTCATTGTCAGCGCATCTGCCGCGTTCAGCTCAGGATTGTGTGTATAATTTCGGGCTTGATGGCTTCTGCCAACAATGCCCGGTGATATAGCTCAGTTGGTTAGAGCGCAGCATTCATAATGCTGATGTCGGTGGTTCAAATCCACCTATCACCACCAAATTTCTAAGCCCGCACTTTAACGAGTGCGGGCTTTTTGGTTTTTCGCACAAGCCCCTCGCCCTGCCAAACCTTCCCCTCTGCGTTAAGGTCAATACATGAACAAGCAATCTTGGACGCATGGTTTGAAGTTAGGGGCACGTCAGCTGTGGCGAGACCTGCGGGCGGGCGAGTTGCGCCTGCTGATGCTGTCGGTGGCTTTGGCAGTGTCGGCTTTGACGGCTGTGGGGTTTCTGGCCGACCGCATGCAGTCGGGTCTGTGGCGTGATGCCCGGCAGCTTTTGGGTGGCGATGCGGTGGTGGTGAGTGACCAGAGCACGCCAGAAGCCTTTGTGCGCCAAGCCCAAGCGGTGGGCTTGCAGACCAACACCAATGTGAGCTTCCCCACCATGGCGCGGGCCATGAACGCCGTGGACGCCAGCAGCCCCTCTGCATCTTCTGCCGCAACGGCCACAACTTCCTCGCCACCTGCCACTCGTTTGGTGGCCCTCAAAGCGGTGGAGCCCGGCTACCCCTTGCGCGGGCGATTGGAAATCGCGGGTCAACCTGCCGCCACGATTCCCCCCGCGGGCGAGGTCTGGGTCGATGCGGCTTTGTTAGAGGCGCTGGATGTGCAGGTGGGGCAGATGTTGGGCCTGGGCGAGCGCAATCTGCGCATTGCCGCCACCATCACCCGCGAGCCCGACCGGGGGGCAGGTTTCATGGCTTTTGCGCCCCGCGTCATGATGAACCAAGCCGATCTGGCCTCGACCGGTTTGGTGCAACCGGCCAGCCGAGTGAGCTGGCGCATGGCGGTAGCGGGCAGTGATGCGGCCGTGAGCCAGTTTTTGCCTTGGGCGCGTGGAGAGGTCGACAAGCCAGAGGTGCGTGGCGTCAAAGTCGAATCGCTTGAAAGCGGTCGCCCTGAAATGCGCCAAACCTTGGACCGTGCCTCGCAGTTTTTGAATTTGGTGGCGCTGTTGGCGGCCTTGTTGTGCGCTGTGGCCGTGGCTTTGGCAGCCCGCAGTTTTGCCGAGCGCCAACTCGATGCCTGCGCTTTGCTGCGAGTTTTGGGCCAAAGCCAGCGCACACTCACTTTGAGTTATGGCCTGGAGTTTTTGGGCGCGGGCTTGGTTGCCAGCGTCTTGGGGGTGCTGGCCGGGTATGCCGTGCACCTGGGCTTTGTGTTTTTGCTGGCCGGCTTGGTGGAGGCCAACTTGCCCAGCGCCAGTTGGCAGCCCGCCCTGATGGGTTTGGCCATGGGTCTGACTTTGTTGGTGGCCTTTGGCTTGCCACCGGTGTTGCAGTTGGCCAAGGTGCCACCGCTGCGCGTGATCCGGCGCGATTTGGGCAACGTGCAGGTGCGCTCAGGTTTGGTGTTGGCCATGGGTTTGTTGGGTTTTGCCTTGACCCTGCTCATGGTCAGCCGCAACTTGACTTTGGGCTTGATCACGGTGGGCGGCTTTGCGCTGGCATTGGTGGTGTTTGCCGCGCTGGCCGCCGGCGCTTTGTGGGTGCTTCGCCGCTCGGTGCCCGACGAATCAGCCCCCCGTTGGCTGCGCCTGGCCACGCGCCAAGTGGCGGCGCGGCCCGTGTTTGCGGTGGTGCAAGTCAGCGCCTTGTCGGTCGGTTTGCTGGCGCTGGCTTTGTTGGTCTTGCTGCGCACCGACCTGATCGCCAGTTGGCGCCAAGCTACGCCGGTGAATGCGCCCGACCGGTTTGTCATCAATGTGCAGCCCGAGCAAGCCGAGCCATTTTTGGCGCACCTGAAAAATGCGGGTGTGCAATCGCCCGACTGGTTCCCCATGATCCGTGGCCGTTTGGTGGCCATCAATGGCCGCGTCTTGGGGCCGGATGATTTGGAAGCCGATCGTGGCAAACGCTTCTTGGACCGCGAAATCAACCTCTCGCACAGTGCAGAGCTGCCCGCGCATAACCCTTTGGTGGCCGGCCGCTGGCAAGCCGAAGAATCAAATGGTGTGAGCGTGGAAGAGGGTATCGCCAAAGCGTTGGGGGTCCAGCTCGGGGATCTTTTGGGTTTTGACATCGCGGGCCAAGCGCACGAGGCCCGCGTGACCTCGCTGCGCAAAGTCGATTGGGGCTCCATGCGGGCCAATTTCTTCATGCTGTTCCCCGTCTCCAGCATGCCCGACCTGCCCATGACTTACATGGCCGCTTTCCAGTCACCCCAAGGCGTGCCCAATTTTGAAAATGCCATGGTCAACGAGTTTCCCAACATCACCAGTGTGGACATGCGCAGCACGTTGGCGCAGGTTCAACGGGTGATGGACCAGGTCATCCGCGCGGTGGAGTTTTTGTTTGCCTTCACTTTGGCTGCAGGCCTCATGGTGCTCTTGGCCGCCGTGGGTGCCAGCCGCCAAGCGCGTGAGCGCGAGTACGCCATCATGCGGGCGCTGGGCGCTGGCCGTAGCTTGTTGGCACAGGTGCAGCGCACCGAGCTTTTGGGCATTGGCTGGTTGGCGGGCTTCATGGCCAGTGCCATGGCGCTGGTGGTGGGCTGGGCCTTGGCGCGTTATGCGTTTGAGTTCCCTTGGCAGGCCCCTTTGTGGGTCCCGCTGCTGGGCGGTCTGGTGGGTGCCTTGTTGGCTTGGGGTGCGGGTAGCCTGAGCCTGGCTGGGGTCTTGCGTCAGCCCGTGGTTCAGACATTGCGCCAATCGGCGCAGTGATCCCGTTGGTTCTAGGCCCTTTTCAACACTGCACAATCGCGCCTCATGAACCTTGAAGAAAAACCTCCGTTTGACACCCCATTTGCCTGGATCGGTGGCGAAGGGGTTGTGCGCGCTTTGGCCGACCGCTTTTATGACCTGATGGACATGGAGCCCGGCTACAAAGCGCTGCGCGACGCCCATGGAAGTAGTTTGGATGGCGCCCGCGACAAATTGTTTTGGTTTTTGTGTGGCTGGCTGGGTGGCCCAGAGCATTACACCGAGCGTTTTGGTCACCCGCGTTTGCGCATGCGCCACATGCCGTTTTCGATCGGGGTGCTCGAGCGCGACCAGTGGCTGGCCTGCATGAACCAAGCCATGACGGAACTGAACGTGGATGCTGTGCTGCGTGAGCGCTTGAACGCCAGCTTTTTCAAAACCGCCGACTGGATGCGCAACCGTGGCGCTTGATGCGCCCGGTGCGTGAGCGCGCTTGACCCTAGCCCCTGAATGCCCAGCCCGGAGCCCTTTTGTGAAAATCAATGCGCTGCAAGACCTGAAAAAAGTTCGGCAAAAACTGGCCGAGGCAACAGCGCAGGCGCAAGCTTTGGCCGCAGCACAGGCGTTGGCGGCCAAACAGCGCGAGGCAGAAAGCAACTTGTTTGTGCGGGCCGTGGGCGCAGTGCAGCGTTTGCCCGACCATGACCAAGTCAGTTTGATAGGACCCAGCCCAGCGCCCATTGCGCACCAACGCCAACTGGACAACGAAGCGGTGCTGCGCGACTGCCTGAGCGACGAGTTCGATGCCAGTACCTTGCTCGACACCGATGACGCCCTGAGCTTTCGCCGCCCGGGCATTGGCCGTGATGTGATCCACAAGTTGCGCAAGGGCGATTGGTCGATTCAGCGCGAGATCGACCTGCATGGTTTGCGCAGTGATGAAGCGCGCATGGCCTTGGCCGAATTCATACGCCAAGCACACCGACAAGGTTTGCGCTGTTTGCGTGTGGTGCATGGCAAGGGCTTGGGCTCACCCGGTAAAACCCCGGTGCTCAAGTCCAAGGTGCACAGCTGGTTGGTACAAAAAAACCAGGTCATGGCCTTCGTTCAGGCCAAGCCCGCCGAGGGCGGTGCGGGTGCGTTGGTGGTGCTGCTCAAGTCAGGTGCTTGAAGCGCACTCGGCCGATCTCATTGGCCGGGCCACTGGCCTGACGCGCGGGAGGTGGGTGCCTTCAAGCACCATTGGCTCAAGAGGGCCGGGATCGTGAGGTGCAAGCTCAGCAGGCGTTTGTCTCGTGCCACCCAGGCCGTCAAAAGGCGCTCCTGGCCCATCAAGGCGGGCAGCTCGTCCAGTTTGCTCAGGCGCCAACTGCCGCCCTGGCCTTTGGTTCCTACGTCAAGGCCGAGCCATTCGTCGCCAGCGGCCATGCCGGCTATTTCGGCCGCGCTGCCACGCAGCACCGTTTTGACCTGCACGCTGCCAGCACCTTCACCCACACGCAGGCCTAATCGCTGCGCCATGGGCGATGCCTCGGTATCGATCTGGATGTCCTGCGCTTCAAGCAACTCGCGCAGCGGCAGTTCTTGCGTGCTGTGCACCCAGGCTTGAATTTCTGGTTGCCAGCTGCGGTCAGTGAGGGCGTGCAATTCGTCGAGCAAATCTTGCTCACGCATGGGGCCTGCCTTGCAGCGTTGCCACAGGCCGCGCATCACGGTGTCGAGCGTGATGCTGTCGTTTTTGAATTCACTGCGCAGCTTCAAATCGAGACACAGCGCCACCAGCGAGCCCTTGGTGTAATAGCTCACCGTGGCGTTGGGCGTGTTTTCGTCTTGGCGGTAGTACTTCACCCAAGCGTCAAAGCTGGCTTGCGCCACGCTTTGCACATGGCGACCTGGCGTTTGCTGCACCTGTGCGATGGTTTTGCCCAGCAACTGGAGGTAGGTGGTGTCGTCAATCAGACCCGCTCTGCGCAGCAGAATATCGTCGTAATAACTGGTGAAGCCCTCAAAGAACCACAGCAGCTGAGTGAAGTTTTCTTGGGTGTAGTCATAGCGTGCAAAAGCATCGGGACGCAGTTGCTTGACGTTCCAGGTGTGGAAGTACTCGTGGCTGATCAAACCCAGTAAGGTGGTGTAGCCCTCGCTGGTTTTGGGGCCGTTGGGGCGCGGCAAGTCACTGCGCTTGCAGATCAGGGCCGTGCTGTTGCGGTGCTCCAGTCCGCCATAGCCATCGTGTACGGCGTTCAGCATGAACAGGTAGTTTTTGTGTGGTGTTTTTTTGCCCGCGGCCTTGCCCGAGCCGTGCCAAAACGCGATGGCCGCTTCGCAGATTTTTTGGGTGTCGGCCAACAGACGCTCACCGTCGAAAGAGGGCAGGGCGCCAGCCACCACAAAGCGGTGCGGTACGCCGCAGGCCACAAAGCTGCCACTCCAAAATGCGCCCAACTCCACCGGACAGTCCACCAGTTCGTCGTAGTTTTGGGCCTGGTACAGGCCAAAGCCTTTTTTGTCCGTTTTGACCGGTGCCAAGCCCGTGGCGGCTTGCCAATCGGGTTGGCTTTTGACGGCGATCAGCTGCAAATGGTGAGGCGCATCTTCTTGGCCGTGCACCCGCAAGCACACACTGGTGCCATTGAAAAACCCGCGCTGGCTGTCCAGCCAGGCGGTGCGCACCGAGTTGTCAAAAGCGTACACCTCGTAGCTCAGCACCACAGGTTGGCCTGGTTTGCAAGCGATGTCCCAAGTGCATTTGTCGCGCTGAGAGATGGCTGCAGGGCGTCGGCCTTGTTTGGCGCTGAGGTTCTGCAGATTTTTAGAAAACTCACGCACCAAATAACTGCCCGGAATCCACACCGGCAAGGACACGGTTTGCGTGGCCTGTGGCTTGGCGATACTCAGGGTGATGCGAAACAGGTGCGCATGCACATTGGCGGCTTCAACGGTGTAGTGGATGGCGGTCATGGGCAAAAAGTGTGGAGGAAAGGAGGCTCAGGCGGGGCGCTTCAGGTGGCGCCAGCGGCCAAAAAGCAACTCAGGCTGGCCACGGTGGACAGCTGAAGGCGCATGGGGAGCCAAGGTGCCAGACCTGCGGCAGGCCAGGTGCGCCGGTCCATCACGTAGCAGCCGATCAGCACAAAGCCCAGCAGGGGCAAGCCGGCAAAGGCGGGCATCATCACGCCGACCCATGCCAAGAGTGACGGCGCCACGCCCCAGGTGAAGTGAACACGAGGTGCATTGCGCACGATCAGCGCATTGCGAAAGCCCACGCCCCAATGGATGCCACCTAAAAACGACACGATCACCGCGCCATAACCTTGCATGGCCAGCGCCACATACGGATGCAAGTCAGGCCCCACCAGCCACAGGCACAAGGCCAAAAACACAAACGGTATCAGGCCGGCATAGCCCATTTTTCGGATCAAGCGCCAAGTCGCATCTTCGGTGTGTGAAGCGTTCATTTCTGGTCAGCCAGTATTTTTTCGACTTGGGCCATGGGCACCGCACCGGGAACCCGGGTTCCATCGGCAAACAGCAACAAAGGCGTGCCGGTGATGCGGTTCTTTTGGCCAAAGGCCATGATGGTGTCAATGGCGGTGGTGTCGCAGTTGGCGTTCGGTGGTGTGGTGCCCCCGATCATCCAATCGTTCCAGACCTTGGCCTTGTCTTTGGCGCACCAGACGTTTTTGGATTTGGTGCGTGAGTCTTCGCCCAAGATGGGGTAGAGAAAATGGTAGATGGTCACGTTGTCCAGTTTTTGCAGGTCTTTTTCAAAGCGCTTGCAAAAGCCGCAATTGGGGTCTGCAAAAACCGCCAGCTTGCGCTTGCCATTGCCGCGCACTTGGGTAAAGGCCGATTTGAGGGGCAGTTGGTCAAAACCGATGGCCGAGAGTTTGTCCACGCGCTCTTCGGTCAGGTTACGCCTTTGCCGCACGTCGATCAAGGCGCCTTGGATCAGGAAGTTGCCATCGGCGTCGCTGTACATGACCTCATTGCCCATGCGAATTTCAAACAAGCCGTTCATCGGCGTTTTGCTGACTTCATCAATTTTTGGCAAATTCGGCAGGCGCTCGCTCAGGTTTTTGCGAATCGTGGCTTCTTGGGCCATGGCGTTGGCCATGCTGCCCCATGACAAGACAGCGGCGACCAACATCAGGGCCAACTTGGGAGTTGCAAACTTCATCGAACGGGCTTTCAAAAAAGGAAGGGGCTGGGTGCCACGGGCACTTCAGCGGTCAGCGCGATCGGCACTTTGGCCCATCGCGCGTTGTGTCATCCAGTGCTTGAGGGGACCGCTGCGGTCAAAGCCGCGCATGCCCCAATTGCGCAGGTTCTGCCAGACCGGGCCGGGCTGGGCAAACAGGCGCTGCAAGCCATCGGTCACCATGCCCATGGCCTGCACATCGGCCTGACGGGCCCGCTCGTAACGGCGCAGCAGTTTGATGTCGTGCAGCGGGCGCCAAAATTCTTTGGCTCGGATCACCTGCACCAACTCGGCCACATCGGCCAAGCCGACATTCAGGCCTTGCCCCGCCAAGGGATGCAAGCTGTGGGCGGCGTCGCCGGCCAACGCAAATGATTGCTTGACCGCCCCCGGCATGGGGCCGATCCAGCGCTCGGCGCGTGCCAGTTGCAGTGGCCAAACGGCCCGCTCGGCCGACAGCTGCATGCCCCCTAAGCGGTGTTCGCAAGCCGAGGCCAGCGCCACCGCAAAGTCTTCAGGGGGCATGGCCATCAGTTCTTGCGCCCGCAGCGGGTGCACCGACCACACCAGTCCTACTTCGCGCCCGCCTTCGCCGCCCATGGGCAACAGCGCCAACACCTCGGCTTGTGGTTGGGTCAGGCCTGGCGCTGCGCTCCAGCCAAACCACTGGCGGGCAATGCCTTCGTGCGCACGCTCGCACACCAGGCGGGCCGCCACCGCGTGTTGTGGGTAGTGGGTGATGTCAAAAGCCACGCCCAATTCGGCGCGTGTTTGGCTGGCACGGCCTTCGCACACCACCGTGAGCGGCGCGGCCACCGGGGCTTGCACCACTTGAATCTGGGGTTGAAATTGAACGGCTTGGGCCAACAGCGCTTCGAGCACAGGCACGTCGACCATCCAGTTGAGTTGGTCCACGCCTTGTTCTGAGGCGCCAAAGCTGAGCTGACCCCCATGGTCACCCCAAACCTGCATTTGGTGCACAGGCGTCACGGCGGGTGGCTCGGGCCAGCAGCGCAGGTCTTGCAGCAAGGACTTGGCAGCGCCATTGAGGGAGTAAGCCCGCACGTCGGCAGCAGGTGTCACCCCGGGCGTGGCAGGGTGCGCATCAACCAAGGCCACGTTGAGCCGTTCGCGGGCCAGTAACAAGGCCAAAGTGCGGCCAACGATGCCGGCGCCACGGATGCAAATGTCAGGGGGAGAAGCCATGCGTGCATTGTAAGGAAGCGGCCCAACGCGCTGGGCAGTCGGGGACTTTGGGTGCGGTGATTGACCGGTGTAGGGGTCAGGTGCCCTGCCCTTGGGGTTGAGTCGTTAAAATTACGGGTTAATTTCGAATCTTTCTCCGAATCACCGAAAGCCTTCCATGAGCCTCAAATGCGGCATCGTGGGTTTGCCCAATGTGGGCAAATCCACCCTTTTCAACGCCCTGACCAAAGCTGGCATTGCTGCTGAAAACTATCCCTTTTGCACCATCGAGCCCAACACAGGCGTGGTCGAGGTGCCCGATCCGCGCTTGCAGCAGTTGTCTGAAATCGTCGAGCCCGAGCGCATCGTGCCCGCCATCGTGGAGTTTGTGGACATTGCCGGTCTGGTGGCCGGGGCCAGCACGGGCGAAGGCTTGGGCAACAAATTTTTGGCGCACATTCGCGAGACCGACGCCATCGTCAACGTGGTGCGTTGCTTTGAAGACGACAACGTGATCCACGTCGCCAACAAGGTCGACCCGATTGCCGACATCGAGGTCATCCAGACCGAGTTGTGCTTGGCCGATTTAGCCGCTGTCGAAAAAGCCATTCACCGTGTGAGCAAAATTGCGCGCTCGGGTGACAAGGAAGCCGTTAAGCAAATGGCGATCTTGGAAAAATGCCAAGCCGCTCTGAACGACACCCAGCCGGTGCGCACCATCGACTTCAGCAAAGAAGAGCGTATCGAACTCAAGCAGTTCTTCTTCATCACCGCCAAGCCCGCCATGTTTGTGGCCAACGTGTCGGAAGACGGCTTTGAGAACAACCCCTTCCTGGACCGGTTGAAGGCGTTTGCGGCCAAGCAAAACGCGCCCGTGGTGGCCATTTGCGCCAAGATCGAAGCCGAGTTGTCCGAGATGGACGACGCGGATCGCCTGGAGTTCTTGAAGGAAATCGGTCAAGACGAACCGGGCCTGAACCGCCTGATCCGTTCTGCTTACGGCTTACTGGGTCTGCAAACCTATTTCACCGCTGGTGTGAAAGAAGTGCGCGCCTGGACCATCCGGGTTGGCGACACCGGCCCACAAGCCGCAGGCGTGATCCACACCGACTTTGAAAAAGGCTACATCCGCGCCCAAACCATCGCGTTTGACGACTACATCGCCTTCAAAGGGGAGCAAGGCGCCAAAGACGCGGGCAAGATGCGCGCCGAAGGCAAGGACTACGTGGTGAAAGACGGCGACGTGATGAACTTCTTGTTCAGTTCCTGATCTGCATCCGTTGCCATGAAAAAACCGCTCTGAGGAGCGGTTTTTTCATGGGGAAGTGAAAGGAATTGACCTCATAAACTCGCCAGTGGGCTGGCGCCGCCCATGTTGCTCAGTAAGCGCTCGCGCCCCTTGAGTACATGCTTTTCAGCGGTGGATTTGGCCTTGGCTTTGGAGCCTTTGACGATGGCTTCGTACAAGGTGCGGTGCTCGGCGTTGGACTGGCGCATGTTGCCCGGTGCATTGAAGTACTCGCGCCTGAACAGGTGCATTTCCTTGATGATGTCGTCGTAGGCGGCCTGAGCCCGTTGGTTGTTGGCCAACAGCAGAATAAGGGCATGGAACTTCAGATTCAGCTCGTAGTACTGGTTGGCGTTTTCGGTTTCGCAGGCCCTGTCCATCGCCTCAAGCAATTCCTCAAATTGCGCTTTGTGGCTTTCGGCCACGTGGTCGGTGGCGCGCTCTGCGGCAAAACCAAACACCAAAGCCCGCAGGTCGTAAAGCTCCAGCATTTCGCGCACCGACATCTGGCGCACAAACACGCCGCGGTTGAGCACGGCCGTCACCAAACCCAAACCGGTGAGCATGCGGATCGCTTCGCGCACAGGGCCTCGGCTGGTGCCCATGCGCAGAGCCAAAGCCGCCTCGTTCAGGCGCTCACCCGGCTTGAGTTCACCGCTGAAAATGAGTTGTTTGAGCTGGTCAGCCACAAAAACGGGCAAACCCTGCTCGGGCTTTTCGGGGGCTGCGTTCATGGGTAAAGCTTGGGCTGTTCAGGGATAAGGATTGCTGAAAAAAGCAGCAAACGCATGCTTCATCCTACCCGAAGATGGCCAAAATAAGGTCATTGACGTCGCTAATGTGTCAACAATTTTGCCAAAGTGTTGACACTTATGGGTCTGGCGTTCACACTTTGTGACCATCAACAAGTGCCTGCACTTGGCCCCTTTGATTCTTTCGTTTGGAACATCCCATGCCGCATCAACCCGCTTCCGCTGCGCTGTCGCGCTTTCGAGTGATCGATCTGACCCAAGTGCGCGCCGGCCCTACGGCTTGCCGACAGTTGGCCGATTGGGGAGCCGATGTGGTGCAGGTGCAAATGCCCGAGCACATGCGCGGCGACGACACGCTGGGCGGGCAAGAGGGCTCGGACTACCAGTACACCCACCGCAACAAACGCTCCATCACCCTCAATTTGAAAGAGCCGGAAGGCATTGCGCTGCTCAAGCAATTGATTGCCAAGGCCGATGTGGTGGTGGAAAACTTTCGCCCTGATGTGAAGTTCCGCTTGGGCATCGATTACGAGTCTCTGAAAAAAGACAATCCAGGGCTGGTGTACGCCAGCATCTCGGGTTTTGGCCAGACCGGGCCCTTGGCCGCACGGCCGGGTTTTGACCAAATCGCTCAGGGCATGGGCGGGTTGATGTCAGTCACTGGCATGGCCGAGCAAGGGCCCATGCGTGTGGGCATCCCGATTGCCGACTTGTGCGCCGGCATTTTTGCGGCGCAAGGCATTTTGGTGGCCTTGCTCGAGCGCGAAAAATCCGGCCAAGGCCAATGGCTGCACACCTCGCTGCTCGAGTCGATGGTCTACATGATGGACTTTCAAACCTCGCGTTGGCTGATCGATGAAGAAGTGGCCACGCAGGCGGGCAACTTCCACCCCACCAGCATCCCCACCGGGGTGTACAAGGCGCGCGATGGCTACATGAACATTGCGGTGTTTGGCTCCAAGATTTGGGAGCGGTTTTGCGACATCCTCGAAGCGCCGCAGTGGGTCACCGACCCGCGCTACTGCGACAAGCCCAGCCGCTCGGTCAACCGCGATGCTTTGAACGCCGAGATCAACGAGCGCCTGTCGCACCGTGACCGGGCCTATTGGATTGAGCGCCTGAACGACGGCGGTGTGGCCTGTGGCTTGATCAACAGCATGGACGAGGTGTTCAACGAACCGCAAATCCAA
>JBIKKE010000280.1:0-3430 GCA_044360575.1 Limnohabitans sp. | reverse complement strand
TGCCAAAGACCCGATGGCCAAGGCACGAAGTTTCAACTGGACTTTTCGCATTTGCCCTGCCTCTTGTAATTCAGAGGTGTGCTCCAAAATCAAATCCAGAGCGGGCAAACCAGCGGGGGTGTATCGCAAAGCAGCTTGCTCGGCAATACAGGCTTTCAATTCGGTACGATTCACTCCTCAACAGGTCAGTATCAAGCAGCGAATTCGGCTTGTTGGGACTTGCGAGCTTCTTCGCGCTCAACTTGCTTCATCATGGACGAAGGGCCTGTGTCGGCTTTTTTCTTGAGCACCGTCAGGTGACGGAGCACAGCGTCGTTGAACTTGAAAGCGTGTTCAAGTTCAGCCATGACCGCTTGGTCGGCTTCAATGTTGACACACAGGTAGTGGGCTTTACCCAGTTTGTTGATCTGATAGGCCAGCTGGCGGCGACCCCAGTCTTCGACACGGTGAATGCTGCCACCGCCGGCAACAATCATGCCCTTGTAACGCTCCAGCATGGCTGGAACTTGTTCAGACTGATCGGGATGGATCAGCAAAATGATTTCGTAATGACGCATTGATACTCCTTGAGGTTAACCCAAATGGTTGGAAAGCTGCCCCCAGCGTCTGTCGGGGTGCAGCAAGGCTAGCCTTACATTATAGCTCGAACTCACAGCCCCGGAAAGCTTTCAGAAGCGGCGCGCTGCGTCAATGGGCGAACGGTGGTTTGATTGATGAACCGTGACGGCGTCAACCATGTCGCCAGCAGCATCACACCAAACCCAACCGGAACACCAAATACACCCGCAGACAGGGGCTGAATGCCCCACCAAAGTCCAGCAAAAGGGTCCATCCCCCAAAAATGCCTGAATCCAGGTGCATTGACCAGCATGTAGAAAATAGTCACGCCCAATCCCGACAACATGCCCATCACCACAGCGGGTCTGTGAACACGCGGCCAAAGCATTCCCAGCACCATTCCGGGGAAAAAGGCAGACGCCGCCAAAGAAAAAGAAGCCGAAACAAGCGCCAAAATTTCAGCGGGTTTGAAGGCCGCCACCACAGCCGCCACCATGGCCACAGCCAGTAGCGCGAACTTGGACAATATCACCCTGCCCTCAGATGACTTGGGCCCACTACCGCCATTGGGACGCATATCACGCACCAAAGCATTGCTGATGGTTAGAAGCAAACCATCGGCGGTCGAAAGCGCTGCAGCCAAACCACCTGCCGCCACCAACCCAGAGACTACAAACGGCATACCGCCCAGTTCTGGTGTGGCGAGCATGATCATGTCTGCGCCCAATTTGAGCTCACCCAGCTGCAAAACGCCGTCGCCATTGACATCTGAAAAAGACAACAAGTCAGAGTCAAGCCTGGCCCATTGCGCCATCCAACTGGGCAGGGCATCAAAACGACTGCCCACTAAATTGTTGAGCACCTCGAATTTAACCAACACAGCCAAAGCAGGAACACTGAGGTAAATCAATCCAATAAAAAACAAGGACCAAGCCACAGAACTGCGTGTTTCAGCCACGCTGGGCAGGGTGTAAAAACGCGTCAGCAAGTGGGGCAAACCCGCCGTGCCAACCATGAGACAAAAAATCAAGGCCAAGAAGTTGAGTCGGGATTCGTTGAAAAGGCGTTCTTGAGCCATTCCGGCTTCAGGGTTTCCGGTGAATGACTGTGTATGCGCTGGCATGCCTCCTAAGGGGCGTGAACGTTCCAGGTTTTCAATCTTGGCGCGTGTCCATTCTTCTCTGGCCTTTGCTGGATCTTGCGGCATGGCCAAGAGTTCTCTGCGCACTTGGGCAATTGCTGCGAAATCAGCCCCTTGGGCTTTGAGCGATTGGATTTTGGCCTCCAGCTCTTGCTGCAATTCGACGATCGATGCGTCCACATCCTGCAAGCGAGAAGCATAAATTTTGGCGCGTTGCGCGTATTCGCGCCGAACCTCTAACTCGGCGGGGTCATCCATCAATCGATTTTCAATGGCCGCAATGGCAGACAGTTGGCTGCCATAAACCAAAGGCGCGACCGGATTGCCCAATTGCTTGTAGGCCAACCAAGACACGGGAATCATGAACGCCAGCAAAAGCATGATGTATTGCGCCACTTGTGTCCAAGTAATGGCCCGCATACCACCCAAAAAAGAACACAACAAAACCCCGCCCAAGCCCAGCAAAATGCCGATTTCAAACTGCACACCCGTCAAACGTGAAGCGATCAAGCCAATGCCATAAATTTGCGCCACGATATAAGTGAAGGAACACAACACAGAGGCCAAAGCAGCGATCACACGAGGCCAACGACCACCATATCGGTGGTCGAAATAGTCGGGCAATGTGTACATACGCATCGCGCGTAATTGGGGTGCAATCAATAAAGCGACCAGGCAAAACCCCCCTGTCCAACCAATCACATAAGCGAGACCTCCGGGTTGGTTGCCACTGCCAGAATATCCTTGCAAATAAAGCGCGCCTGCCAAACTGATGAAAGAGGCTGCACTCATCCAATCCGCAGCGGTAGCCATGCCGTTGTACATGGCAGGAATACGGCGTCCAGCCACGTAATATTCGTCTTCGTTGGTGGTTCTGCCTGCTATGCCGATCAGGGCGTAAATCATCACCGTGCTGAACAAGAAGATCGGACCAATCAAATTTTTGGACAAACCTGCACTTTCAGCCCATGCCATGGCTCCGATCAAGCTCAGCAAAAAAACGACGTAAATCAGAACATTGCGATGGAGCCGCCATCGGTATGACGCGGACATGGCGATGTCTTGGGGACTGCTCATCGCCATGGCCTTGCTGACTTAACGGCCCAACTGGGTCCAAGTCTCGATCACGGTATCCGGGTTCAGCGAGATCGAGCTGATGCCTTGGTCCATCAACCAATGTGCAAAATCCGGATGGTCTGAAGGGCCCTGGCCGCAGATGCCAATGTATTTCCCCTGCGCCAAACAGGCCTTGATGGCTTGCGAGATCAAAGCGGTCACCGCTGGGTCACGCTCGTCAAAATCAGCTGCCAACAACTCCAAGCCCGAGTCACGGTCCAGGCCCAGGGTGAGCTGAGTTAAGTCGTTGGAGCCAATCGAAAAACCGTCAAAGAACTCGAGGAAGCGCTCGGCCAGGATGGCGTTGCTGGGCACTTCGCACATCATGATGATTTTGAGGTCAGCTTCTCCGCGACGCAGACCTTGACTGGCCAGCAACTGGGTCACCTTTTCGGCTTGACCCAAAGTTCGCACAAAGGGCACCATGATCTGCACGTTGGTCAGGCCCATCTCACCGCGAACCCGTTTGAGGGCCTCGCACTCCATGGCAAAAGCCTCACCGAAGTCTGCGCTGATGTAGCGCGCTGCGCCACGGAAGCCCAGCATCGGGTTTTCTTCTTCGGGCTCATAGCGGCTGCCACCAATGAGTTTGCGGTATTCGTTGCTCTTGAAGTC
>JBIKKE010000279.1:0-3431 GCA_044360575.1 Limnohabitans sp. | reverse complement strand
TTCCAGTTCTGGAAAGACGTGGTCACCGAAGTCGGCAAAGAGTACCCCGACATCGCGCTGGACCACATGTACGTGGACAACGCCGCCATGCAACTGGTCAAAGAGCCCAAGCGCTTTGACGTGGTGGTCACCGGCAACATGTTCGGCGACATCCTGAGCGACGAAGCCTCCATGCTCACCGGGTCAATCGGCATGCTGCCCTCGGCCAGCCTGAACACCAAAAACCAAGGCCTGTACGAACCCAGCCACGGCAGCGCCCCTGACATCGCCGGCAAAGGTATCGCCAACCCACTTGCGACCATCCTGAGCGCCGCCATGATGCTGCGCTTCAGCTTGAACCAAGGCGAAGCCGCCGAGCGCATCGAAGCTGCGGTGCAAAAAGTGCTGGCCCAAGGCCTGCGCACCGGCGACATCTGGAGCGAAGGCACCACCAAAGTCGGTACCCGTGAAATGGGTGATGCGGTGGTCAAGGCCCTGGGCTGATCAAACTGCGCTCAGGACAAAGCCCGGCACCTGCAAAGGTGGCCGGGCTTTTTATTTCGGGCGTTTCAAAAATGAAACGCGTCAGTTTTGGCCCATGCGCACCAAGCGCCCCGGGCGGGCCGCGGTGATCTCGCCCTCGCGCTGCACCTGCTCGCCCGCAACCCAGGTGGCCACATAGCCTTCGGCCTTTTGCACAAAGCGCTTGCCGCCTGCAGGCAAGTCGCGCACCAACCGGGGCAGGCCCACGCTCAGGCGCTTGGGGTCAATGGCGTTCAGGTCGGCGCGCATGCCCGGCGCGATCACGCCCCGGTCTGTCAAACCCAGATACCGGGCATTGCGGCGGGTGAGCATTTCGACTGCGGTTTCCAGGGGTATGGCTTCGCGCCCACGACCTTCCAAATGGTCTCGCACCCAGTGAGTGAGCATGAAGGTCGGAAAACTGGCATCGCAGACCGTGCCAACGTGGGCACCCGCGTCGCTCAGGCTGCTGAGGGCTCTGGGGTGCGCGAGCATGCGGCGCACCGCGTCGAGCGAGCCTTCGTTGTAATTGAAGATCGGGAAATAAATCAGGCCATCGCCTTGTCCCGCACTCAGGTGGTCGTAAATCGCCTCCAGCGGCGTGATGCCCGCCTGTTTGGCCCGCACCAAAAAGCTCTGCATGACCGAGGGCTCATAGTTAAGGGTGTCCTCCAGCGCGAACATGCGTCCACTGATGAGGTCAATCTTGGCCAGCAAAATGTCCACCAGCGGTGGGATGGCGCTGCCGTCTCCAGCCAGGCGCTCGGACTTTTCCGACAAGATGCGGGCCTTGCGGACCGGGTCGCACAGCGCCTGGGCGCGCTCTGCCAGCGGTAAATGTGCTACTTCTTTGTAAGACGGAAAGCCCATGAAAGGGTGAAAGCTGGCGTCCAGGCCATTGAGCACGCCAATGCCTCGAACCGCAGTCTGCATATAGAGCGGTAGGCCTGCCTGCACCGCCGCTTCGACCCGCTCTTGGATCTTCAGGTATTGCTCGCCGCCCGGGTCGCGCTGCAGCCAGGTCATGGACACCGGCTTGCCGCTGGCCCGCGCCAGCGCCTCCACGCTGTCGAACTCGGCGTCGAACTGATCGGGGCCGTTCAGCAGGTTGAAGTCACTCACGATCTGCACCACGCCGTGACCTAACCCCTCAAAGGCATGGGCCAGCCCCGTCAATTCATCGTTGCCGGCATTCGCGGCAGGTGTGTCCTTGCCCTCGGAGGTGCGGTGGTTGTCGCTGCGCCCGGTGCTGAACCCGGCGGCACCGGCCTGCAGGGCTTCGCGCAAGAGCGAACGCATGGACTCGATGTCTTGCGGAGTGGCCTTCTCGTGGGCCAGGGCGCGCTCCTGCATCACATACATGCGCAAGGGGTCGTGCGGCACCTGCACCAAATAGTCCAGGCTGCGCGGCGTGGCGGCCAGCGCGTCCATGTACTGCGGAAAGCTTTCCCAGTTCCAGCGGATGCCCTCGTGCAGCGCGGCACCCGGAATGTCTTCAACGCCCTCCATCAGCTTGATCAGGTCGCCCTCATGGCCCGGGCGTTTGGGCGCGAAGCCCACCCCGCAGTTGCCCATGAGCAGCGTGGTGACGCCGTGGTAGATGCTGGGGGTGAAGCACTCGTCCCAGGTCACTTGCCCGTCGTAGTGGGTGTGAATGTCCACAAAACCGGGGGTGATCCACAGGCCCGTGGCGTCCACAGTTTGCAAGGCGGGTTCGTCCACCTGGCCCACCGCCACAATGCGCCCCCCGCGCACACCCACATCGGCCACACGGGCGGGCGCGCCCGTGCCGTCCACCACGGTGCCGTTCTTAATCAAGCAATCGAGCATCTTTTCTCTTCCAATAAAAAGCCAGTCCCAAGCCGCTGACGATGTGCCAAATGCCCCACAGGCTGGCCAGGGTGACCATGCCTAAGTCGCTGCCAAACTGCAAGGCAATGATGCCCAGCGCCAGGCCCGAGTTCTGCATGCCGCCTTCGATCATGATGGCCCTGCGGTCTCGCTCGGTCATGCCCATGGACTTGGCTGTGGCCCAGCCCAAAAACAGACCGCTGGCGTTGTGCAGCACCACAATCAAAAAGGTGGGCAAAAGGCCCAGCGTCAGCAGCTGCCGCTCTTTGATGAGACCGGCCACGATGAACAAAATCAAAGCGCCCACAGCAAAGTTGCCCAGCGGCTTGCGGATGCGCTGGGTAAGAAGTGGCAAGCGGTGCGAGAACAGCAGACCCAACGCCAGCGGAATGCCCAAGACCATCAACAAACTCAGCCAAATGCCAGACGGGTCGATGGACAACTCACGCAACCAGGATGCGGTTTCAGGGTTGGCAGCAATCATCCAGCTGAAGTTGAAAGGCGTGGCAAACAGCGCAATCAAACTGGCTACGGCAGAGATGCTGACCGACAAGGCCGTGTTGCCGCGCCCCAAGTGGGTGACCACATTGCTGAGGCTGCCACCCGGGCAGGCCGCCACCAAAATCATCGCCGCCTCCACGTTGGCGGGCAGATCCAGCGCCAGCGTGGCCAGCCAGGTGCCCACCGGCAGCAAAATGAACTGGGGAATCAAGCCGCACAGCACCGCCTTTGGGGCTTGAGCGACCCGCCGAAAGTCCACGATCCGAAGCTCCAGAGACACCGAAAACACCATGGTGGCCAGCACCAAGCTCAAGATCAATTGTTGTGAAGTCATGCATTTTTCCTTGCGAAAAGTATAGACAGCGCCAACAAGCTGAAGACAAAGGGTTTACGCGCAGATCAAGCGATGCGTTGTCAGGTCCGCAAAAGGCCATCCGCTACAATCTCTGGCTATGTTTAACCCATATGCGTTCTCTTGGAACCCTGCAACCACCACCTCGGTACTTGCAGGTTTGGGTGCTATTTCCACAAAAACCACGACCATTAAGGGCTGATCCAGTCTGGTTCGTCGTGCGCCC
>JBIKKE010000051.1:0-12440 GCA_044360575.1 Limnohabitans sp. | reverse complement strand
CGGCAATCTTTTCATCCACGATGATGCGCTCGGTGCTCATGCAAATTTGACCGCTGTTGGCAAAGCAGCCAAAGGTGGCGCCATTGACGGCATCGTCGATGTCGGCGTCATCCAGGATCACCATGGGCGCCTTGCCCCCCAGCTCCAGGATTACGGGCTTGAGGTATTTGGCGCAGGTTTGCGCGATGATTTTTCCCACCTTGGTCGAGCCCGTGAAATTCACGCGGCGAACCGCCGGGTGAGAGACCATGGCCTCCACAACGGCACCGGCATCTGCTGGCGCATTGGTGATGTAGTTCACCACACCTGCAGGAAAGCCGGCCTCTTGAAAGGCCTCGACAATCAGTTGGTGTGTTTTGGGGCAGTTCTCTGACCCCTTGAGAATGACCGTGTTGCCACAGGCCAAGGGGGTGGCGATGGCACGCACGCCCAAGATCACAGGAGCGTTCCAGGGTGCAATGCCCAGCACCACACCTGCAGGCTGACGAATGCCCATGGCCAAGCTGCCAGGCACATCCGACGGAATGACTTCACCCGAGACTTGGGTGGTCAGTGATGCGGCTTCGCGGATCGTACTGGCGGCCAAGAACACATTGAAGCCCGCCCACATGCCTGTGGCCCCGGTTTCGGCGGGAACCGCTTCAATAAAGTCTGCGGTTTTGGCCTCTAACCGATCAGCCGCTTTGAGCAACAGGGCTCTTCTTTCGTTGGGCCCTGTTTCGCTCCAGGTCTTGAACGCTTCGGCAGCCGCTTCGACCGCCAAAATCGCATCGGCTGTGGACGCTGCGGGTGCGCGGGTGGCCACTGTGCCATCCAGCGGGTTGCGCCGCTCAAAGGTGGCGTTGTTTTCGGCGGTGACCTTGAGGCCATTGATGAGCATCGACATATCGGACATGGGTTTGCACTCCTGGAAAATGAAAAATCAAATGGATCGAACCGTTTTTTCTAGCGCTTGCGATGCGGAGCGTGTCTCGCTGGATGCAGCGCCCAAATAAGCTTCGCGGATGACACTGGAGCGCACCAGCAACTGCGATGAACCGTGCGCCACCAAACTGCCGCGCTCGATGACGTAACCCCGGTCGGCGACGGCCAGTGCTTTTCTGACGTTTTGCTCCACCATCAAAACCGTGGTGCCGCTGTCGGCGATGCGCCGTGTCATTTGCAGTAATTCATCGACCATGCGGGGCGCCAAGCCCAAAGAAGGCTCGTCCAGCATCAAGAGCTTGGGCGCGGACATCATGGCGCGGGCAATCGCCACCATTTGTTGTTCGCCACCACTCATCGTACCCGCCAGTTGGTTGATGCGTTCACGCAGTTTGGGAAAGTCGTCCATCACCGCACTCATGCGTGCTTGCCGGTCGGCAGCCGATTGCAGCCAACCGCCCAGTTCAAGGTTTTCTTGAACGGTCATCTGAGGGAAAAGTTGCCGACCTTCAGGCACCAAGGCCATGCCAGCTTGAACGATCTCGTGGGGTTTTTCAGGCAAGTCATCGCCATTGAACAAGACTTCGCCGCGCATGGGTATTTGGCCGGACAGGGCGCGCAAAAGCGTGGTTTTGCCGGCGCCGTTGGGGCCCAAAATGACCGTCAAGCCGGGCAAAACGTCAAAGTTCAAATTGCGAACCACTTCAAAGGGCCCATACCCTGCAGACAGGCCGCGCACCTTGAGTTGGGCTTTTCCAGATCCACCCAGCACAAAGGGTTGAGGGCGATACCACATCATGTCAATCCCTCCGAAGCGTTGACCATTTCGTCACCCAAATAAGCCTCTATGACTTCCTTGTTCCGGACCACTTCCGAGGGCTTTGCGTCGGCAATCTTTTTGCCTTGATGGAGAACGATCACCCGCTCGACATGCTTGAGCAAGATCTTCACGGCATGCTCGATCCAGATGACCGACAAATCGAGCTCGTCGCGCAGCCGGCGAATCAGCCTGGCCATCTCTTCCACTTCAATTTCGGTCAAGCCTGCGGCCACCTCATCGAGCAGCAAAATTTTGGGCCGTGTCGACAAGGCCATGCCGATCTCCAAGATGCGCTGCTGTGAGGGGGTGATGGCCGCAGCCGGCAAATCGGCCAGCTGTGACAAACCAATCACCGACAAAATGCTGCTGACGTCGCGCAGTGCCCATGGCACGCCGACCTCTTCGCCCCAAAAAATGTATTTGCGCGGTCTGCGGCCAGCAAACTGCAAGCCAAAACGGATGTTTTCACTGACGCTCAAGTCGGCAAACACGCGCGGTGTCTGAAAGGTCCTGGCCAGCCCACGCGCAGCAAAGCTGTGCGGCGCGGCACCGGCCAGAGATTTGCCCTCGATGGCCAGCTGTCCGCTGGTCAGGGGTGTGACCCCCGAGATGGCATTGAAGAACGTGGTTTTGCCAGCGCCATTGGGCCCCATGATGCCCACCAATTCGCCAGCCTGGATGTCCACACTCACTGCATCTACAGCGGTCAGCCCGCCAAAGCGCACAGTGATGTCTTGGGCCCGCAGCAGGATGTTTTTAGGCGCCGACAATGCGTCTCTCCTTGGCGCGTTTTTTGTCACGCGCTTTGTCCCCGCTCAAGTCGTAGCGAAGGTCTTTCCACCATTGACGCGCATCCGTGCGCCAGTCTTTGAAGGTTTGCCAGCGCAACGAAGCCAAGCCCCCGGGCAAATACAGCACACTGAGGATCAACAAAAACCCGAGGGTCATCATGTAAATCTGAGGCGCTTGCAAGCGCAAGGTCTCGGCCAAAATGCTGAAAACAATCGCCGCAATCAAGGGCCCCCAGATGGTCATGGCCCCGCCGATCAGGGCAATCAACACCGTCTGAAACCCGATGAACGGGTTGAAGGCTGTATGGGGATCAATGTAGGTCCAGCGTACGGCCATGGCCGCCCCCACGCCCCCCGCCACCGCAGCCGTGAAGGCAAAGCCCGCCACTTTGATCCACCGGGTATTGACCCCCAGGGTCTGGGCGCGTTGTTCATCGCCGCCAATGCCCAGCAGCGCCAAACCAAAGCGGGTGCGACGCAAGCCGATCGACAGACCCACGGAAATCACAGCCAGCAACAAAACCGTGTGGTAAATCGTGCTCATGTCGGGCACGGTGGTCAGCACCCGGCCCACGGTGCCATGTACCGACTTTTCGTAATAGCTGATGGCGTGGCGAATCAACTCGGCCATGCCGAAAGTCAGCACCGCAAAGTAAGTGCCCCGCAGGTGCAACACGCCCAAGCCCATGACCACCGCCACGGCCGCTGCCACGCCAGAACCCAAGGCGATGGCACTGGCCCAGGGCAAGGTGTCCAGGTTCATGGCCGTGGTGTAAGCGCCCAGACCAAAAAAAGCAGAGGTGGCCAATGACAAATAACGCGAGGCACCACAGAAGAAGCCCCAGCTGGTCGACAGGGCCACGTACATCAAGCACGTCAGCGCCATCGACATGGCAAATTCGCTGCCATACCCAGGCAGAGCCAATGCCCAGCCCGTGAGGCCAAACAGCACCAGCACGTCACGCCACAACAAGTTCTTGGAGTTCATTTTGCAAAAAGCCCTCTTGGACGAAACAACAACACGCCAATGAAGACGACATAGGACAGCAGCGCCTTGAGCGACGGGTTGGTGAAGTGCATGCCCAGCGCTTCAATCACACCCAACATCAGGCCGCCTGCCAGTGCGCCACCCATGCTGCCAAAACCACCCAGGGTGATGACGATCAAAGCCGTCACGGTGTAGGGTTCGCCCATCGCTGGTGAAATGGTGTACGCCATCGACAGCAAACACCCGGCCAAACCGGACAGCCCGAGGCCAATGCCAAACATCAAGGGGTGCAAGGTGCGCGTGTTGATGCCCACCAATTGCGCGCCCACTTGCGACTGCATGAGCGCTCTCACGCCTTTGCCCAGCAAAGTTTTGCGCAAAATAATCATCAAGCCCAGGCTGAACACCAAGGCCATGGCAAACACCAACAATTTGTTGCCCGCGAACTGGGCGCCCCCCATGGCCACCGGGTCGGTCATGAAGTCATAGCCCCGAAGCTCGCCCCCCCAAATCGCCGACACCATGTTTTGGATCAGGAACATCAGGCCAAACGCGACCATCAGGCCGCGCGCCTCGAAGATGTCCAGGGTGGGCGATGTCGCATTGAGCCGCCTGAAGCACAGCCAGTGGATCACCAAGCCCAGCAGCATCAGCACCCCAAAGGACACGGGCAACATGAGCAGGGGCGAGAAGCCAAATTGGGTCTGAACCATCCAGGTGAGGTAAGCCCCCACCATCAAAAATTCACCGTGCGCGATGTTGAGGATGCGCATGAGGCCGTATTGCAAATTCAGCCCCAGCGCTACCAGCGCGTAGATGCCGCCAGTGATCAAGCCACTGGCAATGAGCTCCATCCAGGCGGTCACCGACACGGCTTACTTCCAGGCAGGTTTGTTGGTGTTGATCTTGGCGGTGGCCAACTTGGGGGGCCAGACCACTTCAAACTCACCGTTCTGCCACTGACTCACCGTGCCAGGTGTCGCGGTGTTCTCACTGCCCGTGAACTTCACGTCACCAATGATGGTCTTGTGGTTGGTGTTGGCGATGTAATCACGCAGCGCCTTTTTATCGAGGCCCACTTGCTTGACGCCTGCGGTCAGGATCTCCAAGCCAGCCCATGTGTGGCCACTGGCCCAGCGATCGGGTTCTTTGCCCGCAAATTTCTTGGTGTGTGCGTCAAAGTAAGCCTTGGCACCTGGGCTGGTCTTGGCGTTCCAAGAGCCCATGCCCATGACGCCTTCTGCGCCCGCAGGCGTCATGACGTTGCGGTACAGCTGGAAAGCCGTGCCCACTGAAGCGTAGAAGAACTTGGGGTTGAAGCCCACTTCTTTGGACTGGCGGCTGGCCAAAATCGTGTCCGGTGGGTAGGTGAAGCCCACGAACGCATCCGGGTTCTTGTCTTTGATCGAGCGCAAAACAGGCGACAAGTCTTTCACGCCACCGGGGTAGCTTTTTTCTTCCACCATTTGGATGCCACTGCCTTGCAATGCCACTTTCAAGGCGGCGTAGTTTTCGAGGCCAAACAGATCGTCCACATAAATGCAGGCAATGGTTTTGACGCCGTTGGCCTTGAACATATCGACCAAGGCATTGGTCATGGGTGCAGGTTGCTGCAGCAGCAAGAAGAAGTAGGGCAACTTCATCTCGACCAGTTTGCGGCTCAAAGCGGTGGGGGCCAAAAATGGGTAACCAAAGCGGTTGGCCAAAGGCGCAACGGCAAAGTTGGCGTTGCTGCCCCAAGGTGGCAAGACCAGATCGACTTTGTCCGATCCCATCAGCTTTTCATAAGTTCTGACGCAGGTTTCCACATCGCTGCGGTCATCCGAGCTGATCAACTCGATGGGGCGTTTGACGCCTTTGACATCCAAACCGCCGGCCGCATTGACCTGTTCGGCCCAGAGCAGGTAGTTGGGTTCTTGACTGACCTGAGCGCCGCCAGTCCATGGGCCGGTGCGTGCCATGGCGTAACCGATGCGCACAGGCTTGACCTGAGCACGCAGGGCGGGTGCCAGCGAAGCAGCACCCAAGGCTGCGGCACCTTGAATCATTTGTCGACGAGTAGTCATGTCTTGTCTCCTGTTGGTGGATCTGCTCAGACCCTGTTGTGTGAAAGAAAACCAACTCGTAACTTACTTGCAAAATGCCAAGCTTGCTGTGCAATTTGTGCACTGTTTCCATCTCAACAGGCGCCCTGGCATACGGGTAATCCCTCAATCTTGACCATTGAGGGGAATTTCGTGCTTGTCCATAATGGTTTTCCAAGCCAAATTTCCATGTCCAAAACCCTGTCCCTGTCCACCGATGCACTGCCTGTCAAAGACAGGATGGGCCAGTGGTCGGAATGGATCACGCAGCAATTTGGCGGTTTGCAATCCGATCTGTACGGCGACACGGTTTTCGATGGACACATGCAAACCTCCCGTGCGGGTCAGGTCATCTTGACCAAGCTGGAGGCTTCCAGGCACCGGGTGGTCAGAACCCCACAGATGGCCCGCACCAGTGAGGTGCCTTATTTGAAAATTGTGGCGCCGTGGCAGGGCCAAGCGCAAGTGCATCAAATGCAGCGCGAAGCCAAGGCCGACGTGGGCGGTTGGGTGATTTACGACACCACCACCGCTTATGAGGTGGCCAACCCCAGCCGGGTGGAGCATTTGATCGTCATGGTCCCCAAAGACCAAGCGGCCCAAAGAGGTTTGCGCTTGGACGGTTTGATGGCCCGGCGTTTGGGCGCGGGGGGGATATCGCGGGTCGCCTTGGAGGCGATGCGCAACACCTACCTGGAGCTGCCTTACATGAGTGACAGCGCCGCGCAGGGTGCCGGCGACTTGATCATTGACCTGGTCAAACTTTCTTTGTCCGAGCTGGCAGGCCAAGAAACCGCCATGACCCAGCGCGAGGCTTTGCGCGACAGGATTAGGCACCATGTTCACAAGTACCTCAGAGATCCTGACCTGAGTGTGGACGGCATAGCGCGAGCCCTCAATTGCAGCCGAAGGCATTTGTACAACGCCTTTGAGGGCGAGGGCGAATCGGTGGCGGCTTACATCCAGCGCATGCGCCTTGAGGCTTGCATCAAAGACCTGCAAGCCAGCACACCCAAAGCCCGCCCCATCACCGACATCGCCGTTTCATGGGGGTTTGGCAACCCCTCTCATTTCAGCCGGTTGTTCAAAGAACACACCGGTGCCAGTCCCAGCGATTTTCGCAACCAAAGCCTGGAAAAGTTGGGTGGTCATTTTTAAACCAAAGCTTTCTCGCTGGACGGTGGCTTGTCGGCGAGAACTTCAGGACTCAGTCTGAGTTTGTCGGTTTGGTGTTGCCCATCCACGCCGTCAACGAGGAGCGCATCGCTTCTTCGACCGACATGTCCAGCACCTGAACCCATTCACGCGGCACAAACACGGTGTAGCCGCCGATCATGTAGCCCATGGGCAAATACACCGCCACGTGTTGTTGGGTTTGGGCGTCCAGTGGCAGGTCCGTGAGGTTTTGGCGTGTCACCAAACCAATGATCGAGATGTCACTGTCAGGCTTTTTCAACAGCACCACTTGTTGTGCATCGCGTTCGTGTGGCGAAAAATAGTCGGCAAAGCTCTTGAGCGAAGAGTAAATGCTTTTGACCAGCGGCAAGTTGGTGAAGGGCAGCTCCACCCAGCTGAGCATGCGGGTCATGAAGGGCTGCGAGACCAAAAACCCCAGCACCAAAATCAAGCCGGTGCCCAGAACGATGCCTAAGCCTGGCAGATAAAACTCACCCGTGAACGGGCGCAGCACCTGCATGGCCAAACCCTCGACCCAGATCACAAACAAATACAGCACATAAACCGTCAGGCCGACAGGCAAAAAGCTGATGAGGCCACGGAAAAAATAGGCGTAAAGGCGTTTCATGCGGTCCATTGTGACCGCACGCCATGACGCCCAAACTTGCGCTCAAAGTTTTGCCCAAAGTTGCGGGGAAAAGCGGGCCCGCACCACGTTGGGCTGGCAGGGCTACTTCAACGCCCCGCACCTGGACGGCCGCTTTGGCCCGGAAGCCGTTGGGTTCAGTCCAGACTCAGACCAATCTTGCGCGACACGGCGCCCCACTTGGCAAAGTCCTTGGCCACTTTGGCGACCGCCTGCTCCGGCGTGCTGCCGATCACGATTTGGTCGGATGCCCTTAGCCGCTCGGTGGCCTCAGGGGTGCGCAGCGCGTCGACCACCGCTTGGCGGAATTTGGCCACGATGTCATCGGGCACTTGCTTGGGCGCCAACAAGATCAGGCTGAAATCGGCCTCGTAGCCTTTCACCCCGGCTTCTTCGATGGTGGGCACTTCGGGCAGAGAGGGCGAGCGCGCTTGGCCCGACACCGCCAGTGCGGTCAATTTGCCTGAGCGCACATGCGGCAGCACCGTGGGCCCTGCCAGCAAACCGCAAGGCACCTGGTTGGCCAGCACGTCTTGCATGGCCGGGGCCGGGCCTTTGTACGGGATGTGCGTCATCTGCATGCCGGTCATGCTCAGCAGCAGCTCGGTGGACAAATGCCCCGGCACACCCGCACCGCCCGAGGCATAGCTCAAGGGCGTGGTTTTGGATTTGGCAATCAGCTCGGACACCGTTTTGACACCCAGCGAAGGGTTGCACACCAGGGTTTGGCTGAAAGACGACAGCACGCTGATGGGCTTCAAGTCGTCGAGCTTGAAGGGCATGGTTTTGTAAACATGCGGGTTGACGGTGAGCAGCGTGTCGGTCGCGAACAAAAAGGTGTAGCCATCGGGCGCGGCCCGCGCCACGCTGGCTGCGCCGATGTTGCCGCCCGCACCGGGCTGGTTCTCGATCACGATGGGTTGTTTCAGGTTGGCCAGAATTCTTTCGGCCGCTGTGCGCATGACCAGGTCACTCGGCCCCCCGGGCGGGAAGGGAATGACCACTTTGATGGAGCGCTGAGGCCAGGCTTGGGCCAGGGCGCTGGTGCTGGCGCACACGGCCAGCAAAGCCGCGACGAAAGTCAGACTCTTGGCAAGGTAAGCAGGGGAAAGCGTGGTTGAAGCTGGAAACGGCATGGGGAACTCCTGAATGATCCGTCCATGCTATCGAATCACGCCCGATGCGCCCACATTGAAAACCCTGAAGTGGGGTGTGCAGTTGTCGCGTGCAAGACCCGAAGGCCCTGCAGGGGTTTCAACCCGCCAGACCCACAAACACGTTTTGCACGTCGTCGTTGTTGTCGATGGCGCCCAAAAAGGCTTCGACTTCTTCGAGTTGTTCGGCGCTCAGGTTGGCCGGGTCCACCGGGTTTTTGGGTTTGTAGCCCAGCTTGGCCGACACCACGGTGAAGCCGTGTTCGGGCAGGGCGCGGCTGACCAAGTCCAGGTCGGTCGCTTCGGTGATGAAGACCGAAACACCGTCTTCGTCGGCGGGTTCAAAGTCTTGAGCACCGGCCTCAATGGCGGCCAACTCGGGGTCGGCGCCGGCCTGGGTGGGTTCGGCTTCGATGAAACCCACATGGTCAAAGTCCCACGAGACCGAGCCTGAAGTGCCTTGTTGGCCCTTGCGGAACAACACGCGCATCTCGGATGCGCTGCGGTTCACGTTGTCGGTCAGCACTTCGATCATCACCGGCACTTGGTGCGGGGCAAAACCTTCGTAAATCACGCGTTCAAAGCTCACGGCATCGCCCAACAGGCCTGCGCCTTTCTTGATGGCGCGCTCCAGCGTTTCTTTGGGCATGGACACCTTGCGGGCCTGCTCGACCACCAAGCGCAGGCGCGAGTTGGCAGCCGGGTCGGCGCCGTTGCGGGCGGCAATCATGATGTCCTTGGCCAGTCGGCCAAACAGCTTGCCACGTGCATCCGCTGCTTGTGCCTTGCCTTTTGCTTTCCATTGCGCGCCCATGGGGTCTTCCTTGTGTTGGGATCAAAGCCGGAAGTTTAAGCGCTTGCCCGCCCCTGTTCTCGTCCAATGCGGGTCTCACAGGTCACAGGCGCCAGGGCCTGGCAGGGCAATAATGGTCTTTCAGAATGAACACTGCCCATGAACCACCCTGCTTTGCCTTTGTTTCCCGGTTTTGCCCACCACCTGCTGGAGGTCAGCCCCGGCATGTCAATTTCGGCCATGGTGGGCGGGCAGGGCCCGGCCTTGCTCTTGCTGCACGGTCACCCGCAAACCTTGGCCATCTGGCACAAGGTGGCCCCTACGCTGGCGCAACATTTCACGGTGGTGGCGGCCGATTTGCGTGGCTATGGCGACTCGTCCAAACCCGAAGGTGAACCTGACCATGCGGCCTATGCCAAACGCAACATGGCGCAAGACCAGGTGCGCCTGATGCAGCAGCTGGGTTTTGATCGCTTTGCGGTGTTGGCCCACGACCGGGGCGCTCGCGTGGCGCACAGGCTGGGCATGGACCACCCGCAGGCGGTCAGCCGCATGGCCCTGCTCGACATCGCGCCCACCTTGGCCATGTACGCACAAACCACCGAGGCCTTTGCCCGCGCCTATTGGCACTGGTTCTTCTTGATCCAGCCGCAGCCCATGCCCGAGCGCCTGATTCAGGCCAACCCGGCCGCGTACGTCACCGAGGTCATGGGCAACCGCAGCGCTGGACTGGCGCCATTCGATCCTCGTGCACTGGCCGAATACCAGCGATGTCTCGCCCTGCCGGGTGCCGCGCATGGCTTGTGTGAAGACTACCGGGCAGCTGCCAGCATCGACTTGGTGCACGACCGTGAAGACATCGCTTTGGGCCGTCGGCTGGAGATGCCCGTCTTGGTGCTGTGGGGCGGGCAAGGCGTGGTGCAGCGTTGTTTTGACCCGCTCAAGGAGTGGCAAGAAGTGGCCACCCAAGTCAGCGGCGAGGCCTTGCCATGTGGCCACTACATCGCCGAAGAAGCCCCTGACGCGCTGTTGGCCAAGGCTTTGCCGTTTCTGCAAGGGCTGACGGCATGAGCCAGCACAACCGGCGCGGCATCGTCACCATGACCGGGGCGATGGCATTTTTTGTGGTCAACGACGCCTTGGTCAAATGGGTCAGCGCCGATCTGTCCACACCGCAGCTGATTTTTGTGCGCGGCCTGATGACCACCGCGCTGTTGCTGAGCTTGGCTGGATGGATGGGCCAGCTGCAGCTCTGGCGCACCACGCTGACGCGTTCGGTGCCTGCACGTGCGGTGCTCGACAGCTTCGCCTCGTTCACTTACCTCACGGCGGTGTTTCACATCCCTTTGGGCAACGCCACGGCCATCAACCTCGCTGGGCCCTTGTTCCTGACCCTGATGGCCGTGTTCTTTTTGCATGAGCGGGTCACACCGGGCCGTTGGGCGCTGATCTTGCTGGGTTTCGCGGGCGTGCTTCTGGTCGTGCAGCCGCGCATGGGCGACTTCAATGCCTATGCCTTGCTTTGTTTGTTTGCCGCAGTGCTGCATGCCGGGCGGGATTTTTTAACGCGCTTGGTGCCGGCCCAAGTGCCTTCGCTGCTGATCACCTTGTCGACTGCGGTGATGGTCACGGTTCTGGCTGGTGTGTGGAGTTTGTTCGAGCCCTGGAAGCCCATGGCGACGCAGCACCTGTGGCAATTGTTCGGCGCATCGTTGTGCTTGGCAGCGGGTTACCACCTGCTCACGCTCAGCATGCGTTTGGGCGATATGAGCGTGATCGGGCCATTCCGTTACAGCGGCCTGTTGGTGGCGCTGGTGCTGGGTTATCTGATGTGGGGCGATGTGCCCAACACGCTGGCCTGGTGCGGTATTGCCTTGGTGGTAGCCGCCGGATTGGGCTTGCTCCAGTCTGAGCGCATGCGCAAGCAGGCGCTGCTGGCACAAGACGCTTGAAGACCCTGATCATCGCCCACGGGGTGGGCTCCTACAGGGAGGTTCCCGGTTTTTTGTAGGAGCCCACCCCGTGGGCGACAGGGCGCGGATAGGGTGCGACAAGAGCCGTAACGTCGGCCCATGGGCCATGGCATCAAGTCAGCGGCTGGCTTTGTCCAGCGCCTGGTCAATGTCCCACAAGATATCGTCCAGATTTTCCAGGCCGACTGAGATGCGCACCATGTCGGGCGGCACGCCTGCCGCCAATTGCTGGGCTTCGTCGAGCTGGCGGTGCGTGGTGCTGGCGGGGTGGCTGATCAGGGTGCGGGTGTCGCCGATGTTGACCAGGTGGCTCATGAACTGGGCCGACTCGATGAAGGTCACGCCCTGCGCCAAACCGCCTTTCACGCCAAACGACAACAGGCCCGACGCCCCGCGCATTTGGCGCTGCATCAGCGCATGCTGCGGGTGGTCCGGCAAGCCGGGGTAATTGACCCAGGCCACGCGCGGATCGGCTTGCAAAAACTTCGCCACGCCCAAAGCGTTGTCGCAGTGCTTTTGCATGCGCAGGGGCAAGGTTTCAACGCCTTGCAAAATTTGCCAAGCGCTCATGGGGCTGAGCGCCGCGCCGAACACACGCAAGCTTTCCATGCGGCAGCGCATGGTGAAGCCAAAGTCGCCAAAGGTCTCGTAAAACTTCACGCCGTGGTAACCCTTGGACGGCTCGGTCATGCCCGGAAACTTGCCGTTGTCCCAAGGGAATTTGCCCCCTTCAACCACCACGCCACCCAAGGTGGTGCCGTGGCCCGCCAAGTATTTGGTGGCCGAATGCACCACGATGTCGGCCCCCAGCAACAAGGGGTTGCATAGCAACGGGCTGGGCACGGTGTTGTCGATGATCAGCGGCACGCCCTGCGCGTGGGCCACCTCGGCCACGGCGGCGATGTCCAACACCACCATGCTCGGGTTGCCCAGGCTCTCGGCGTACACCGCCCGGGTGTTGGGGCGCATGGCGGCGGCAAAGGCCTCAGGCTTTGTCGCGTCCACAAAGGTGGTCTCGATGCCGAACTTGGCCAGGCTCACGGCCAGCATGGTCACAGAGCCGCCGTACAAAGCCCCAGCGGCCACCACAT
>JBIKKE010000278.1:0-3483 GCA_044360575.1 Limnohabitans sp. | reverse complement strand
GCCGTATCGGCTTTGGCCAAGTGAATGGTTTTTTAAGAGTGTTGTCATGAATTGATTCTAGACATCTAGAGGACTAGAATGTACAGCATGGAATTAAGCATGTCAAAAAATTGGATCGATACCCATTTCCATGTTTTCAACGCAGGGGTTGCCGTTGAAGGCGCCCGTTACGCACCGCAATACAACGCGAAGCTGTCCGATTGGATGAGATACGCCGGAAATGTGGGGGTAACCCGCGGTGTTTGGGTGCAACCGAGCTTTCTGGGCACAGACAACAGCCTGATGATCGACGCCCTCGAGTCTCACCCTGACAAGCTGCGCGGTATTGCCGTGGTCAGCCCAGATGTGCGCATCGAAACCTTGAAGGCCATGCACCAATCTGGCGTACGGGGCATCCGCTTGAATTTGGCGGGCACCTCCCATGACATCCCCGAATGGACGCTGTCTGAGAACATTTGGGAGGCCATCCACACACTGGGTTGGCATCTTGAGATCCACACCGATCAGGGGAAACTGCCACAAGTGTTGCGCCAAATACCCTCTGACACACCCCTTGTGGTGAACCACATGGCCAAACCCTTGGAGGCCCGCACCTCTGACCCCACTGTGTTGGCATTGAAGAAGCGCGCAAGCCTTGCACCGGTCTACGTGAAGTTGAGTGGTGCTTACCGATTGGGAGGCGTCAACCCAGAAACTTTAACCTCTCTTTTATTGAGCGAACTGAGTCCTGGTGCATTGCTGTGGGGAAGCGACTGGCCCTGCACCAACCATGAGGAATTTGCGAATTTTGAAACGCTCATCGCCAAAGCCCATGAGTGGACAGGTGCCGAATCCTTTGAGGAGGTCATGGTCCATAACCCAACCCGGCTCTATTGGGATCTTGGCAGCACCAGCCTGTAAAACCCAAGGCGCAGAGTTCGGACATCTTTCGCGACTGTTTCAAGTCAAATCTTGCCTGCGACTTCCAGGCAAAGGTCACGGATCCAACGCAGACCGGGATCGGCCTCGCGCACCTTATTCCACTGCAGCATCTGCACGAGCTTGGGAATTTTCATTGGCGTTGGCCAGATGCGGATCGGCAGATGCTGTTGCGCATGCATGGCAATTCGGCGGTGCACCGTCGCCAAACGCGCCGTGCCCACCACCAAGCTGGGCAATGCAGCCATGGTGGATGCGGTGATATCGATCTTGCGGGCGATGCCCTCGCGCTCCAAGAACCAGCCCTCAAGGACTGGCTGGTTACGGTTGCCACTGGAGCCATAGCTCGAAACCACATGACTGGCCTGCAGGTACTGCTCGCGGCTCAAGCTGTCGCGGACAGTGGGATGGTCATCCCAGCTGACCACCACATAGTCATCCTCAAACAGCGGGACGCAAGGATGCAAGCTGGAAACATATTGCATGGGGATGATCAGGAAGTCGGCTTCCCCCTCCTCCAGCAGTTCGTGAGGTGTGCGTCCCTGCGATTTGAGATGAATCTGTACAGCTGGCGCCTGCGCATACAAAGCACGCAACAAGGGCGGCATGAACACGGTTGTGGTGAAGTCGGACACCAACATCGAAAAAGAACGGATCGAAGTGGCCGGATCGAACACCGCTGGGGCAACCACATCGCTGTCAACACGCAACAGGATTTCACGCACCGGCTGCTGCAGCGACTCGGCCCTGGGCGTGAGCATCATTTGCCGACCCACCGGGATGAGCAATTCGTCACCGAAATACTCGCGCAGTCGACCCAGCGCATTGCTCATGGCGGGCTGGCTCAGGTTGACACGCTCGGCGGCACGGCTGATGTTGCGCTCCTGCAGCAGAGCATCCAGAGCCACCAGCAGATTGAGATCAAGCTTTTTGAAACGCAAGGGTTACTCCTGATATTTGCCGCGTCAATGCGATCAATTCATCGAATCCATTTTACGAATGAATTGAGGGGTCCTAAAGTGCTCATTGATACATCCCCAACCCCTGATCATGTGAAGGAGATACCCGTGAAAATGTCCAACATCTTTCGACTGAGCGCCCTTGCTTTGTGCGCCATGACAGCCACCGCAGCCTCTGCCCAACAGGAAGTCAAGATCACCGTTTGTTCTGGCCAGGCTCCGGTCTTCTCTTTCGTTAGGTTGATCGGCCAGAGTTTCATTCCCACCGTGAACGCCGAATTGGCCAAGACCGGCAAGATGAAAATCACCTGGAATGAGGCCTATGGCGGCACGCTGGCCAAGATTGGCGGCGAACTTGAAGCGATGCAGCAAGGCATGTGTGACATGGGTGTCGTCGGCTTGGTGTTCCACCCCGCCAAATTGCCACTGCAACAGGTCAGTTTCATGGCGCCCTTTGGCCCGACCGACCTGCGCCCGGTGGTCAAGGTGATGAACGACATGAACCGAAACAACCCCCTCTTGCGCGGCGCGTGGGAAAAGCACAACCAGGTCTTCCTCGCCGGCACTGCGGTAGACGATTACGGTCTATTCGCCAATTTCCCAGTGACCCGCTACGAAGATGTCAATGGCAAGAAGATCGCCAGTTCGCCAGCCCCTTTATCCTGGCTCAAGGGAACAGGCGCAACCGCTGTGACCTCAGGCTTGCCCTCGTATTACAACGACCTCAAGTCGGGGGTCTATGGCGGCGTTCTGACCTTCCTGACTGCGGCTGCCCCGATCAAGTTGTTTGAGGTGGCACCCAATTACATCCAAACCGGTATGGGCTCGACCTTCCCGGGCGCACTGACGATGAACAAACAGACCTGGGACAAGCTCGGTGCCGAGGGTCAGGCTGCCGTTCGAGCCGCTGCTGACATTTATGCAACGCGTTACGTGACCGAAACACAAACGGCAGTCACGAATGCCGAAGCGACCTTCAGGGCCGGTGGTGGCAAGGTCAGCGCCCTGTCCCCCGCCGAACGCGATCGCTGGGCCAAGGCCATCGAGAACCCCGCCAAAGCCTGGATCGCCCAAAACGGACAACCAGCGCGTGATGTGCTCAAAGCTTACATGGATGCCTTGCGCGCCGAAGGCGTGAAGTTCCTGCGCGACTGGGACAAGGAGTAAAGGTGTCACCGGCCCGGCTGTTTGACGGTCTGACCCGGGGCATGAACGCCCTGGGTACTTGCGTGGTCCTGTTCATCATGGGGGTCGTGCTGACCGACGTCATAGGTCGCGGCCTGTTTTCAAAGCCGCTGGCCGGCACCGCTGAAATGGTGGCCATGTCCATCGCCGTCGTCGTGTTTCTGCAGTTCCCCAGCACCTTGGCCGCGGGCAGAGTCATCGCCGCCGACGGCATGGTCGAGTGGCTCGGCAAACGCTCTGTACGGGCTGAGCAATGGCTGCTGGCGGTGCACCATGCCATTGGCGGTGCCCTTTTTGGCGTTGCGGCTTTTTACGTGTGGCCACTGCTGCGCATCGCCAAGCTCAGCGGTGACTACTACGGCAACCCGAGCATGTTTGCGTTTCCGAAATGGCCCATCTTTGCCGTCATCTGCTTTGGCGC
>JBIKKE010000277.1:0-3505 GCA_044360575.1 Limnohabitans sp. | reverse complement strand
ACGCAGCCGCAGCGCCCCATCCCCCGCCGCCGCCAATCTGGGGCAAGACGCGATGGTGCGCTACATCAACCTCAAGGCCTGGCGCGCCGAAGTGGCCAAAGAACACAACCTGCCCGCGTACGTCATCTTTCACGATGTGACCCTGGCCGCCATCGCCGAGGCCGCACCCCAAAGCCTGGCGCAGCTGCAAGGCATCAGCGGGCTGGGCGTCAAGAAGCTCGAAGCCTACGGCCCGCAGGTCCTGCGGGTGTGCAACGGGTCGGCTTGATCACTTGCGCACAGCTGGGCAATCCAGCATCAAATTGAATAAATAAGAATCTAATTAAGTTGAAATTTAGGTTTTTCAACATATAGTGCGTACCCAGAATCCATTCGCGCAGTTGGGTCAGTCAGCGAGTGGAATAAAAAAAGGGAGCACCGAGTTTCATGGGAAATTTATACCTGCATGACATAACAACACACAAGCCCCAAAGCACTGGTGCACGCCATTTGCCGCAATTTCTTTCGCAGGATGCATCGACTGAGATGGCGTGTATCCAAGGGGTTTTGCGGTCTACATCACGTTATGCATTGAGGTGACCTGATGGCTGGAAGAAAAGCTGGAGCAGGGAACGTTGAGCTATTTGGTGACCGTGTAAGCATCGCAACCACATCTGATGACGATATCAAGCATCTTGCCCGAGTCGTAAAAGCTACCAACTTTGTAACATTCAAAACACTGATCGATCATCAGTTTGCCTACATCAAGTGGATTGAAGATCGCCATAAAGAACTGAAAAAGTTAAAAAAAGCCGAAGCAGGAAATACCAGAGGCCCCAAGGAATCAACTTACCAAAAATACAAATGGTATTCAGAGCAACTTACAACGCTCGAAGCTATCAACGCATTTGAGACCTTCTACAAGCAAACTCTCATCTCATTGGCAAAAGCCATTAGGGATCACGTTCCTGCAGAACGGCTAAAAGGTTCCGTTGATTCAAAAATACTTTGGTCAGTTCGAGGCAGGTTTTCTATGCCAGAGGTAATGTTTGAGCATCAACTGTTTCATGATCTTGAAAAGATTGATGAGCTGACAGCAATTCTCATCCAGAAAAAGAGGTATACCTTCGGCTCTGCGAGCACGGACTTAAAAAAATCCATTAGAGCTATTGAGACCATTTTCCAAATTCGACACACCCTATCCCATAACCAAGGGTATGTAACCACCAGCGATGCCGCCAAGTTCAAGATGCGAGGCCGATCAATTGAATCGTTGCAGGTAATCGACCCATCAAAGGATAAGCTTGGCTATGCAATTAGAAAATTCCTCTTAATGGAAGCTAAAGAATTTACAGTATGGCTAGTTGATGCGACATCGGACTACTTGAAATCACGAGTAGACGATTGCAGTAGTATTTTGCAAAACGCAATATTAAGCCGTATCGAAAGTGAAATTGGAACGTCAGAAAAGCTCAAAGCATTGCCATGGACAACTACATAACCCTTCGTTCCAGGGCACACTGAGCAACCGCCGCGCAACGTGCCTATCAACCTCATTTAGTTGTCGTAGACGCCGAACCCATCATTCCATCGAGCCTGCGCGAAAAGCCGAGCAGGCCGGTAAATTCAGACGTTTAAACGCTCCTAGATGAGTACGTACCGGATCGTTGGAACGTTGCTCGCTTAGTTGTTTGGCCTCAGGCTTCCTTTTGCTTTCCTGATCGGGATGCCTTTTGCAACGGGGCAGCTTGATCACTTGCGCACAGCCCGCATCTCGATGGGCAAGCCCTCACCGCGCCACATCAGGTACAGCGCCAGTTGCCGCATTTCCAAAGCACCCCAAGGGGGTATCTCAGCGCGGATGCCGGCATAACAACTGCGCAAACGACGCTCCAGCGATCCCGGTTTTTGCCATTCCAGACGGTAAACCGGGTAACCATTGGGCTGCCCTTGACTCAGCAGGTCGGTGTACAGGCGTTGTCCAAAATTCTGGTCATGACATTGGGCGCAGGACAAGTTCATTTGGCCTTGGCTTTGAGAAAACAAGGTCGCCCCCGCTTGCCAGTGGCCGCGCGCCGCACCGTCAATGTCGACCCGCAAACGCATGCCTTTCGAGGCCTGCGTCACCAGCAAACTCAAGCCCAGCAAGGCATCTAAATCGGGGGGCATTGCAGCCGCTTGTTTGTGGCGCGTGGTGCATTGCTTGATGCGGTCTTCCAGGTTGAACAGTCGCCCATGGCGGCATCAATGGCGGGGTAACGCGTGGCGACGCCTTTCATGCTGGTGGCGAATGCGGGCCACTTGGGTTTGATCCTGCAAATCGCCACATATACAGATAGCCGCCAAGCTACGACTGCTCCGCAAGCCGCTGTTGTTGCAGCCACTGAGGGCCAGCGCGCAGCTTCTTGGCCAGCGGTGACTTCGGATCAATCACCCGCCAAAACGGTGCCACGTCGGTCGTGGCCTTGCCAGCGCCCATCTCGTCCCAAGCAGCCTCGGCCACGGTTCGCAAAAAGATCGCCGTGGAGACGGGGCAAGTGGCGTCCGCACCATGCAGTGCAGCAAGCTCACGGCGCACCTGTTGGATTTCTTTCGTAGTGCCGTACGGCACATGTGTTTTCAAGTAGTCCTCCAGCTCCATCGGACATGAGATGAGCAGTCGCGATCCAGCCGGTACACCCGCAAAGTCCTTGTCCAGCGTCACGGTGTGCGGGGGCTTCGCACGCTTTTTGTCGGCCCACGTCTTGGCAGCTCTTGGCACTTCACGCTCCTGGTTTGTGTTGCACGGCGCGATTCTCCTGGACAGCATGCGAAGTGCAAATAATCCCCATACAAACCCTAGCCAAATGCCTGAGGCGAGGCCTGGCGCAGCTGCAAGGCATCAGCGGCGTGCAATGGGGCTGGTAAAGGGGCTCAAACCTCTCCGTCTTGATACCCAGCTTCGCGCTGGTGGCGAATTCGGGCCACCATGACACGGTTCAACACATCATCCCATTGGTAGCGTGCCAGATAGCCGCTGCGCCTACGAGAGATGATCAGTTCCCGCAAACCGCCTTCCACCGGACGGCCAATGCCGGGTTGATGCGTCAACACTTGCAAGGCATCCAGGATGAAATCGAGCAGTTCTCCAGCCAATGGGTCTTCGGACTCGTACAAAAACGCTTCTAGGCGCACCAAATCTTGGAATGCCGCCGGGCTTAGAAATACGGTGTTCACACCTCAACCCATTTTTTTCGGTTGCAAGGGTGCAGGAGGCGCGCTTTTCCCCTGACGATGTTCTTTCAGTTGAGAAAAATAAAGACGAACATCGTCCAAGGCATGACCTGTGCCGGTGGCCTTCATGACGGCCAGCGCATCAGCCGAGTCTTGAGCAAATGTTTGCCGCAAACGCTTGCGCTGAGCAGCATCCGCCAGTGTGCTCACCATGAAAGCGTGCAGGCTCATGCCCATTTGCTTGGCATCTTCTTCAAGCTGCAGTTTGAGAGCACCGGGCAGTTTCAGGCTGGTGGGGATGCTGGCAGGAACA
>JBIKKE010000276.1:0-3506 GCA_044360575.1 Limnohabitans sp. | reverse complement strand
ACCGAGCTCGGTCACCAAATCGCTCTAGCGCATCTGCCTTTCGGCGTCGGCTGATGGGCACTTCGCGGCCATCGCTCAACTCACAAATAGCAGCTTCACCAAGACGTCCTACGGTCCGCACATGCCTGGCATGCACCCACCATGAGCGATGAACCCGCATCCCGGCACTGCCTTCTTCGTCTTCCACTTCTTGCAAACTGCCCAGCACCAGCGCTGCGCCCCGGGTGGTCCAGACACGCAGGTATTGAAGCTCGGACTTAACGGCAATCACATCGTCACCCAGCTCTGTGGGTAACGCTGTGCGCCAATGACGAACGCTCACCTCAACGACTTTGGGTTCTTGCGAGAGGGCTATCAGCTGTTCATCGACTGAACTATTGATGTTTTGAACCAATGGTGGCAACAATCCCTGCAAGCGAGGCCAAGAGATCAACGCCCATGACGCAATGATCGGACCTGAAATTTCGAGCCATTCATCGAGCAGCACAGTCCAACCAAATGTTTGCTCAAAGCTGTGGAGTTCATCGGTGTCAATCGTTTCAGAAAATCCCATAACTTGCTGCATAAATCCCTCACCGATCAGCCAGTAGATCGGCGCCAGCACGACAGAACCACATAAGCCACTCATCGCAACGAGCGACCACAAGGGCATTCGGCCCTTCGAATCGACTCTGCTTATCAGGTACAACATCGTCTGAAGAATGGCCAAGCCGACTCCAATTTGGAGTGCCCAGAAAAGCGCCATCCATAGCCAAGGGGCCATGAAACCAGCGTCTGGTGTCAAAGCCATTACTAAAGCCCAGAGAGCCAATCCGGTACCCCCCAAGTAACGGGCAATGGTCACGCTGTTGGCTGTATCAACTGATGTTTGCATGTCGTGACTCTAACCACTCATTGATGAATTCCAAGATTTTGCAAGCGGAATAAAGGAGAATTCGCACGCGTCGGGGGGTGCATGTGGTGTTACCAAAATCTCAAGTCACTTTTCATTGCGCAGTCTGACTCTGCTGCTCGAACTCGTGACTGCAGATTTTGGGAGTGACTGCAATACACCGGCTACCACCAGTAGGTAGAAGTTCTGCAATGTCCGCTTCCAGCCTAAACCAGCCACCATAGCAAAAAAGCTACTGACGACTTCTGGTCAACCCGTCATCAGTGGCCAGCCCTTGATCCTCGGGCCATGCCCGAGGATGACCGACCACTCAGGCAAAGGTTTCGGTGTCGACTTCGCTGTTGGCCTGCGCGTTGTAGCGGTCCCCTGCCACCGTGCGCTGGTTGATCAAGGCGTCTAGGCGTGCCATCAAACTGGCATCGAGCTGCACGTCTACGGCCGCCAGATCGTCCAGCAAATGGTCCACCGAGGTGGTGCCAGGGATGGGGATGATGTCCTCGCCCAGGTGCAGCAGCCAGGCCAATGCCAGCTGCGAGGGGCTGCAGCCGGCCTCTTGCGCGAGCGCGTTGTAGGCGGGCAAGAGCTTCAGGTTGGCGGCGTAGTTGTCGGGCGCAAAGCGCGGCATGCTGCGGCGGATGTCCTTGGCATCAAAGGCGGCCACGTCGAGCGCTGCGCCGCACAAAAAACCCCGCGCCACCGGACTGAAGGCCACAAAAGTCACGCCCAGTTCGCGGCAGGCCTGCAGCACGGCGATCTCGGGGTTGCGCGTCCAAAGTGAATACTCGGTTTGCAACGCCGCAATCGGGTGCACCGCGTGCGCCTTGCGCAGGGTGCTGGCCGACACTTCCGACAAGCCAATGGTCTGGATCTTGCCCTGGCGCACCAGATCGCTCAAGGCGCCCACGCTGTCTTCAATCGGCACGTTCTTGTCCCAACGGTGCAGGTAGTAAAGGTCGATCACATCGGTCTGCAAACGGCGCAGCGCGTCCTCGCAGGTCTTTTTGATCGTCTCGGGGCGACCGTCGATCACACGCACCTTGCTGCCATCGCTTTGCGCCACGCCTTGCATGCCGCACTTGCTGGCCAGCGTGAACTTGTGCCGATGGGGCTTCATCACCTGGCCCACCAAGGTTTCGTTGGTACCAAACCCATACAAAGCGGCGGTGTCAAAAAAAGTCACGCCTTGATCCAAGGCAGTAAGCAACACGCGTTCGGCTTGCTGGGCCGACACGGGTGCGCCATACGCATGGCTGAGGTTCATGCAGCCCAGCCCCAGGGCGCTGACGGAGAAAGAGGCCAATTGACGGTTTTTCATACCGCCTATCTTAGCCAAGCCCTAAAGCACCTGTGTCTTGCCCAGGACACACCACACCCGGCACAGCCTCACATGCTGCGCAGCGGGTTGCCCACAGCCACGGGCCGTGCATCACCCGACCAATGCGGATCTCGTCCAGCAACCCATTGGGCTTGCTCGGTCACATCGATCAGCACCATGCGATTTTCAACACCCCACTCGTCCACCGTCGCATCGATCCGAACCTGCAAAGCACTGCGGTGGGCTGTGGCTGTGAGATGCACCATGCAGTGGCGACGGCACTGCCCGCCCAAGACTTCATGGTGAAAGCGTGCAAAAGAAGCCTGCGAATCGTCTGCCAAAAAATCCGAGAAAGTATGGTGTTGGCACTGCGAACGCTGAATGTCCAGCAAGATGGCACCGGCCAAATTCGTCTGCAAAATTCGCCCCTGCGCATCCAAAGTCACAAAGCCTACCGGCGCAAAGTCATAGGCATCGACATACTTTTGCAAACTGTCCTCCATCGGCCCCAGGGCTTCGCTGGGCAAGCCATAGGGCGTCAAAGTCAAAGGTTCAGGCAAGTTTTCAGGACGACCATTTGAAGGTGCGTTCTGCGCCAATTGCGCCAACTGCTGAAGATAGCGTTTTGATTCAACTTGGCTACGGGCATGGCATTCGCAAGCCATGGCACTCAAACCCTCACGGTCTTTTAAAGTGATCTTGCCTCGACTATTGGCGATCCAGCCTGCGGCTTGAAATCGTCCCGCAGCTTGGGTGATGGATTCGCGGCGAACACCCAACATGTGCGAAATGGTTTCATGCGTGACCCGCAATTCTTGGGTATTGGCCCCGTGAGCGTTGCTCAGCAACCAATGGCTCAGGCGCTCAGACACGGCATGGTGGCGGCTGCAAACGATGCTTTGCGCCATCTGCCCCATTTGCCACTGCACATACAGCAAAGCGAGTTTGTGCAAACGCGATTGCGCAGACATTTGCCGCACGAACACATCGGCGCCCATGCGCAAAGCCTCTCCACCGCATTGCACTTGCACCGTGTGCTGCATGGCCGCACCACCCAACACCAAGGGCACCCCGATCAGGCCATCGCGCCCCACCAGGGCGAGCTCGTCGGACTCGCCATCGGCCGTGTGCGACACCCAGGACAAGCTGCAACTCAAGGGAAAGTAAACGTGCTGCAAGGCTTGACCGGGCTGGCCGATGACCTGTCCTGTGGTCAAGGCCATGCGTTCGAGGTAGGGCGCCAAATTGACCAACTCGGCGGCCGACAAGGACGACAAAATCAAATTGTCGTTTAAGGGT
>JBIKKE010000050.1:0-12621 GCA_044360575.1 Limnohabitans sp. | reverse complement strand
AAATCGTTTTGTTCCAAGGCCGCAGTTACAAGAGCTACCGCGGCATGGGCTCGATTGGTGCCATGCAACAAGGCAGCGCTGACCGCTACTTTCAGGAATCCAGCACCGGCAACCCCAATGCCGACAAGCTCGTACCCGAAGGCATCGAAGGCCGCGTGCCCTACAAGGGCTCGGTCGTGTCCATCATTTACCAAATGGCGGGCGGCTTGCGTGCCAGCATGGGTTACTGCGGCTGCGCCACCATTGAAGCCATGCACAACGATTCGCAGTTTGTGGAAATCACTGCTGCCGGCATCCGTGAGAGCCATGTTCACGATGTGCAGATCACCAAAGAAGCGCCAAATTACCGCGCCGACTAAAATCTTTACCTGATCACCAAGGCGTCTGCACCCCAGACGCCTTTTCATTTCTTTAGAACGGCGCCTGCCATGCAGCACTCCAAAATCCTGATCCTCGACTTCGGCTCGCAAGTCACCCAGCTGATTGCCCGTCGCGTGCGCGAAGCCCATGTGTTTTGCGAAGTCCATCCTTGCGATGTGACCAGCGACTGGGTGCGCGAATACGCCAAAGACGGCAACCTCAAAGGCGTGATCCTGTCGGGCAGCCACGCCAGCGTGTACGAGGTGGACGACAAAGCACCCGATGCGGTGTTTGAGCTCGGTGTGCCGGTCTTGGGCATTTGCTATGGCATGCAGACCATGGCCCAGCAACTGGGGGGCAAGGTCGAGGCGGGCACCACCCGCGAGTTTGGCTACGCCGAAGTCCGCGCTCACGGTCACACCGAACTGCTCAAAGGCATTGAAGACTTCGCCACGGCTGAGGGCCACGGCATGCTCAAGGTCTGGATGAGCCACGGTGACAAGGTCACGGCCATGCCTGCCGGCTTCAAGGTCATGGCCTCCACCCCGGCTTGTCCCATTGCGGGCATGGCCGACGAGGCCCGCCGCTTTTATGCGGTGCAGTTTCACCCCGAAGTCACTCACACTGTGCAGGGCCAGGCGCTGCTCAACCGCTTTGTGCTCGACATCTGCCAGGCCAGCCCTGACTGGATCATGGGCGACTACATCGAAGAAGCGGTCGCCAAAATTCGCGAGCAAGTCGGTGACGAAGAAGTCATCCTGGGCTTGTCCGGCGGCGTCGATTCGTCGGTGGCTGCAGCATTGATTCACCGCGCCATCGGTGACAAGCTGACCTGCGTCTTTGTGGACCACGGCCTGCTGCGCCTGAACGAGGGCGATATGGTCATGGAGATGTTCGTCGGCAAATTGCACGCCAAGGTCATCCGTGTCGATGCCAGCGATTTGTTCTTGGGCAAGCTTGCAGGCGTGAGTGAGCCCGAAGCCAAGCGCAAAATCATTGGCGGCTTGTTTGTCGATGTTTTCAAAGAGCAGGCTGCCAAGTTGAAAGCAGCCGACGGCGGCAAAGATGGGAATGACGGCCGACCAGCCGTCAAAGGCGCGACCTTCCTGGCCCAAGGCACGATTTACCCCGACGTGATCGAGTCGGGCGGTGCCAAGAGCAAAAAAGCCGTCACCATCAAGAGCCACCACAACGTGGGCGGCTTGCCCGAGCAACTGGGCCTGAAACTGCTGGAGCCGCTGCGCGAACTGTTCAAAGACGAGGTGCGCGAGCTGGGCGTGGCCCTGGGCTTGCCCCGTGAGATGGTCTACCGCCACCCCTTCCCAGGACCCGGTTTGGGCGTGCGCATCTTGGGGGAAGTCAAAAAAGAATACGCCGATCTGCTGCGCCGCGCTGACGCGATCTTCATTGAAGAGTTGCGCAATTTCACTGACGAAACTGGCAAGACCTGGTATGACCTGACCAGCCAAGCCTTCACCGTGTTCCTCCCAGTGAAAAGCGTGGGCGTGATGGGCGACGGCCGAACTTACGACTACGTGGTCGCTTTGCGCGCCGTGCAAACCAGCGACTTCATGACCGCTGATTGGGCCGAGTTGCCCTATGCGCTGCTCAAGAAAGTGTCGGGACGCATCATCAACGAGGTGCGCGGTATCAACCGGGTGACTTACGACGTGTCGAGCAAGCCACCTGCGACCATTGAGTGGGAGTGATGACCTTTATTGGCCGATTTAAGGACTCAAGCCAAGGCCCTCTGTAAGGGTCTGATGTCTGTGAAAAGGCTTCAGCGAACGCAAGCGTAACTAGCAGCTTGCTCTTTGTCACCAGATTGGTATCTCGCAACCAATGGATAGGGGCACAGCGGGCGGGTCCGTGTGTTCGGCCAAGTGCTTGGCACATCCGGATTGGTGCCGCCAGGGTTGCCTGGCCCCCTAGATGCCGCCACGATTCGTTCGGGCGCACGACCAAATTCCACCCATTCAACCAGGGCGCTGAGCGCATCAAACTGGTCGGTAGCGGGGCCACCTCTGGAGTGACCCATGCCCGGGACCGGAAAAAATCGAGCAAAACTGTCGGCTTTGCCGCCATGGTTGGCATTCAGCTCTCGGTACCAAGCGGCTGTGTCGTCGATGGAAAAGATGGGGTCTGAAGTTCCATGAACCACCAAAATCTTGCCGCCCCTCTCCTTCAGGGCGTCCATTCGAGTGGCGTTGGGAGGGGACATGAAAGAAATCCCACTTTCCGTATAGATCTCGTTGGTTGCGAAAATCTTAGGAGCCTCTTTCTCAAGATCAAAATTGAGGGCAAATGCTGCAGTACGCGATGGTTCTTTGGCTTTGGCCAAGTCAGACGAAGGTGGGGTTGAGAAAATGTAGCCTACGGATACCGGGTTGCGCGCGGTACGCACGGAGTTCCTGAATTTCCACTCGCCCCAACCTGGGTGGGCAATACCTGGATCAAAAGGAAAGCCGGCGTAAAACAGATCACCATTCGCACGTAACACCGGAGAATAAACAGCCGCAACCACGGTCTTTTGCTCAGCCGTCAGGCAGGTGCCATCTCGTGAACTTGTACAAGTGGGAACATCTCTCATGATGTCAAAGGCTTTTCGGCAAGCTTGCGTATCTTGTACCAGTCCATCCACCGCACCATCCAGCGCATCGCAACGCATCAAGATGGCGTTGGCTATCAGTCGCCTTTCGGACATGGGCAGTGCCGATTCATAGTCGGGCAAACCATTGACAACTCGTGTTGTGGCTATCGAGTCCCAGCGCTTTACCTGGGACAAATTGGCCACCGAGGCCCGAGGCAGGTAGATACCTGGCGCATTGGCCAAGATGCCGTCGTAGTCTGCCGCATATCGGGATGCAGCCACCAAAGCATGACGACCGCCGTTGGAAGTGCCTCCAATATAAGAACGATCCGGGCCCTTGCCGTAGGCTGAACGAATCAATGCCTTGGCCATGGGGGTGAGTGAGCCGACCGCTTGATAGCCGTAATCGAGTCGCGCTTGAGGATCTCGCCCAAAAAGCGGATTTTGTGCTGCGGTATGTCCGGCATCGGAGCTGATAACGGCAAAACCTTGCTGCAAACCGTTTCGAAGCATACCGCCGCTGCCCAAAGATGGACCGCCGTCAGCAGTGACGACCGTACCATCGGTGCCGCCGTTGCCTTGGTACAAAAATCGACCGCTCCATTCACGTGGCAAGCGCATTTCAAAGCCGATGGCATATGTTTGACCATCGACAGGGCTGATACGCCGGTTCATAAATCCAGTCACTTGGCAGTGTTCACCCACAGGTTGTTCGGCGTTTCTGAGTGTCCCGGCAGCCACCACACGTGCCGCAGTCACTGTCGTGCCGGAAAAGTTGAAACCAATCAGTGAGTCACAATGGATAAGTTTGGCGCCTTGAGCGGGCGCCAGTTGGGGAGGTGCATTCTTGATTCCCAAAGAACTGCAACCTGCAAACGCCATGCACGCTAAGACGGTCAATGAAATCAGTTTTTTATTCGACATTTTTGTCTCCATCATTGGGTTGCGAAGGGCTGTTAGCTTCTTGTGTTGGGTGCCGGCATTTCACCGTTTGTCATAACTTTTATAGCATAGACAGAATTTTTTCCGTTTTGAGAAGGTCCTCATTGGCATGAACATGGGTCCTAAGCCGGAAAAAAAATCCAACCCATCAATCAATTTCCTTGATGCATTTCACCAGTCCAGCCATGGAGAGTCTGTTCACATGAAAAGTTATCTTGTTCGATCACTTCATTTGCTGCTTTTAACCCTGGCCGGCTGTTCGTACTCGTGGGCACAAGAGCGTTCTTTGGTCATCAATGCAGATACGCATGCCTGGCGGCTCACGAGCTTGTTGACTGGATTGGAAAATCCTTGGTCTCTGGCTTTTTTGCCAGACGGGCGAATGTTGGTGACCGAGCAGGCCGGGCGTTTGCGTTTGGTGGAGTCCGATTTTCGTTTAGACCCCAAACCGATTGAAGGTCTGCCCTTGTCCATTGAACGAGGGCAGGGCGGTTTGTTCGATGTGGTCTTGCATCCCAACTATGCGCAAAACGGTTGGATTTATTGGGCTTACAACGCACCGGGACCAGGCGGCTGGGGAACAGCCTTGGCCCGGGGCAAGTTAAAAGGCCATCGCATGACCGAGGTTCAGGTGTTGTTCAGCATGCAGCCCAAGACGCGTTCCAGTCAGCATTTTGGTGGGCGCATTGTGTTTGACACAGCGGGCATGCTCTACCTGACCTTGGGTGACCGAGGCGACAAAGACCGCGCTCAAAAGCTGGACGACCATGCGGGTTCCGTGATTCGATTGCATGACGATGGCCGCGTACCGGCCGACAACCCCTTCGCCAAGCGCGCAGGGGCTTTCCCAGAAAAATGGACTCTTGGCAACCGCAACATCCAAGGTGCGGCATTGCACCCCAAAACGGGTGAGTTGTGGACGCACGAGCATGGACCACAAGGTGGCGACGAGCTCAATGTCATGCGCGCTGGATTCAATTACGGCTGGCCGGTGGTCACCTACGGTGTCAATTACGGCTTGGGCACACGCATCGGTGAGGGGCATAGCAAGCCCGGCATGGTGCAGCCCTTGCACGTTTGGGTCCCATCGATTGCCCCTTCGGGCATGGCCTTTGTCAGCGGTTCGCAGTTTCCACAATGGCAGGGGGATTTGCTCGTGGGCGCCTTGCGTGGCCAAATGTTGGTGCGCTTGGTGCTCAATGGCGAAAAAGTGATTCGTGAAGAGCGTTTGCTGCAAGGCCGTGCAGGTCGCATTCGCGATGTACGCATGGGTCCGGACGGGCTGATTTATTTGCTGAGCAACGGCGCCGACGGTGCTTTGTTGCGGCTAGAGCCCGCTAGGCCCTGAAATATGTATTGGTTCCCCACCATTTGGTAACCTCTCGGCATCATGTTCCTGCCCAAGCAATTCCTCCATAACGAGCCTGCCCGCCCACTGATGACCGATGAGCAAGGCATGCGTTTGGCCTTGGCTCAGGCTCAAGCGGCCGCCGATGCAGGCGAAGTGCCCGTGGGCGCAGTGGTTGTTAAGGATGGACAGGTCATCGCTACAGGCCGCAACGCCCCGATTGCCAGCCACGACCCCACGGCGCATGCCGAGGTGCTGGCCTTGCGCGAAGCTGCGCAAGTGCTGGGCAACTACCGGCTCGATGGCTGCACCTTGTATGTGACGCTGGAGCCCTGCGCAATGTGCAGTGGCGCCATGTTGCACGCCCGGGTTGACCGTGTGGTCTTCGGTGCGACCGATCCGAGAACGGGCGTAGCGGGTTCGGTGCTCAACCTGTTTGACCACGCGCAGCTGAACCACCAAACCCAGGTCACGGGCGGAGTTTTAGCCGAAGAATGCGGCCAGTTGCTCAAAGACTTTTTCAGGCCCAAAAGAATGAACGCCCAACCTCTCAGAGAAGACGCCTTGCGCACGCCCGACGACGCGTTTGCCGATTTGCCCGATTACCCTTGGCAGCCGCGTTACGTGGCCGATCTGCCCACCATCGCGGGTTTACGCATGCACTACTTGGATGAAGGCGACACAAATGCCCCATTGACCTGGCTGTGTCTGCACGGTAATCCGGCATGGAGTTACCTCTATCGCAAGATGATCCCGGTCTGGCTGGCGGCTGGTCACCGTGTGGTGGCGCCCGACCTGATCGGTTTTGGCAAGAGCGACAAGCCCAAGAAAGACGCTTTTCATCACTTTGACACCCACCGACAGTCTTTATTGGATTTGATTGAGGGACTGGATTTGCAACGCGTGGTGCTGGTGGTGCAGGACTGGGGTGGCATTTTGGGCTTGACTTTGCCCATGGCTGCTCCTGAGCGTTACAAAGGCTTGCTGGTCATGAATACCACGCTCGCCACGGGAGAGCAGCCCCTGAGCGAGGGCTTTCTGGCCTGGCGCGATTGGTGCCAAAGTCAGCCGCTGTTCGACGTGGGCAAGCTGTTTGCCCGGGGCAACCGCAGCATGACGCCTGAAGAGACAACGGCTTACAACGCACCGTTTCCTGACAAGGGTTACCGCGCAGCGCTCCGAGCCTTTCCCCCCATGGTGCCCGAGTTTGCCGATTCGCCTGGCGCGGCCATCTCTCGCCAAGCACGTGACTTTTGGCGGGGCGACTGGCAAGGCCAAACATTCATGGCCATTGGCCAGCAAGATCCGGTGCTGGGCGAGACGGTGATGCGTCAATTGCAAAGTCAAATCAAAGGCTGCCCAGAGCCCATGTTGTTGCCCAATGCGGGCCATTTTGTGCAAGAGCAGGGCGGGGCGATTGCCGAAGCGGCTGTGCGACACTTCAAGCCCTGAAAAAGAACACGCGCCATGGCACACATTTACATTTTTTCCCCTTCCAGTGCCGTGCGCGACAAAGCTGCTTTCCGTCGCGGCCTCAAACGCTTGAAAGCACAAGGCCACGAGGTTGAAGTGGACGAATCAGCCCTCGACACCCACATGCGCTTTGCGGGCGACGACGCCACGCGCATTGCTGCCATCACCCGTGCTGCCAACAGTGGCGCCAACGTGGCGCTCATCTCACGCGGCGGCTATGGCCTCACGCGCATCCTGCCCGCCTTGCCCTACAAACAGATCGCCAAAGCGATTGATGGCGGCATGCAGTTTGTGGGCCTGAGCGATTTCACGGCCTTCAACCAAGCCGTTTACGCCAAGACAGGGCGGATCACTTGGCAAGGCCCGGCGCTGGGTGAAGACTTCGGCTCTGAAGAGGAGCCCGACGACATCATGCAGGCCTGCTTTGACGACTTGCTTTTGGAGCAGGGGGAGGGCACAGGTTGGCAGTTACCCAAGAGCGAGGCTGAGCGGCGGGTGCTGATCAAAGACGCGCCGCTGTGGGGCGGCAACCTGACGGTGCTGACTTCTCTGCTGGGCACGCCGTATTTCCCGCAGGTTAAAGGTGGTGTGCTTTTCCTCGAAGACGTGGGCGAGCACCCTTACCGCGTTGAGCGAATGCTGACTCATCTGCTGCATGCAGGTGTCTTGTCCCAACAAAGGGCGGTGCTGATGGGGCAATTCAGCAAGTACAAGCTGGTTCCAGGACACGACAAAGGCTTCAAGATGGTCACCGTGGTCGACTGGCTGCGCAACCAAATCAAAGCGCCTGTCCTGACGGGCTTACCTTTTGGCCATGTTGAAACCAAGGTTCTACTGCCCGTTGGAGCCAAGGTGGACCTTGTCACGGAAGGGCGTGACGCGCTCATGGTTTGGGGTCACATTTAACCCTTTCATTCAGTGACGCAGATCACGGGGAGACAGCGCATGAAATGGCTTGGACGTTTGACAGTGTTGGCCATTGTGGCTTTATTGCTTGCTGGTGGCGTGTTTTCGGTGCAGATGCTTCGCAGCATGCCTCAACTTGATGGCACTTTGCGTCTAGCCGTTTTCTCAGCGCCAGTGCACATTGGACGTGATGCGTCAGATGTCACCCACATCCAGGCCAGCAACCCCTTTGATACTTGGCGAGCGATGGGTTTTTTGCATGCACAAGAGCGCGGTTGGCAATTGGAATTCAACCGCCGCGTCATGCGGGGTGAGTTGTCTGAAATATTAGGACCAGCCACCCTGGACACCGACAAATTGATGCGCACCTTGGCCATCATTCCGATGGCTCAGCAGCAATTGAAAGCCATGTCCCCTCTGGCTCAAGCTGCTTTACAGGCATACAGCGATGGCATTCAGGCGGCTTGGAAAACAGGCGCTGTGCGCCCTTCACCTGAATTCATGATCTTGGGCACATCTCCGGGGGGGCAACAAGGTCAATCCTGGCAACCCGAAGACAGCGTTGGATGGGCGCTCATGATGGCGCTGGATTTGGGGGGCAACTGGGGCAATGAATTTGCCCGGCTGAGCGCCTCCCAGGTGCTGTCCCATCAGCAGCTTTGGCAACTGATGCCCCCTTACCCCGGCGAAAAGCCTGCCACTGCGGTTGATTTACCAGCCTTGTATGCCCAATTGGGTGTTTATGCATCTGCTGATGCCAACTCCAAAGCTGCCCTTCAATCCCCCAAAGCGCAGACAGCTTTGGCGCAATGGTCTCAAGACTGGGTGCGTGATGTGGGCACTTTGGACGGCAAAGGCAGCAACAACTGGGTGGTAGCCGGAAGCCACACACAAAGCGGTAAGCCAATGCTTGCCAATGACCCCCATTTGGCGCTGAGTGCCCCTGCCATTTGGTATTTCGCACGCCTTCAATCGCCTGCAGTGGTTTGGCGAGGTCAATCACTCCCAGCTTTGGATGTGATGGGCGCCACTTTGCCAGGACTTCCTTTCGTCGTATTGGGCAGAACCCTTGGTGTGGCTTGGGGCTTCACCAATACTGGACCGGATGTACAAGACCTCTATTTAGAGCAATTGGATGCGGCTCGCCCAGGTCAATACCGAACACCAACGGGATGGGCGGCATTTGAAACCCGGACCGAAACCATTCGAGTCAAAGGGCAGGGGGATGAAGTCCTGACCGTGCGCAATACCCGACACGGCCCCCTCATCAGCGATGTTCAATCGCAGTACAAAGGGGTGCTCAATTCGTCTGCTTATGCGGTGAGCCTCAAGTGGTCGGCGCTCACGCCCGACAACCAAACCATCGATGCTGGCATGCAGGCCAACTGGGCCCAAAACGTGGTTCAGCTTCAAAAGGCCTTTGAGGGCCATCATTCCCCCATGCAAAGTGTCGTGATGGCCGACATACAAGGGGAGGTTGCTTTCAAGGCCATCGGGAAAGTTCCTGTTCGTCTGTCGAGCAACGACATTCAGGGTGTGGCGCCAGCCCCAGGATGGCTACCTCAGTACGACTGGCAAGGCTGGATTCCCTATTCAGAAACACCCAGTTTGAACACGGCGCAAATCAGCGCAAAGGGCTGGCATGCGACCGCGAACCAGAATATTTTGCCCAAAGATTACCCTCACTTTTTAGGGTCTGATTGGACGACACCAGAGCGTTTCAACCGCATTGAACAGTTGCTTTCAGCGACCCCAGTGCACAATTTGCAAAGCATGCAGCAGGTACAAAACGACGTACTTTCATTGGGCGCAAAGTCGCTTTTGCCGGCTGCGTTGCAAGCGCAGCCAGTACATGCATTGGGCGATCAGGCCATGAAGCTGCTGGCTTCTTTTGATGGGCAGATGCGCTCGCAAAGCGCAGCTGCCTTGATTTTGAATGTTTGGGCTGACGAAATGACACGTACTGTTTTGTCATCCCGTCTGGGTGCTGAGCGGTTTCAAGCTTTATATGGCAAGCGCCACTTCAGGCTGTCTTTGGAGGGTATTTTGGCCCGTGATGACAAGTTCTGGTGTGGTGATTCGGGCTGCGCACCCTTGGTCTCAACCGCCATGGACCGCAGTTTGAGCCGAATTTCCTCGAAGCTGGGCTCTGATCCAAGTCAATGGCGTTGGGGTGCTTGGCACCCAGCCATCAGCAGTCACAAACCATTTGGCAAAGTTCCTGGCCTGAACGCTCTGTTTGATGTTCGTGTTGAAAGCCCCGGCGATCTTTTTACGGTTAATGTCGGGCAGTACTGGGCCAATGACAAGAAAGAACCCTTTGCCAATCGCCATGCGGCATCGATGCGTGCGATCTATGATTTGAGCTCAGAAGGTCAAGGATTGTTCATTTACCAAACAGGTCAAAGTGGTCATGTCTTTTCGACACGCAGCCGGGACATGTCCAAGCAATGGGCGCGGGGTGATTACCGAAGCTTATCCTTGTCCCAGCCCGAACATGTTCACTCTTTGCGCTTCATACCCTGAGCATTCCATTTTTCCCTTTAAGAGCTCACAGAAGCTTGGACTTGGCTGATTCTCAGTCCATCTCTATGTTACTTTACATAATGCACATCGTAAGCAACTAAGTGGCAAGTTGAATAAACAAAATGGCTTCAACCTACTGAAGAAATTTAACGGGCTGCGGGCTGTACAGCGGGTGTTTGAACAACTTCTTGGTTTCGTTTTTGACGCTCAGCCAAACGGGATAAACCCGTTTCAATCAGTTCACGGGCATTGGCGCGTTGTCCACGAACAGCGAAATCCAAGGCCGTCATGCCGTGTTGATTTTTAAGCGTCAAATCGGCCCCCGCCTGGATCAAAAATTTGACCGCCTCGGGGCTGCCGTACATCGCCGCCATCATCAATGGCGTCGTGCCGTTGGGTGACTCGGCATCAATATAGGCACTTTCATCCAGCAAAAACTCAATCACCGGCACATGTCCGCCTGTGGCTGCGTAATGCAAAGGCGTCCATCCGGGTTTGTTCACATCTGCATCGTTGTTCACCAGTTTTTTGACCAACGGAAGAAATCCCTTGAGCGCGGCAAGCATCAAAGGGCTCTCATCGTGGGCATTGCGTACTTCAGTGCGTGTTTGGGGCCAACTGGCCAGAAGCTCGGCGACTTTGAGCGAGGGCTCGCGAACGGCCAGCATCAAGGCAGGAACACCATCAGGATTGACCGTGTTGGGATCAAAACCTCTTTGCAATAGCGTTTGAACCGTCCTGACATTGTCAACTTGAACCGCTTTGAAAAAATCTTCGTAAGAACCCGCTTGGGCATTCAAGCCGAAGCAAAATAATCCAATCAAAACAACGTCGAGAGCGATTTTATTGATGTAAAACATGAGGTTAAATCAATGGGTTTTGTTGAACAAGGTCAAGAAATTTTGGGTGGTCAGATGGCCAATTTCTTCGGCCGAACAGCCCCTTAAATTGGCCAAAAGCTTGGCCACATAGGGAACATAAGAAGGGTTGTTTGTTTTTCCCCGGTAAGGCACCGGAGCCAAATAGGGGCTGTCAGTCTCGATCAATAAGCGATCATCAGGCACAAATTGAGCCACTTCGCGCAAATCAGCGGCCGTTTTGAAAGTCAAGATTCCCGAAAACGAGATGTAAAAACCCAAATCCAGAGCGGCGCGAGCCACTTCTTGGCTTTCCGTGAAACAGTGAAATACGCCACCTGCGCTCCCTGCTCCACCCGTTTCACCCTCCTCTTTCAAGATGGCAATCGTGTCATCTGAAGCCTGTCGGGTATGAATGACCAATGGCAAGGCGGTATGTCTTGCAGCCCGAATATGGGTACGAAAGCGATCACGCTGCCATTCCATATCAGCCACAGTACGACCGCCTTTGCGCTCCTCCATCTGGTAGTAATCCAGTCCGGTCTCGCCAATGGCCACCACTTTGGGAAGGGCCGCGCCGTCCAACAAATCCTGCAAACTGGGCTCGCGCACACCTTCATTGTCCGGATGGACACCCACAGTGCCCCACATGTTCTCGTTTGCCAAGGCCAAACCGTGGACTTCGCCAAATTTTTCCATCGTGGTGCAGATCACAAGCGCACGCGTCACCTCTGCATCGCGCATGGCTTGCTGGATGGTGTCAAGATCGCCCATCAGTTCAGGAAAATTCAAGTGGCAATGGGAATCGGTGTACATGGTTCAGCCCTTGGACATCAGGGTTTGTTGGGCATCGGCGGTCAGGGCTTCCAGCATCAGACCTGCGTTGAAAGGGTGCTCCGCTGTGCGGGCAGACTGCATCATGCGCTTGAACCAATCGGTCAACACCGTGACAGAGGCTGCGCAAGGTGGTAATTGCGCTTTTTCAAAAAATCGCGGCTCAGCGCCCGACTGGCGCAGCACAAGATCGTGACAAAGCTTTTGCAGCGCATCGATCGCCTGCGCGGGGCTCAAATCGGCCAAATAACGTGCATCACCTTGGCGCATGGCTTTGGGCAAATCAGCCCACCAATCCGGTGACAAACCCGATTCGGATTGGCGCAGTACATCGGCAGGCCGGCCGCCTGCGCTTCTCAGCAAGTCTTGAGCAACAGCACCGGGGACGCCCTGCTCTGTCAACCAAACCAGCGCCTCATCGGTTTCGGGCCATTTCATGGTGTGGGCCAAACAGCGGCTGCGGATGGTGGGCAGCAGCATGTGGCTGGCCTCGGTGGCCAGCACAAATCGCACATCACCTGGCGGTTCTTCCAGGGTTTTGAGCAAGGCATTGGCCGTGATGGTGTTCATCCGCTCGGCCGGAAACACCAAAACGGCCTTACCGCGCCCACGTGCATTGGTGCGCTGGGAAAACTCCACCGCATCGCGCATCGCGTCCACGCGAATCTCTTTACTGGGTTTGCGGCTCTTTTTGTCGATCTCGTCTTGGGCTTTTTCAGACAAAGGCCAGCCGAGCTCGATCATGACCGTCTCGGGCATCAATACCTCTAAATCGGCATGCGTAC
>JBIKKE010000275.1:0-3526 GCA_044360575.1 Limnohabitans sp. | reverse complement strand
TGTCACCACTTCGCGGCGGTGCTGCAAGAAGACCTGGATCAGGTCTTTCAGGTTGCACAGCTTGGGCTGGCCGTCGATCAAGGCCACCATGTTCATGCCAAAGGTGTCTTGCAGCTGGGTCTGCTTGTACAGGTTGTTCAGCACCACTTCGGGCACCGCACCCCGTTTGAGTTCAATCACCAAGCGCATGCCGGACTTGTCGGACTCGTCCTGGATGTGGCTGATGTCTTCGATTTTCTTCTCATGCACCAGCTCGGCCATGCGCTCTTGCAAGGTCTTTTTGTTGACCTGGTAGGGCAGCTCATCAACCACGATGCATTGGCGCTGGCCTTTGTCGATGTCTTCAAAGTGGCATTTGGCCCGCATGACCACGCGGCCACGTCCGGTGCGATAACCGTCCTTGACGCCGGTCATGCCGTAAATGATCGCGCCCGTCGGGAAGTCGGGCGCGGGCACGATCTCCATCAACTCATCGATCGATGCTTCGGGGTTGCGCAGCAAGTGCAAACACGCGTCCACCACCTCGTTCAGGTTGTGCGGCGGAATGTTCGTGGCCATACCCACCGCAATACCGCCCGAGCCGTTGATCAGCAAGTTGGGCAGGCGGGAAGGCAGCACCAGCGGTTCTTTTTCAGAGCCGTCGTAGTTGGGACCAAAGTCGACGGTGTCTTTGTCAATGTCGCCCAGCATTTCATGAGCGATTTTGGCCAGACGGATTTCGGTGTAACGCATCGCCGCTGCGTTGTCGCCGTCCACCGAGCCGAAGTTACCCTGGCCATCGACCAGCATGTGGCGCATTGAGAAGTCCTGCGCCATGCGAACAATGGTGTCATACACAGACTGGTCGCCGTGCGGGTGGTATTTACCGATCACGTCACCCACGATACGGGCCGACTTCTTGTAAGGGCGGTTCCAGTCGTTGTTCAGCTCGTGCATGGCGAACAAGACCCTGCGGTGCACGGGTTTGAGGCCATCGCGCGCATCGGGCAGGGCACGACCAACGATCACGCTCATGGCGTAATCGAGGTAGCTGCGCCGCATTTCCTCTTCCAAACTGATGGGCAGTGTTTCTTTGGCGAACTGAGTCATATATAGAGGGGGAAAGTGACGCTATGAAAAGCAATCATTTTAGTTGCATGGCACTGTGGCGTCCATGCAACATTTGTGATTCATTTGCATGAGAGCTTTGTTGTCAGTCCGGCATTTGACAGACCAGTGCATGGTCTATGGCACAATAAAACGCAACGCATCAGGTGACGGTCATTTGATGCGTCCTTTTCACGCAGCGAGTCTGCGGCTTTATCCCCTAAGAGGAAGACCATGAAGAAACTGAACAAAGTGGCGATGTTGTTGGCCTCCGCAGCTCTCGCAACCGCCGCTGGCGCACAAACTGTTGACAACTGGCGTGACAGCTCCGGCACTGTTTGGAAAAACGGTACCAACGAACTGTGCTGGCGCAATGCCAACTGGACACCCGCCACTGCTGGCGCAGGTTGCGACGGCGCCATTGTGGCTCCTAAGGCAGCTCCAGCTCCAGCTCCGGCTCCAGCTCGTGCCGCTGCTCCAGCACCTGCTGCACGTCCAGCTCCAGCAGCCGCTCCAGCTCCTGCACCACGTCCAGCGGCCCCAGCTCTGCCACCCGCAGCAGCCACCAAGGTCACTTTCGCTGCTGACGCTTTCTTTGACTTCGACAAGTCTGTCTTGAAGGCCGAAGGCAAAGCCAAGTTGGACGATCTGGTTGGTAAAGTCAAAGGCATCAACTTGGAAGTCATCATCGCTGTGGGTCACACCGACTCCGTGGGTTCTGATGCTTACAACCAGAAGTTGTCTGTCAAGCGTGCTGACGCTGTCAAGGCTTACTTGGTGACCAAGGGCATCGAGAAGAACCGCGTTTACACCGAAGGCAAAGGCGAGAAGCAAGCCGTTGCTGACAACAAAACAGCCGCTGGCCGTTCCAAGAACCGCCGCGTTGAAATTGAAGTGGTTGGCACACGCCCTAACCGCTGATCCTTCACCGGATTGCCAAAAAGCCCCAGCAATGGGGCTTTTTTTCGTCTGTCGTTCTTGCCCGGTGCCTGTTCACCGACAATCAGACCCCATGAATACAAGCAATTCCAACGTCGATCCGGCTGAACTGGCCAAGTTTTCTGACCTGGCCCACCGTTGGTGGGACCCTGAAAGCGAATTCCGTCCCCTGCACCAGATCAACCCGCTGCGCCTTGAGTGGATCAACGGCCTGGTGCCCTTGAACGGTTTGAAGGTGGTGGACGTTGGCTGCGGCGGCGGCATCCTGGCCGATGCCATGGCGCGCAAAGGCGCACAGGTGCTGGGCATCGACCTGGCCACCAAGTCGCTCAAAGTGGCGCAATTGCACGCGCTTGAAGCGGGCACGCAAGGCGTGCAATACCGCGAATCCAGCGCCGAGGCACTGGCGGCTGAGCAACCCGCGCAGTTTGACGTCGTCACCTGCATGGAAATGCTGGAGCATGTACCTGACCCTTCAGCCGTTGTCAAAGCCTGCGCCCAAATGGTCAAGCCGGGCGGCTGGGTGTTCTTTTCCACGCTCAACCGCAATCCCAAATCTTTCTTGTTTGCGATCGTCGGGGCCGAATACATCCTCAATTTGCTGCCCAAAGGCACACACGAATTTGCCCGCCTGATCAAACCCAGCGAACTCACCTCTTGGGCGCGAGAAGCCGGGCTGGACGCTCAAGGCTTCAAAGGCATGGAATACAACCCCTTCACCAAGCGCTATTGGCTGAGCCAAGACACCAGCGTCAACTACTTGCTGGCCTGCCGGAAAGCCTGACCATGTTTCACCACGCACAAGCCGTCTTGTTTGACCTGGACGGCACCCTCATCGACAGCGCGCCTGACCTTGGCGCTGCAGTGGACCAAATGCGTGTGGCACGCGGTTTGCCGTCCCTTCCACTCGAGCATTACCGGCCCATGGCCGGCGCTGGGGCACGCGGCATGCTGGGCCTAGCCTTTGGCATGACACCCGAGCACCCTGACTTTGAGGCCATGAAAGAAGAGTTTTTCGTCACTTACGAAAACTGCATGACCGAGCGCACCCGCATCTTTGACGGCGTGGTCGACATGATCGAGCGCCTCGTGGCCCTTGGCCTGCCCTGGGGCGTGGTCACCAATAAATCCAGCCGATTTACTGACCCCTTGACCGCAGCCATGCCTTTGTTTGCAACGGCTGGTGCCATCGTCAGCGGCAACACCACCCCTCATGCCAAACCGCACCCCGAGCCATTGTTCGAGGCCGCACGGCGTTTGTCGATAGACCCGGCGCACTGTGTGTACGTGGGCGACGATGAGCGCGACATCGTCGCCGGTCTTGCCGCAGGCATGGGCACCGTGGCCGCCACCTACGGTTATTTGGGCCAACAGAGCGATATTTCGCGTTGGAACGCCCATTTGCACATTGATTCACCCATCGACCTCTTGAAATTCCTCAAGAGCGCCTAAAATAGGATTCGAGGGGCTGCACTGGTTTCGACATGGGTTCGGACGCGTG
>JBIKKE010000274.1:0-3534 GCA_044360575.1 Limnohabitans sp. | reverse complement strand
CTCGATTCAATCCTGACCTTGGTGGACGCCAAGCACGCGGTCCAGCAATTGAATGACCGCCAGGAAGCACGCCGTCAGGTGGGTTTTGCCGACCAAATTTTCATCAGCAAGGCCGATTTGGTCTCGCCCCAAGAGCTGGACGCTTTGCAGCACCGCTTGAAACACATGAACCCGCGCGCGCCGCAAAAGGTGGTTCATTTTGGTGAAGTGGCTTTGTCCGAGGTGTTCGATCTGAAAGGTTTCAACTTGAACGCCAAGTTGGACATTGACCCGGACTTTTTGAAAGACGATGCCCATGGGCATGACCATGACCACGTACACGGTGAGCACTGCGACCATCCGTCGCACCAGCACGGTGCAGCGAACGAGCCCGGCCATGACCATGAGCACGGCGAGCATTGTGATCATCCGTCGCACCAACAGAATCAAGGTCATCACCACCACCATGACGACGATGTCAAAAGCTTTGTTTTCAAGTCGGAGCGAGCGTTTGACCCTGCAAAGCTAGAGGACTTTTTGGGCGCTATCGTGAACATTTACGGTCCGCGCATGCTCCGTTACAAGGGCATTTTGAACATGCAGGGTACCGAGCGTAAGGTCATTTTCCAAGGCGTTCACCAGCTCATGGGCAGCGATTTGGGACCCCTGTGGGCTGCAGGCGAGACGAAAATGAGCAAAATGGTGTTCATTGGCATCGACTTGCCCAAGGACATCCTGTTGCAGGGACTTGAACAAAGCTTGGTGTGAAGCGTTTGCACTCGACATTGGCGCATGGTCGTACTTTTTTCAACAAAATCGCTTTAATCGTTCGGCGTCAGATTTTTTACCGTTCTAGTCGCTACAATCGCCCGCCTGCAGCGGTGCCTTTTGGTGCCGTTTTAAAGCCGAATCCGCGATCAATCTATGGGTTCGAGATCAGCATGAACAGTGTTCCTTCGGCGCGTGCAGTTTGCGTGCTGTTCGAGATCTGCCTTCTTTCAAGGCCAGGAGACAAGACGTGACGACCCCCAAAAAAGCACCTGTTAAAGCAGCCTCCAAAGCTGCAAAGACAGCGGTGACTGCCCATAAAAAAACCCCGGCAGTCAAGCCTTCCGTTGCAGCCAAGGCACTGCCGAAGGCCAAAACCGTGGCTCAAGTCAAAACAGTCAAAACTGTGCCTGCAAAAGCCAAACCAGTTAAAACAGCCCCCGTAAAAGCCAAACCGGTAAAAAAAGTGCCCGTCAAAGCCAAACCGGTTTCTGCTTCACTTGCCAAACCCAAGCCAAAGTCCAGCCCACCTTCCAAACCTGTCGTCAAAGCCAAGTCACCACTTGTCAAGCCGGTGGTGAGTCCTGCGAAGTCTGCTAAAAAGCCGCCTAATTTGACCAAAACTGTTCCAGCCAAGTCTTCTGTGTCCAAGCCAAGTGCTGTCAAAGAGTCTTCGAAGAAGTCTTTGCCAGCCCCTCAAGTGAAACCCATGACCGTTCAAACCAGCGAGGCTGTTGAAGCCTCCATTGCGCCTATTCCTGTCACGCCAGTGGCGTCAGACCAGCCTGTGCGTGCTGCTCGCCCGTCCGCCAGGTTGGCTCAAATCACCGTGCCCTCCTTGCCGCCAGCCGTGGCCTCCACTGCCGCCAAGTCGAGTTTCCTGCCCAGTTCGGCGCCTCCGGCACAAAGTGTTCCTTTTGCACCGATCAAAAAAGACCCGAAGCTCGCTAACAACTGGAAATCCAAAAAAGTCGATGCCCTGATCGATGCGGAAATCTTGGCCATGCCCGATGACGAGTACATGAACGACACGCAGCTGGCCTATTTCCGGCGCAAGCTCAGCATCCTCAAGCAAGACATCCTTAACAGTGCCGGCGCTACCACAGAGCACCTGCGCGAGGACACCGTGGTGGTTCCCGATCCCGCCGACCGGGCCACGATCGAGGAGGAGCATGCTTTGGAGCTGCGCACCCGTGATCGCGAACGCAAATTGCTGAAAAAAATTGAACAATCCATACATCGTATCGATGCAGGCGATTACGGCTTTTGTGACGAGACAGGCGAGGCCATTGGCGTGGGTCGTTTGTTGGCCCGACCCACGGCAACCTTGTCTTTAGAGGCGCAGCAGCGTCGTGAGTTGAAGCAGAAAATGTTCGGTGATTGAGTCAGGCCAAACCGAGCTGATTGCTCGTTGACGCTTTGAAAACCCCTTGATTGGGGTTTTTTTACGTCTGGCGGCTTCATATTGTTAAAAGCAGCAGATGGCTTTTCTTAAATGAGTTTGTTATTTTTAATTTTTTATTCCTTGAGATCTTACTTTCATAGACTCTTGTAAGTGCCTAATTTACAAGGAAATTTACTCCGTATGAGCTTGCGATTTCGGCGCTAAGCCCTTGATTTCATTGAAAAAAAACGATCTTCGGTGTTTGAGTTGGTGTGAAATCCTGATACAGTGCAAAAAAGTGCAATTAAGTGGGGAAAAGTGTCTCTGCTGGTGCTTTTCATCTGAAAAAGGTCGTGGCTGTGTTTCAAGGGGCTTCATCGCTGAGTCTGGATGCCAAAGGGCGGTTGTCTGTGCCGACCCGGCACCGTGACGTCCTGAGCGCCACGGCGCAAGGGCAGCTGACGATCACCAAGCACCCACACGGCTGTTTGATGGTTTTCCCCCGGCCTGAGTGGGAAAAGTTCCGCGAGCGCATTGCCCAACTGCCCATGTCGGCCCAATGGTGGAAGCGGATCTTTTTGGGCAATGCCATGGATGTGGAGATGGATGGCACGGGCCGAGTCCTCATCTCACCCGAATTGCGACAAGCCGCGGGCATTTCCAAAGACACCATGCTGCTGGGCATGGGCAATCACTTTGAGTTGTGGGACAAAGCCGCTTACGACGCTCAAGAGGCGCAGGCCATGCAAGGCGATATGCCTGATGTGTTCAAAGACTTTTCCTTTTGAGCGCCATGACCGACACCGTATTGACCCACACCACCGTTCTCTTGAATGAGGCTGTGGATGAGTTGTTGCAGGCGACAGCTGGGGCTGACGGTGCTTACGTGGATGCAACGTTTGGTCGCGGAGGTCATTCCCGTCTGATTTTGTCGCGCCTCTCGGCGCAGGGTCGCTTGCAAGCTTTTGACAAAGACCTTGAGGCGATTGCTGATGCGGCGTTGATATCAGACGTCCGGTTTGCCATCCGCCATGAAGGTTTTTCGAACCTGGGTGAACTGCCTCCCGGCAGTGTGGATGGCGTGCTGATGGACTTGGGCATCAGCTCCCCCCAAATTGACAGCCCCGAGAGGGGTTTTTCTTTTCGTTTTGACGGCCCATTGGACATGCGCATGGACACCACGCGCGGACAAAGTGTGGCCGATTGGTTGGCCACTGCAGAGGTGGATCAAATCACGGAGGTGATACGTGACTATGGCGAAGAACGGTTTGCTTTTCAGATTGCAAAGGCGCTTGTGGCTCGCCGACAAGAACGGGGCCCAATTTCAAGCACCACCGATTTGGCCCAGCTCGTGGCTGACACGGTCAAAACCCGCGAGCCGGGCCAGAACCCTGCAACGCGGA
>JBIKKE010000273.1:0-3552 GCA_044360575.1 Limnohabitans sp. | reverse complement strand
CGAGGCTCCGCCTCAGCGCCCCAAGCCCCAGACCCAAGACCAATTGCTGGGTCTGTTCAGCGCCGACGTGGTCGGCCGCAACGTGGTGCTCGAACCTGCCACCGTGTTCGACATGGTGGGCAAGAACGAAGTCATCAAGCCATCTCTCGAGGTCGTCTACGACGCGGCTTGAGCCTTGTTACACCACTCCCGCTGAAAAACACGCTGACACATCCAGGACACGGCCATGACACGCACCATCCCGATTCACCCCAGCCCTAAAGCTGCTGATCCTGCCAACCCGGCAGGGCTGCAAGGCGACGGCATGGGTTGCCACGCTGGGACAGAGGCCATGGTGGCCGCAGCCAAAGAAGCGGGCAAGTCCGAGGTGCTCGACCAATACGCCCGCGACTACCCGCGCCAGCCCGATGCCGGCCCGCACGACCAGCCGCAAAGCATGTGCCCGGCATTTGGTTCGCTGCGCGTGGGCTTGCGCATGAAGCGCACTGCCACCATCCTGTCCGGCTCGGCCTGCTGTGTGTATGGCCTCACCTTCACTTCGCACTTTTACGGTGCGCGCCGCAGCGTGGGCTATGTGCCCTTCAACTCCGAGTCGCTGGTCACGGGCAAGTTGTTCGAAGACATCCGCGATGCGGTACATGCCGAGGCTGACCCTGAGCAGGTGGACACCATCGTCATCATCAACCTGTGCGTGCCAACCGCCAGTGGCGTGCCGCTGCAGCTCTTGCCCAAAGAGATCAACGGCGTGCGCATCATCGGCATCGATGTGCCCGGTTTTGGCGTGCCCACCCATGCCGAGGCCAAGGACGTGTTGGCCGGGGCGATGCTCAAATATGCCCGCGAAGAAATCATGAGTGGCCCGGTGGCCGCGCCCCGTGCCGGTCGTGGCGACTTGCCCACTGTGGCTTTGCTGGGCGAGATGTTCCCGGCCGATCCGGTCATCATCGGCCAGATGTTGGCCCCCATGGGCTTGGCCGCAGGCCCAACAGTGCCCACTCGCGAATGGCGCGAGTTGTACGCCGCGCTCGACTGCTCGGTGGCTGCCGCTATCCATCCTTTTTACACCGCCAGCGTGCGCGAATTCAAAGCCGCGGGTCGCCCCGTGGTGGGCTCGGCCCCGGTGGGCCTCGAAGGTACACAAGACTGGCTGCAAAACATTGGTCAAGCCGCAGGGATTGCGCAGTCGCAGATTGACGTGGCACGCAACCAAGCGCTCACGCAAATGCGCGGTTTGCTGATGCAAAAGCCGATTTCGGGCCGCATCACCCTGAGTGGCTACGAAGGCTCTGAGTTGTTGGTCGGCCGCTTGTTGATCGAATGTGGTGCCGATGTGCGCTATGTCGGTTCGGCCTGCCCTGCCACCGAGTGGAACGCAAACGACATCGAATGGCTCAAGGCCAAAGGCGTGCAGGTGCAAATGCGCGCCTCGCTGGAGCAAGACCTGAACGCCATGTACGAGTACCGGCCGCAGTTGGCCATCGGCACCACCCCGGTGGTGCAGATCGCCAAACAAAACAGTGTGCCTTCGCTGTACTTCACCAACCTGATTTCAGCCAGGCCCCTGATGGGTGTGGCCGGTGCAGGTTCGCTGGTGCAGGTGGTGCAAGCGGCCATGGGCAACCAGGCCCGCTTTGACGCCATGAAGGATTTCTTTGGCGATGTGGGCGCAGGACACGCCGCCGGTGTGTGGGAGTCGGTGCCCAAAGACCGCCCCGAGTTCAAGGCCGAAACCCGCCGCCAGATTGAAAAGCTCTTGAAAAAGCGCAAAGCCGAGGAGATGGGCTCATGAACCAAGTGTCTCCACCACCCAGCTCGGTGTCTAAGCCCAAATCGCCGCTCATTTTGGACCACGACCGCGCAGGCGGTTACTGGGGTGCGGTGTACGTGTTCACCGCCATCAAGGGCTTGCAAGTCGTGATCGACGGTCCGGTGGGTTGCGAAAACCTGCCGGTGACCTCGGTGCTGCATTACACCGATGCGCTGCCTCCGCACGAGTTGCCAATTGTGGTGACGGGCTTGGCTGAAGAGCAGCTGGGCCGCGAAGGCACCGAAGGCGCCATGAAGCGTGCCCATGCCACGCTCGACCCCGAATTGCCTGCTGTGGTGGTGACCGGCTCGATCGCCGAGATGATCGGTGGTGGTGTGACGCCCGAAGGCACCAACATTGCCCGCTTTTTACCGCGCACCATCGACGAAGACCAGTGGCAGTGCGCCAACCGCGCCATGTACTGGCTGTGGAGCGAATACGGTCTGCGCAAAGTGCCTGCACGCAAACCCTTTGAAGAACGCCCCGTGGGCGAAAAGCCCCGTGTCAACATCATTGGTCCTTCCTACGGAACCTTCAACAGTGCGAGCGACCTGGCCGAAATCCGCCGCTTGGTGCAAGGCATCGGCGCCGAGGTCAACATGGTGTTCCCGCTGGGCAGCCACCTGGCCGATGTCTCACGTTTGGTGGAAGCCGATGTGAACATCTGCATGTACCGCGAATTTGGCCGCATGCTGTGCGAGGCGCTGGAGCGCCCCTATTTGCAAGCGCCCATCGGGCTGCACAGCACCACCCACTTTCTGCGCAAGCTGGGCGAGTTGCTGCACCTGGACCCCGAGCCCTTCATCGAACGCGAAAAGCACACCACCCTCAAACCCATGTGGGACCTGTGGCGCTCGGTCACGCAAGATTTCTTTGCCACCGCCAGCTTTGCGGTGGTGGCGGGTGAGACCTATTCGCGAGGCCTCAAAAATTTCCTTGAAACCGAGATGGGCTTGCCCTGCCGTTTCAGCGTGTCGCGCACCGCCGGCAACAAGACCGACAACGCCGCTGTGCGTGAGATGGTCAAAACGCAAACGCCATTGATCATGTTTGGCAGCTACAACGAGCGCATGTACCTGAGCGAGATCTCGGGCGGCAGCCCGATGCGCGCTGCTTTCATTCCCGCATCGTTTCCGGGCGCCATCATCCGCCGCCACACCGGCACGCCTTTCATGGGTTACAGCGGTGCGAGCTACCTGATTCAAGAAGTGTGCAACGCGCTGTTTGATGCGCTGTTCCACATCCTGCCCCTGGGAACCGACATGGACAAGGCCCCTGCCACACAAGCGCGTGGCGTGGCGCCCCCCAATGCCAGCTGGCAAGACCAAGCCCAGCAGCGCTTGCGCGATGTCGTGCAAAGCCAGCCGGTGCTGGTGCAGATTTCTGCGGCCAAGCGTTTGCGTGATCAAGCCGAGCAGTTGTCGCAGGCGCAAGGCCAAAACGAAGTGACTGAAGCCCATGTGAATGCGGCCAGCCGTGAACTGGGTCTGGGGGTGGCGGCATGAGCTACACCAGGATCAACACAACAGCAGGGGCCGACATGTTCGGTGCCTTGAACAGGATGTCGTGGCCTTTGGCTGCGGATGCCCATCTGCGCGGGCTGTGCGCAACCCGGGTCGCAAGGCCTTGTTAACAGGAGCAAAAAATGTCAACAAAGACATCCATTTCCGGACTGTCCGATGAGGAAGCCCAGGAGTTCCACCACTACTGGATGCAGGGCACCGTAGGCTTTACAGCGGTTGCTG
>JBIKKE010000002.1:0-37781 GCA_044360575.1 Limnohabitans sp. | reverse complement strand
ACGCCCATCAGTTCAATCAGTTCTTCTTTAGCCATTTAAAACGTCTTTCTCAAAGCAGGATCGGTTTCGTCGTCTGGCGCTCCACCCACAACATGCCTTCATCGAGGGCGTATTGGCTGGCGGCGGCAGGCGTAGCAAATTCAGGCACAAAACGCATCACGCGGTCGGTGCTGGCGCTGCCGCGGCCACTGGCCACAGACACTTGCGCGCCAAATGCACCATTGGGCAAAGCCCTGGAGCACGGTTGAATTCGGAATTTTCCCATGGAGATGGGTTGGTGTGAACAATAAAAGATAGTCATGTATTTTAACGAAGGGGGTCGAACCGCACACAAGGACCCTCTAGGGGGCTGTTTGGCGGAACGGTTCTTGGCATGTCCTGCTGCCAAAAAGCTCCCTCGAATGCCAGCTGCAAAGCTTGGCGAACAACCGCACCGTGCAGATGTGCATGAAAGGGAAGCAAAAAATCGTCTGGGCCCAGCTTTGAAAGCATGGCGGGCGATGTGCACAGTGGAGGACAAGACTGGCATCCCTCTGCCGGGATGCGCTATCGGCTCGCAAGGAGCTAGATGGGCATAAGTCGCCAATGGCGTGACGCACTGTAACACGTTCGTGTTGCGAGCCCTTGGAGACGCTCAGTCAGATCCAACGGGCAATGACAGCCGCCAACAGGCTGAGCAACAAAGTGCTGGTCAAGGGAATGAACCATTCGCGCCCAAAAAGACGGAACCGAAAGTCACCGGGCAGACGCCCGAAGCCGAATTTCTGCAGCCACTTTTGCAAACCGCTGAAAATGATCAGGGCCAAAAACACCACGATGAGCCAGCGCAACATAGCTTGCCTTGATGCCGTTTACAGGCGGTGCGAGCGGTCGCCCCGGGCAAAGCCCTGAGCGGCCCAATTGGACGACGTGCCGAACCCGACCACTTTGAACAACTCGCCCATTTCGTGTTCGTTGATGAGGCGCTGGGCCTGGCTGCGTTCGGCCAAAGAGGCCTCGGCCATGCGCTCGGCCAGGCCCAGATTCAGCAAAAACCAGGCTTGGCTGGCGTAGCCCAGCACATTCAGCCCCGCGTTTTGTCCGGCCAAAGCCACCCCGGTGAAGTTGACATGGGCTGTGATGTCTTTTTGGCCCACCGCCACCAGCGGGTTGTCGTCGGCCTGATGGAGTTGGTGGCACATCACGGTGCCCATGTGGCGCTGGGGGTGAAAGTATTCGCCCTCGGGAAAGCCGTAATCCAGAAAAAACGCCGCGCCACCCCGCCCAGCCAGCAATCGCTCGGCCAAGCTGGCGATGAAGGCTTCGGCCTGGGGGTGAATCTCGGTCAAGTAATCGTGCTCGCCCTCAATCTCAACAGGTGGACGCAAATCGGTCAGGCGGTCTTGCCAAGCGAATTGTTCGCCCGCACTGACCACGCCGCGCTCATGCCAAACACCTTGCGTGCGCTGCAACAGCTGCACCGGCATGGCGTCGAGCACCTCATTGCCCACCACCACGCCCTCGATGGCGTCGGGCCAAGCGTCGAGCCAACGCACTTTATCGGCGTGCTTCAACAAGGTATCGGCCTGACGGGCGCGCAAAGTGCCTGACAAATCGATGATGGTGTAACGGCGCACCGCATCGCCCAGGCTGTCCAGCAGTTGCAGGGCCAGTGCCCCGGTGCCCGCGCCAAACTCCCAGACTTCATCGGTGGCAGTGAATTGCAGCGCCTGCTGCACCTGCACGGCCAGGGTTTGACCAAACAAGGGGGACATGCCCGGCGCGGTCACAAAGTCGCTGCCCGAAGCGGGCATGGCACCGAACTTTTGCAAGGCGTTGGTGTAGTAACCCAAACCCGGCTCGTACAAGGCCATGGCCATGAAACGGTCAAACCCGACCCAGCCACCGGCTTGGGCAATGGCCTGGTGGATGCACGGGGTCAATTCAGCAGGGGGATGGGGGTTCGGCAAGCTCACGTGCTGATTGTCGCCGAAGGTGTACGGGGGTTTGCCGAGGTACCGAGGGTCCAATCCATGGCTTGCCCGATAATTCAAGCCTTTGTCACTTTGAATGTTCCTGCGCAGTCCCAACTGCCCAGCCCCCCCTGCATGAAACAAGTTCTGGTCACCGGAGGCGCTCACCGCCTGGGCGCCGAGATCGTCCGCCAATTTTCGGCGGCGGGCTGGCGCGTGTGGTGCCATTACCAACGCTCGGCCGATGCAGCCAAGGCACTGCAGGCTGAACTGCAGGCTGCAGGGGGCCAGGTTGAATGCATACAAGCTGATCTTGCACAAACCGTACAAGTCGAACAGATGATGGCGCACATCGCGCAAAGCCACGGCCCGCTCGACTGCTTGGTGAACAATGCCTCGCTGTTCGAGCCGGACGAGGGCACCGACATGGACTTGCCCGGCGCGCGGCTGCAACTTGAAGTGAATTTGATCGCGCCCATGTTGCTGGCTTCGCTGATGGCGCAGCAATGCGCGCCCGACGCCAAGTCTGGCCAACGCAGCGTGATTCACATCCTGGACCAGAAGGTGTTCAACCTGAATCCAGACTATTTTTCGTACACGGTCTCCAAACTGGCGCTGGAACGTGCCGTCGCCTTGCAGGCGCAAGCCTTGGCCCCCTTGCGGGTGTGCGGCGTGGCCCCGGGCCTGATGTTTTTGAGCGGCCCACAAACCCAAGAGAACTTTGACCGCGCCAGCCGTGTGAACCTGCTGCGCGAGCCGATCGATCCGGCACAGGTGGCGGCCACTTGCCTGTTCCTGGCGAAAAACCCCTGCATCACCGGCACCACAGTGTGTGTGGACAACGGCCAGCACCTGGTGCCTTTGGCCCGTGACGTGATGTTTTTGGGCGAACCGAAAGGCGCAGCATGAGCGACCTGATGACTGATTTGGCGCTGAACTGCCGCCGCTTATTTTTGCGCAACCACACGGTAGACGTGCGCATCGGCGCGCACGACTTTGAAAAGCTCGGCCCTCAGCGGATCGTCTTTAATGTGGAGCTGTTCGTGCCCTACAGCGCCTCAACCCCTACACAAGACGATCTGGCCGAGGTGGTGGACTACGATTTCATCCGCGATGTGATTGCACAGCGGGTGGCACAAGGCCACATCGTTTTGCAAGAGACTTTGTGCGACGACCTGATGCGCGAGCTGATCGACCACCCTCAGGTGCAGGCGGTGCGACTGTCCAGCTGCAAACCCGATGTGTACCCGGACTGCGAAGCCGTCGGGGTGGAAATTTTCCAGACCAAAACTGCCTCATGAAAACCCCTGCTGGCCATCAAACGCTGGAGCTAACCGGTTTGCGCTTTAACGCGAATCTGGGCATCCTCGAACACGAAAAAACCGATCCCCAGCCGATCCAGGTGGATGCCGAGCTGAACCTGGGCACGCAACCCCTGCTGCCCAGTGACGACGACATCCATTCGGTGCTGGACTACCGCAAAGTGCGCAAAATCATCATCGACGAATGCACAGCAGAACACATCAACCTGCTGGAAACGCTGATCGGCAAAGTCTCAAACCGCCTGATGCAGTTGCCCGGCGTGTTGGGCGTTCGCGTCAAGATTGCCAAACTTGAAATTTTTGAAGACTGCGAAGTGGCCATTCGCATGGAAACTGGACAGTGGTGAACCTCATGAACACAGACACAGAAGCCGACAACGCCTGGATACAAGCGCAAGCCGAGTCAGAGGCCGCCAAAGCCATCAAGATTGAACGCGAAACCCACAAGCTCGAAAAACGCTTGTGCCGCCAAATGGGCCAGGCCATCAGTGACTTCAACCTGATCGAAGAAGGCGACCGCATCATGGTCTGCATGTCGGGCGGCAAAGACAGCTACGGCATGCTCGACATCTTGCTCAAGATGAAGGCCCGCGCGCCGGTGGACTTTGAGCTTGTGGCGGTCAACCTGGACCAAAAGCAACCCGGGTTTCCCGAGCACATCCTGCCTGCGTACCTCAAAGAACTGGGGGTGGAGTTCCACATCGAGACGCAAGACACGTATTCGATCGTGAAGGACAAGATCCCCGAAGGCAAAACCATGTGCAGCCTGTGCAGCCGTCTGCGCCGGGGCATTTTGTACCGCGTGGCGCGAGAGTTGAAGTGCAACAAACTGGCGCTTGGCCACCACCGCGACGACATGCTGCAGACCTTCTTCTTGAACATGTTCTTTGGCGGCAAGCTCAAGGGCATGCCCCCTAAGCTGGTCAGTGACAACGGTGAATTCATGGTGATCCGCCCGCTGGCTTATGTGGCCGAGTCCGACTTGATCCGTTGGGCAGCGCACCGACAGTTCCCCATCATTCCGTGCACCCTGTGTGGGAGCCAAGAGAATTTGCAACGTTTGCAGGTGGGCAACATGCTGCGCGAGTGGCAAAAGAAGCACCCTGGCCGGATTGAAAACATGTTTTCGGCTTTGCAAAATGTGGTGCCATCGCATCTGATGGACGCCAAATTGCACGGCTTCAAGGACCTGAAAATCACGGGCATCGAATCAGACGACGGCGATAAGGCTTTTGACGAGGAAGAGTTCAAGGAATCCTCCTTGCCAGGCATCCAGGTCATTTCCATGTGAACCACTAGAGAGCATCTTCATGAACACGATCGTTCGGCGTTTTTTGTTGGCCTTGGCCGCAGTGACCTTGGGTCTGCTGTCGGGCTGTGCTTCGATGCGCCTGATCGACAGCGATGTGATTTCGGTGCCAGCCGTTCCAGCGGGCATGAACCTGCAAGGCGCCACCTACCGTTTTGAGCGCCTCCCCTCTCAAGCCAGCAACCCGGAAGCGGGCTTGGCCGAACAACAAGCCCAAGCCGCCATGACCGCCGTGGGCCTGGTGCGCGACGATGCGGGGGCCCAATTGAGTGTGTTGGTGGGCTTCGGGGGTAACCGCTACTTGGCCGATCCCTGGGGCCGACCGCTCGCCCCCGGTTGGGCGCCTTATGGCAGCATCGCCGTGGGTTCGGGCTTTGGCGGTGGATTTAGTTCGCACATTGGCGTGGGCATGGGCATGCGCTTTCCGCCACCCACCCATTACCGACGAGAAGTCAGTTTGATCCTGCGCGATCTGAAGTCTGGCCAAGTGGTCTACGAAACGCGGGCCAGCCACTCAGGGCCATGGAGTGACAGCGTGCCGATTTTTGCCACCTTGTTTCAAGCCGCATTGGCCAATTTCCCCAACCCGCCCGCAGGCTTGCGCCGGGTCAACATTGAATTGCCGCGCTGAGCGCATCCCCTATGGACGTCACCCGCATTCTGGCGATTCGCCACGGAGAAACCGCTTGGAACTTGGAGACACGCCTTCAAGGCCACTTGGACATCCCACTCAACGACACCGGACTGCTGCAGGCCGATCGCTTGGCACGCGCATTGACGGGTCGTGAAGTGGTGGATGCCATTTATGCCAGTGACTTGTCACGGGCGCACAACACGGCACAAGCCCTGGCCAATGCCATGGGACACACCGTGCGCACGCATGTGGGTTTGCGCGAACGGCATTTCGGCGTGTTCCAAGGGCGCACGTTTGCAGAAGTAGAAGCCGAGTGGCCCGAGCACGCTGTGCAATGGCGCAAACGCACACCCGAGTGGACGCCACCTGGCGGCGGCGAATCACTGCTGGTTTTGCATCAGCGCATCATGAACAGCGTGAACGAGTTGGCAGCCCAACATAAAGGGCAACAAATTGTGTTGGTGGCCCATGGCGGTGTGCTCGACATCTTGTATCGCGCGGCCACCCACCTGGACCATCAGGCGCCTCGGACTTGGTCGCTTACCAACACCGCGGTCAACCGCTTGCTGTGGACACCTGAGGGCCTGTCCTTGGTGGGATGGGGTGACACATCCCACCTGGACGCACTGGCCAAAGACGAAACGTCTTTATGAGGCGCTGTTTTGCAGCGCGGCGATGCGCTCTTCAATCGGCGGGTGCGTGCTGAACAACTGACCAATGCCACCCGCAATGCCCATGGCGGCCATGGTTTTGGGCAACTCGGCAGTGTGCACCCCACCCAAACGGGCCAAGGCGTTGATCATGGGCTGCTTGCGGCCCATCAACTGCGCAGCGCTGGCATCGGCGCGGAACTCACGCTGGCGGCTGAACCAGGCCACGATGATGGCGGCCACAAAGCCCAACAAAATGTCCATCACGATGGTGGTGATGTAGTAGCCCATGCCGGGGCCCGTGTTTTCGCTGTCGCCCTTGCGCAAAAAGCTGTCCACCGCATAACCCACCACGCGCGAGATGAACACCACAAAGGTGTTCATGACGCCCTGGATCAGGGTCATGGTGACCATGTCGCCGTTGGCAATGTGCGCCACTTCGTGGGCAATCACCGCTTCGATTTCTTCGTGCGTCATGTTTTGCAGCAAGCCGGTGGACACAGCCACCAAGGCGGAATCGCGGAAAGCGCCGGTGGCAAACGCATTGGGGTCTCCCTCAAAGATGCCCACTTCAGGCATGCCGATGCCAGATTGGTCGGCGAACTTGCGCACCGTGTTCAAAATCCAGGCCTCGTCGGCGTTGGCGGGTTGGGTAATGACTTTGACGCCCGAGGTCCACTTGGCCATCGGCTTGCTGATCAGCAAGGAAATGATGGCGCCGCCAAAACCCATGATCAGCGCAAAGCCCAGCAAAGCGCTCAAGTTCAGGCCGTTGGCTGTCAAGAATCTATTGACGCCCAGCAAGTTGGCCACAATGCCCAGCACGACCACCACGGCCAGGTTGGTCATGACAAAAAGAAAAATGCGTTTCATGTTGAGTTTCACTTTCAGCCCGAAAGACGCGAGCGGTTGGGATTGAATATTAGGGTCTCAAAAAACAAATTCAAGACAGGGCTTCGTAATCCTGATCCGCGTGTGGTTTTTCGATGGCGGATGGGCGCCGTTTGGGCCTGAAAACGGTCGGGTCGGCGTAAAAAGAAGGGTTTTCGTTGTCGGGCCACCAACCGGGCAAGCCCAGCATCGGCAAAGGACTGAAGGGTTTTTGCGACAGCTTGGTCTCGGTCAAGTCTTGCGCCAGCCAAGCATCGATGTCTTGTGGCGGCACTTCCTGCGGCACACGCCACATGTGCATTGTGATCGACTTGTAGGGCTGCACGGCTTTCTCTAAAGCCGCATGTCCAAAGGCCCAAACGCGTGTGTGCGCCCACTCACTTCTTAATTCCAACAAGGCTTCAGCCCATCGGTGATCGGTCAGCGCTGCCCACAAGGCGTCAGACAGCTGGACCAACAAAGCATTTTCATCGAACACGGTCGCCGCATCGCGCACCTTGCCGCGCACCTTCCCCACGCCAGCGCGGGCGATTTCCTGCGCTTGCAACTGGTTCAAGCGTTGCTTGGCCAATGGGAAATGCATCCAGCACAAGGCATTGAAATAATCATGCAAACCCTCGCGGGTGGGCACTTGACCCGTGGCAAAGATGAAATCCTCGTAGGCCTGACCTTCTGGCAAATCGTTTTGAGGAACAAAACGCACTGGCGCCAGATGGGGCGTGTTCAAAGCCTGGTGCTGGGGGCAACCCGAGGCCACCTGCTGGGCAATCGGCTCTCCCACAGCGCGCCAGTCGGCCAGCCAGGGCGCACGCCAATCGATGTCGCTCACGCCCAGCGCCGAGGCGGCTGCGCAACGACTTCCCGCACGGTTGGGGTTCAGGCTCAGGCGCTCAGCAAACGCCACGGCAGGCTCTCACCGGAGCGCAGGGGCTTGAGTTCGGCCTCGCCAAATGCGTAGCTCTCAGGTGGCGTCCAGTTTTCAAGGCGCAAAGTGATGCGGTCGGTGTTGCGTGGCAAGCCATAAAAATCGGCCCCAAACAAACTGGCAAACCCCTCCAGCTTGTCCAAAGCACCCGCCTGGTCAAAGGCCTCGGCATACATCTCGATGGCGGCATGCGCCGTGTAGCAACCGGCGCAGCCTGTGGCGTGCTCTTTCAAGTGGGCCGGGTGCGGCGCACTGTCGGTGCCCAAAAAGAAGCGCGGGTCGCCCGAGGTAGCGGCTTGCACCAGCGCCTGGCGGTGTGTCTCGCGCTTGAGCACGGGCAGGCAGTAGTAATGCGGGCGAATGCCTCCTGTGAAGATGGCGTTGCGGTTGTAGAGCAAATGGTGCACCGTAATGGTGGCTGCCAAGTTGCTGTCGGCCGCAGACACGTACTGCACCGCCTCCGCAGTCGTGATGTGTTCCATCACGATTTTGAGCGCCGGAAAGTCCCGGCGCAAAGGCATCAAGTGCCGCTCAATAAAAACCGCTTCACGGTCGAACAGGTCAATGTCGGAGGTGGTGACTTCGCCATGCACCAAGAGCAGCACGCCTTCGCGCTGCATGGCCTCGAGCACCGGGTAAATCTTGCGCAGATCGGTCACACCCGCGTCGCTGTTAGTCGTGGCACCAGCTGGGTACAACTTGCACGCCACCACGCCTGCGGCTTTGGCGCGTGCGATCTCCGCCGGGTCCAGGTTGTCGGTGAGGTACAAGGTCATCAGCGGCTCAAAGACCATGCCCAGAGGCACAGCGGCCAAGATGCGCTTTTTGTAAGCCAAAGCTTGCTCGGCCGTGGTCACCGGCGGCTTGAGGTTGGGCATGATGATGGCGCGGGCAAATTGCGCTGCGGTGTGCGGCACCACCACGTTCAGGGCGGCGCCGTCGCGCACATGCAGGTGCCAGTCGTCTGGGCGTATGAGGGTGAGTTCTTGGGTCATGAGACGTATTGTCGCAAACCTCTCAACCCCGCCTCAATGCCCCAGAATTTTGGACAAGAAGTCTTGTGCCCGATCGGTTTGCGGCGCATCAAAGAACTGCTGGGGCGGGGCTTGCTCAACCACCTGCCCTTGGTCCATGAAGATCACCCGGTCGGCCACCGCCTTGGCAAAGCCCATCTCGTGCGTCACGCACAGCATGGTCATGCCCTGGCTGGTCAACTCGATCATCACGTCCAGCACCTCCTTGATCATCTCGGGGTCGAGGGCCGAGGTGGGCTCATCAAACAGCATGATCTTGGGGGTCAGGCACAGCGCACGCGCAATCGCCACGCGCTGCTGCTGACCGCCGGACAACTGCAGAGGGTACTTGTTGGCGTGCTCGGCAATGCGCACGCGCTCCAGCTGCACCATGGCTTTGTCGATGGCTTCCTTACGCGGCATCTTGGCCACCCAGGTGGGCGACAGGATCAGGTTTTCCAGCACCGTCAGGTGCGGAAACAGGTTGAACTGCTGGAACACCATGCCGACTTCGCGGCGCACTTGGTCAATGCCTTTGAGGTCGTCGCCCAAAACAGTGCCGTCCACGGTCAGGGTGCCTTCCTGGTATTCCTCCAGGGCGTTGATGCAACGAATCAGGGTGGATTTGCCCGAGCCCGAGGGACCGCAGATGACGACTTTTTCGCCTTTGGCAAATTGCAGGTTCACATCGCGCAGCACGTGGTAGCCATTGCTGGCGTACCACTTGTTCACGCCTTTGAACTCGATGAGGGGGGTAGCGTTGGTGGTCATAAGGGTCTTTCGTTCAGCGAACTTTGCTCACGGCCGTGCGTTCTTCAATCCACAGGCTGTAGCGCGACATGGCAAAGCAGAACGCGAAATAAATGAAGGTGATGAAGAGGTAGGCTTCGATCTTGAATGGGCGCCAGTCGGCGTCCGAGTTGAGCGCGAGACCCAAAGCACCGGTCAGCTCATAGAGGGACACAATGGTGACCAACGATGTGTCTTTGAACAGGCCAATGAAGGTGTTCATGATGGACGGCACTACGGTGGCCAAGGCTTGCGGCAAAACAATCATGCGCTGGGTCTGCCAATACGTCAGGCCCAAAGTGGCTGCAGCTTCGGTTTGACCCTTGGGCAAAGCCTGCAGGCCACCGCGAATCACCTCGGCCATGTAAGCCGCCGAAAACAGCGTGATGCCCACCACCACACGCACCAGCACGTCGATCTTCACACCCTCGGGCATGAACAGCGGCAGCATGAACGAGGCCATGAACAACACGGTGATCAGCGGCACCCCCCGCACCAGCTCCACATAGAGTGTGCACAAGGTTTTGATGGCAGGCATGTTGGAGCGCCGCCCCAAGGCCACAAAAATCGCCAGCGGAAAGGCGAGTGTCATGGAGATCACCGTCAGCATGACCGTCAGCGGCAAACCGCCCCATTGGTCGGTGTCGACCTCCGTCAGGCCGAAAAAGCCGCCCTTCATCAGCACGAAATACACGGCCAACATCACGGCCCAGATCAGGGGCAATGCCTTATTCCAAAAACGCGGCATGCAGCTGATGACCACCACACCCAACATCAAGGCGGTAGCGATCACAGGTCGCCAGTGCTCAACTTCGGGGTAACGGCCCATCACGATCAGACGGCCTTTTTCGGAGATCACGCCCCAGCAAGCCCCTGCGCCACGCGCATCGTTACAGGCTTGCAAGTTGCTGCCAAAAACAGCTTGCAATACTGCCCAATCGAGCGAGGAGACCAAGGCCCACAGGCATACGGCCAGCAGGGCCAGCGACATCAGGCTGTTGCCCAGGCTGGAAAACAAATTGCTGCGCAACCAGGCCACAGGCCCGGCACTGCGGCCCGGCATGGGCCGGGCTTCGATGGATTTGAAAACGTTCATGTCAGCGCTCCTGTATGGCGGCACTGGCGTTGAACCAGTTCATGAGGGCCGAGGTGAGAAGAGACAAGGTGAGGTACACCAGCATGACGATCGACAGCGCCTCAATGGCACGGCCCGTTTGGTTGAGCGTGGTGTTGGCAATCGAGACCAGTTCGGGGTAGCCAATGGCCACGGCCAAAGAAGAGTTCTTGGTCAGGTTCAGGTACTGGCTGGTCAGCGGCGGGATGATCACACGCAAGGCTTGCGGCAGCACGACCAAACGCATGGACTGGCTTTTGCTCAGGCCCAAAGAAGCCGAGGCCTCGTGCTGGCCCAATGACACCGAGGCGATGCCCGAGCGAACGACTTCCGCGATGAAAGACGCGGTGTAAAACACCAAGCCACACAACAAGGCCATGAACTCGGGGCTGAACGCGCCACCGTCTTCGATCTGAAAGTCGCCCTTTTTGGGCAGGTCCCATTCGTTGGGGGCGCCACCGACCAACCAGCCGAGCACAGCCAGCGCCAGCGTCACCGCCAGGGACACCGCCCACACCGGACGGGTGTGTCCAGTGCGGTCAAAATGCGCCTGCGCCATGCGGCGATAGACCACCGCAAAGACCAGGCCCAAGACCACACCGATAAGAGCCAGAGTCTGACCCAGCTGCCACACAGGCCAGGGGAATGAGACCCCGTTTTTGCTCAAGAAGAAATGGCCCGCCTGCCAAGCCTGGTCCAGGTCGGGCAGCATCTCGGTGAAGACGAGATACCAGATCAGCAACTGCAAATAAACCGGCACGTTGCGAAAAAATTCAACATAGGCGTAGCAGATTTTGCGCACCAAAAAGTTGGCCGAAAACCGCCCGACACCCACCAACACCCCCAACACGGTGGCCAGCACGATGCCGATCACAGCCACTTTGAGCGTGTTGAGCATGCCGATGGCAAAGGCCACAAAGTAGGAGCTGTTGTGCGCGTACTCGATCACCGTTTCGCTGATGTCAAAGCCAAACGGTTGAAACAAAAAGTCGTAGCCACTCTGGATGCCACGCAGGCGCATATTGGTGAGTGTGTTGCGCACCAGCAAGGCCACCAGGGCCAGAGCGGACAGGATGGCAACGATCTGGTAGATGACCGATCGCCCTTCTCGGCTGCGCCACGAGATGGATCGGCTTTTCTTGCCGGGCAAGGGCCGGGCCTCGATCATGGAAAAGTGGGACATGGAAACTGCCTGAAAAATGACGGGGTGGTAAAAAATACGCCCCATGAAGGGGCGTATCCAGAACCTTCAAAAAAGGCAGGCGATCAACGCAGCGGTGAGGCGTACATCAGGCCGCCCTTGTTCCACTGGTTGTTCAGACCGCGTGGCAGGTTGATGGAGGTCTTGGGACCGACGTTGCGCTCAAACATTTCACCGTAGTTGCCGGTGACTTTGATCGCACGGTAGAGCCACTCTTTGTCCAGGCCCAGGTGCTTGCCCAGGTCTTCGGTGGCACCCAGCAAACGGCCCACTTGAGGGTTGTCGCTGCTCTTCATCTGGTCCACGTTGGCTTGGGTGATGCCGTACTCTTCGGCTTCGACCAGGCCTTGCAGCACCCATTTGTTGATGGCAAACCACTCGTCGTCACCACGGCGCACCATGGGGCCCAAAGGCTCTTTGGAGATCAGGTCGGGCAAGATGAGGTGGGCTGCTGGGTCTTTGGCTTCCTTGGCACGCACAGAGGCCAGGCCCGATGCGTCGGTGGTGTAAGCCTGGCAACGGCCAGAGAAGTAAGCGCCGGTGGCGGCTTCGACTTTTTCAAACACAACAGGCTTCAAGTTGAGCTTGTTGGCGCGGGAGAAGTCGGTCAGGTTCTTCTCGGTGGTGGTGCCGGACTGCACACACACGGTGGCACCCTTGAGCTGCTTGGCGCTGGTGATCTTGCCTTTTGGCACCATGAAGCCTTGGCCGTCATAGTAGTTGGCACCGATGAAGTGCAGACCCAGGGAGCCGTCACGGTTCAAAGTGTTGGTGGTGTTGCGGGCCAGCACGTCAACTTCACCAGACTGCAGGGCGGTGAAACGCTGCTGTGCGGTCAGGGGCACATACTTAACTTTGGTGGCGTCGCTCAAAACAGCAGCAGCCACAGCGCGGCAGTGGTCCACATCGAGACCCGACCAGTTGCCGCTGGAGTCAGCCGCTGAAAAACCTGCCAAACCTGTGTTGACACCACAAACGATTTGACCGCGCTGCTTGATTTGGTCAAGTGTCTTGCCGGCCATCGCGGATGTGCCTGCCAACAAACCGGCTGTCGCCAGTACGGTACCGATCACGGTGTGTGCATATTTCTTCATGGGTTGAATCCTCTTTATAACGATTGAGCGGCAAAACGCCACACACAGATTAAATGACAAATCCAGACTTGGATGGCCTAGGTAAGTACCCTAGTGCATTTGATGGACAAGGGTTTTGGCTGGATATGCACCAAGTTGACGCATCACCACAACCTCCACACCGGTCTTTTGCACAAAGCGTGCCTGTCCAGTCAAGTAAGTGAATATAGCCTGTTCTGAGGCCTTTTTTGCTCAGGTTTTCCCTGACCATCGAACAACAAACATTAACAAAAGATGAACGCTTAACGAGAAGAATGAATGGGGCCTGTGCTTTGGGTCAAATGCTGCCAAAGCATGTGTGCCGGACTGGGTGTTGAGGGTTGAGAGAACGGTTTTTCGCGATACGCCCGCACCTCCATGTTAAGGGCCAACGCCTGCCCTTCAGGCAGCGTCACCTCGACCAGCGCACCCGCTTGCACTTCTTTTTTCACTGCGCTTCTGGGCAAAAAGGCCACGCCATGCCCCTCCAAAGCCATCACCTTCAAACCCTCGGCCATGTCCGTTTCGTAGACCCGCTCCAAATGCACCGGCGTTCCGGCCTGCTTCAAAATCCAGTCGGTGATCTCACCCAAATAAGCGCCTGGCGCATAGCCCAAATAAGGCAATGGTTTGGCAGCCAAACCCGGCAAGCTGAACAGCGCACGACCATCCGGGCGAGTCGGGGCGTAAGGCGCCAAGACCTCATGCCCCAACACCACCATGTCATAGCGCTCGGGGTCAATTTGCAAGGGCAGCGACGGGTGGTGGTATGCGATCAGCACATCACACCCGCCCTCGGCCATGCGCATGGCCGCATCGTGCACATTGAGGGCGCTCAATCGGCTTTTGATCGGGCCAAAGCTCTCGCGCAAAGCCGCCATCCAAGAAGGAAAGAAAGTGAAAGCCAAGGTGTGGGGCACCGCAAACTGGATAAAGTCTTTCCCCACAGCGTTGTGGCCCCGCAGCATGGCCCGAGTGTTTTGCAGCGCCTGCAGCATCTCGATTGCCTGCGCATACAAGGTCACGCCCGCTGGCGTAAGTTGGGTGGGGTAAGAGCTCCTGTCCACCAAGTTGGCACCCGCCCAAGCTTCGAGCGACTGGATGCGGCGAGAAAACGCTGGTTGCGTGACATGACGCAGTTGCGCCGAACGGCTGAAACTGCGGGTTTCAGCCAAGCTCACAAAATCTTCCAGCCACTTGGTTTCCATAAACGCCTCAGAGCAATCGCACTTTCACACTTTTACCTTTGATCTTGCCGTGCGACAGCTGCGCCTCGACCTTTTTGGCCAACGCCGCTTGCACCGCCACATAGGTCGAAAACTCGTTCACATTGATTTTGCCGACCTGCTCTCGCGTCAGGCCGCATTCGCCCGCCAGCGCGCCCATCACGTCACCGGCCCGGATCTTTTCCTTGCGGCCACCCACAATTTGCAATGTGCGCATGGGCGGTTGCAGCGGCCCACCGGTCGCAAGCGTCAGGCTCGACAAGGGCTCCCACTTGGATTCGCGGCCCTGCATGACCTCGATCTTGCCGACCGAGCCCATCTCGTCCATGCTGGCCAGCGTCAGCGCCAGGCCTTCGGCATCGCCCCTGCCGGTTCGGCCAACGCGGTGGATGTGGATTTCTGCATCTGGCGTCACATCGACATTGATGACCGCCTCCAGCCCTTCCACGTCCAACCCGCGCGAAGCCACATCGGTGGCCACCAGCACCGAGCAGCTGCGGTTGGCAAACTGCACCAGCACCTGATCGCGCTCGCGCTGCTCCAGCTCGCCAAACAGCGCCAGCGCGCTGTAGCCTTGCGCCTGTAACACTGCCACCAAGTCGCGGCACTGCTGCTTGGTGTTGCAAAAGGCCAGCGTGCGCTCAGGCCGAAAATGCGCCAACAGTTTGGACACGGCATCAAGCCGCTGGCTTTCGCTCACTTCGTAATAAATTTGACGGATCTTGTGCGCGCTGTGCTGAGCCTCGACCTTCACAGTCTGCGGCGCACGCATGAACTGGGCCGCCAATTTGGCAATGCCTTCAGGGTATGTGGCCGAAAACAGCAAGGTCTGGCGGTCTTTGGCGCATTGGCGCACCACCTTGGCAATGTCGTCAAAAAAGCCCATGTCCAGCATTCTGTCGGCTTCGTCCAGCACCAGCGTGTTCACGCCCGCCAAGCTCAAGGAGCCGCGCTCTAGGTGATCCAGGATGCGGCCAGGTGTGCCCACCACCACATCTGCGCCGTGCTCCAAACTCACCGTCTGGCCACGCAGGGCCACGCCACCACACAGGGTGACGACTTTCACGTTCTGGCGGGCACGGGCCAGACGGCGGATTTCTTGCGTGACCTGGTCGGCCAGCTCGCGGGTGGGGCACAAAATCACGGCTTGGATGGCGGCGCTGGGCGAGCCGGCCGTTTGCAGGCGCTCGATCAGGGGCAGGCCAAAGGCGGCGGTTTTGCCACTGCCAGTGCTGGCTTGAGCGATCAGGTCTTGTCCCGCCAGTGCGAGGGGCAGACTGGCCGCCTGGATGGGCGTCATCTGGGTGTAGCCCAATTGCACCAGGTTTTGCAGAGTGACCTGGGCCAGTTTCAGCTGGGCAAAGCCAGTCGTTGTCGCGTCTTGGGGGGTTTCATTCATGGTGTGATTATCGGGGCCAAGCCTGGCCCACCCCCGACTCACTGCCCAAAGTTTTTCGGTGGCGTCACACCCAAATGCCTGAAGGCTGCCAATGTGGCGATGCGTCCGCGCGGCGTGCGCTGCAAATAGCCCTGCTGAATCAAATACGGCTCGATCACGTCCTCGATCGTGTCGCGCTCTTCGCCAATGCTGGCTGCGATGTTGTCCAGACCCACGGGTCCACCATCAAAGCGGTGGATCACGGCCTCCAGCAGTTTGCGGTCCATCAGGTCGAAGCCTTCCGGATCTACATCCAGCATGACCAAAGCTTTTTGGGCCAAACCTTTGTCGATGGTGCCATCACCCTTAACGTCTGCGTAGTCGCGCACCCGCCGCAGCAAGCGGTTGGCAATACGGGGCGTGCCACGTGAACGGCGGGCAATCTCAAACGAGCCCTCCGGGTCAATCGGCGCCTTGAGCAAACCAGCGCTCCGGGTCACGATGCGGGTCAGCTCTTCGGGCGTATAAAACTCCAGCCGCGATACGATGCCAAAACGGTCGCGCAGCGGGTTGGTCAGCATGCCTGCGCGGGTGGTCGCGCCCACCAGGGTGAAGGGCTGCAAGTCGAGCTTGATGCTGCGGGCCGCCGGGCCCTCGCCGATCATGATGTCGATCTGGTAGTCCTCCAGCGCGGGGTACAAGATCTCTTCGACCACGGGCGAGAGGCGGTGGATCTCGTCGATGAAGAGCACATCGTTGCGCTCAAGATTGGTCAAAAGCGCGGCCAAATCTTTGGGCTTTTCCAAAACCGGGCCACTGGTCTGGCGCAGGTTCACGCCCAACTCGGCGGCGATGATGTGGCTGAGTGTGGTTTTGCCCAAGCCCGGCGGCCCAAACAGCAGCACATGGTCCAACGGCTCTTCGCGCATCTTGGCGGCGCTGATGAAAATCTCCAGCTGCTCACGCACCTTGACCTGACCGACGTATTCGTCAAGCAGCTTGGGACGCAGGGCGCGTTCAATGGCTTCTTCTTGGTGGGAAACTGGGGTCGCTGAAATGACCCGAGGTTCGGGTTGCGGGGCAAAGTCGTCGGTGCGGATGCTCATGGCTCAGTTCACTTATTTGTTCAAGGCTTTGAGCGCCAACTTGATGCCTTCGCTCACGCCCACATCGGCAGGCAGGCTCTTGAGGGCGGCAGCAGCTTCTTTGTCGTTGTAGCCTAGCGCAACAAGGGCTTGCTGGATGTCGCTTTGCGCATCGGGGGTGTTGACCGCAAACAAACCGCCCAGGTCGCCACCCAACTTGCCTTTGAGCTCCAGCAGCAATCGCTCGGCGGTCTTTTTGCCGATACCGGGTACTTTGACCAAACGACCCACTTCTTGGGTGGTGATGGCCTGTGCCAGATCGGTCACGCTCATGCCCGACAACACACTCAAAGCGGTACGAGGCCCAACGCCGGAAATTTTGATGAGCTGGCGAAAAGCCTCGCGCTCACCCAGGGTGGCAAAGCCGTACAAGATTTGCGCGTCTTCGCGCACCACAAAGTGCGTGACCAGACTGACTTTTTCCCCGGTTGCGGGCAAGTTGTAGAAGGTGCTCATGGGCACATTCACCTCGTAGCCCACTCCATGGCAGTCCACCACCACCTCGGGTGGGTTTTTGTCGCTCAAGATGCCAGTGAGTTTGCCAATCATGGGGGTGACGCCTTAAATGCCTTGGATGGGAGAAAATGCGCTCTCGCCCGGGCCATACTGGCCAAAAACCGCGCACAGCTAGGATTATCAACTTGATCGTCAGACACACCTTCACGCCGCACAACAACACCCGCTTGTCTCACCTGTGTGGACCCATGGATGCGCACCTGCGCACCATCGAAGCGGGTTTGCAGGTGGGCATCGCGCACCGGCACGAGCAGTTCAAGGTGGACGGCCCCAAGGCTGTGGCCATGCGGGCCATGGAGATTTTGCAGGCCATCTACGAACGGGCTGACCGCCCGATTTCACCCGACATGGTGCAGCTCATGCTGGTGGGCGACAGCGGAGGCGAAGAAGCCGACCTGCCCCCACTGCAAACTCGCCGTGCCGACCTGAAGGCTCGCACACCTGTCCAAGCCGCTTATCTGGAGAGCATTGCCACCCACGACATCAGCTTTGGCATTGGCCCAGCGGGCACGGGCAAGACCTACTTGGCCGTGGCCTGCGCGGTGGATGCGCTGGAGCGCGCCAGCGTGCAGCGCATTGTGCTGACGCGTCCGGCCGTAGAAGCCGGTGAGCGCCTGGGCTTTTTGCCAGGCGACTTGTCTCAAAAAGTGGACCCGTATTTGCGCCCGCTTTACGATGCCCTTTACGACCTGATGGGTTACGACAAGGTGCTAAAAGCCTTTGAACGCAACGCCATCGAAATCGCGCCACTGGCCTTCATGCGCGGTCGCACGCTGAACAACGCCTTTGTGATCCTGGACGAAGCGCAAAACACCAGCACCGAGCAGATGAAAATGTTCCTGACCCGCATTGGCTTTGGTGCCAAGGCCGTGGTCACGGGCGATGTGAGCCAGATCGACCTGCCCAAAGGACAACTGAGTGGCTTGATTGATGCCGAACGCGTTTTGAAGCGCGTCAAAGGCATTGCCTTCACGCGCTTTAGCAGCGCCGACGTGGTGCGCCACCCGCTGGTAGCCCGCATTGTGGACGCCTACGAAGCACAAGGCAGTGCCCCCATGCGGGCAGGGATCAGCACCCGCCGCAAAGCTCTGGACAGCGGCGACTGAATCGTTGGCACGACTTGGACGTGCCACGCACCCCACCACCTTGACACACCGATTTTTCTCTTTGCCCATGCCATTGCAACAACTTCAACTGTCCCTGCAATTCGGTGACATTCCCGATGCCGCCCGCCACCGCGCCGCCCTGCCGCGCCATGCCGTCACGCGCGCCATCCGTCATGCGCTGGCAGATGACGCAGAAATCACGGTGCGCATCGTGGGCGAAGAAGAAGGGCGCGAATTGAACAAGAGCTATCGCAAAAAGGACTACGCCACCAATGTGCTGACCTTTGATTACCAGCAAGAACCGTTGGTAATGGCCGACTTGGTGCTGTGCGCACCTGTGGTGGCAAGAGAGGCCAAAGAGCAAGGCAAAACGCTGTCAGCGCATTACACGCATTTGCTGGTGCACGGCACACTGCACGCGCAAGGCTGGGCCCACGAAACCAGCACCGCCGATGCCGAAGAGATGGAGGCCTATGAGATCGACATCTTGGCCGGTTTGGGTTTGAAAAATCCTTACCAATAAAAGCTCAAAGCGGCTTGCGCTGCACGCCGCTCAATCCACCCCGCTTAGCCGCACATTGACCCCAAGGTTTACAGGCCAGATTTCAAACGACCCACAATGTCGATCGTGGGCGCACTTTGGTTCATAGTGTAGAAATGGATAGCGGGCACGCCCCCGTTCATCAACTGCTCACACAAGTCGGACACCACATCCAAGCCAAAAGCCTTGATCGAGGCGATGTCGTCACCGTAGGATTGCAGGCGCAACCTGATCCAACGCGGGATCTCTGCACCGCAAGCATCCGAAAACCGCAGCAACTGCGATGAACTGGTGATGGGCATGATGCCGGGCACCACGGGCACATCCACACCTAGTTTGTAGGCATCGTCCACAAAGCGAAAATACGCGTCGCTGTTGTAAAAATATTGCGTGATGGCCGAATCAGCACCCGCTTTCACCTTGGTGGCGAAGGCTTGCAAATCGGCTTCAGGAGATTTGGCCTGAGGGTGAATCTCTGGGTAGGCGGCCACTTCGATGTGAAAATCGTCACCGGTCTCTGCCCGAATAAAAGCCACCAAATCGCTGGCGTAATGGAACTCACCGCCTGCGCCATAGCCGCTGGGCAAATCGCCGCGCAAAGCCACCAGGCGCTTGACGCCCATGGCTTTCAGGGTGGCCAACTCGGCACGCACCGAGGCCTTGCTGGCGCCAATGCAAGAAAAATGGGACGCCGCGGCAACGCCTTCGCTTTGAATCGCATTCACCGTGGCAAATGTGCCCTCTTGTGTCGAGCCACCCGCTCCGTAGGTGACCGAGCAAAACTCAGGCTTCAAGGCGTAAAGTTTCTCGCGCACACCACGCAGCTTTTCGGTGCCTTCGGGCGTTTTGGGTGGGAAAAATTCCAAACTGATGGGTAGCTTCAAACCAGACATCACAACACCTTCCAAAAATCAATAGTCGTTGGCCAAGGCATAGGCCTTGGCGGCCAGATCGGCCTCATGGGCCACGCGCGTTTGCTCTCGCGCAGGCCATACCGCAGCAGGGTCAGGCCAACAGGCCTGTACAAAAAACTCGTGGTTGCCGTCTCCGCCCGCAATCGGGCTGTCGAGCCATGCCGTCACTTTCATGCCCAATTCGGTCAATGCCGTGCGCACACGGTTTTCGATGAACGGGAAATGCGTGTCGTCCTTCACAATGCCGCCTTTGCCCACTTGGCCCGGCTGCAACTCAAACTGGGGTTTCACCAGCATCAGCAACTGGCCCGTGGGTTTGAGCAAATGCACCACACCCGGCAGCACCAGCGTGAGCGAGATGAAAGACACGTCGCCCACCATCAGGTCAAAGCCTTCCAGCGCATCGGGCACGCGTTCGTCACCAGGCACCAACTCGCGGGCATTCACGCCCTCGATGCAAACCACACGCTCGTCTTGGCTGATGCGCGGATGCACTTGGGCGTGGCCCACATCAATTCCCACCACTTCAGCCGCGCCATGCTGCAACAAACAGTCGGTGAAACCGCCCGTGCTTTGCCCCACATCCAAGCAACGCAAACCATCGACCTGCACACCCGTGGCCTTTAACGCGCCTTCGAGCTTGAGGCCGCCACGCGACACATAACGCGACTCGGCATCGTCGAGCAACTCCAAGGCGGCGCTTTCGGGCACCTCGTCCCGGTTTTTCACGACGCTGCGCCAGTTCCCGTCGGGCTGCTGCCACTTCACGCCTCCGGCGATCAGTCGCTGAGCCTGAGAACGAGACGCGGCCAAGCCGCGTTCGACGAGAAGTTGGTCAATGCGCATGCGGTAGGGTTCAGTCAAACGAGGTAAAAAAAGTGAGCGGTCAGCACAGTCATCAAAAGCGAGTGTCAGGCACCTGAGCAAAGACCTCAAAAGCAGTCGCCACATGCAAACAGCCTGCCAGAAACTGAGTTTTGGCAGGCCACCAGCATTCGCTTTCAGGCGACAAAAGGCTCAAGATCATCGCAAGCCGAACCCTGATGGGCTCAGCCTGCTGACGTTCAGGGCTCAATAACGGTAAGTATCAGCCTTGTAAGGACCGTTTTTCGACACGCCGATGTAAGCGGCTTGCTCTTCGCTGAGTTCGGACAACATGGCGCCGACTTTTTTCAGGTGCAAACGCGCCACTTTTTCATCGAGGTGCTTAGGCAGCACATAAACCTTACCGGACTCGTACTGGTCTTGCTTGGTGAACAGCTCGATCTGGGCGATGGTCTGGTTGGCAAACGACGACGACATCACGAAGCTGGGGTGGCCCGTGGCGCAACCCAGGTTCACCAAACGGCCTTTGGCCAGCAGGGTGATCTTTTTGCCATCAGGGAAGATGACGTGATCGACTTGCGGCTTGATCTCGTCCCACTGGCACTTTTCCAAAGACACGACGTCAATTTCGTTGTCGAAGTGACCGATGTTGCAAACGATGGCTTCGTCTTTCATGGCGGCCATGTGCTCGTAGCGGATCACGTTCTTGTTGCCGGTGGCCGACACAAAGATGTCGCACTTGTCGGCAGCGTATTCCATGGTCACAACTTTGAAGCCTTCCATGGCGGCTTGCAAGGCGTTGATCGGGTCGATCTCGGTCACCCAGACTTGAGCGCTCAAGGCACGCAAAGCTTGGGCCGAGCCCTTACCCACATCACCGTAACCGGCGACCACGGCCACTTTGCCGGCGATCATCACGTCGGTGGCGCGCTTGATGGAGTCCACCAAAGATTCGCGGCAGCCGTAGAGGTTGTCAAACTTGCTCTTGGTGACCGAGTCGTTCACGTTGATGGCGCGGAACATCAGGCTGCCCTTGGCGGCCATTTCGTTCAGGCGCAACACGCCGGTGGTGGTCTCTTCGGTCACGCCGATGATCTGGGCGCCCTTGCGGCTGTACCAGGTCGGGTCCACGGCCAGTTTGGCCTTGATGGCGTTGAACAGGCAAGTCTCTTCTTCGCTGGTGGGGTTGGCAATCAAGGACGCGTCTTTTTCGGCGCGCTTGCCCAAGTGCATGAGCAAGGTGGCGTCGCCGCCGTCGTCCAAGATCATGTTGGGGCCTTCGCCTTCGGTGCCGGCTGCACCGAATTCAAAAATGCGGTGGGTGTAGTCCCAGTAGTCGGCCAGGGTCTCGCCTTTGATGGCGAACACTGGGGTGCCCTTGGCGGCGATGGCCGCTGCGGCGTGGTCTTGGGTCGAGAAGATGTTGCAAGAAGCCCAACGCACATCGGCGCCCAAGGCTTGCAGGGTCTCGATCAACACGGCCGTCTGGATGGTCATGTGCAACGAGCCGGTGATGCGTGCGCCCTTCAGAGGCTGGGCTTTGTTGAACTCTTCACGGATGGCCATCAGGCCAGGCATTTCGGTTTCAGCGATTTTGATTTCTTTGCGGCCCCAATCGGCCAGGCCGATGTCGGCGATCACACAGTCGGTGTGGACGGCGGTAGGAATACGTGCATTCATGAGATAAGCTCCAAGCAATGTGAATAAACCACAAGCGTGAGCATGAACACTGAATTTGGAAAAACAGGCTCACCACACGTCAAGTGGATGAGCGTCGTTGCTGTTGAAGTGTTCCGAGCCTCACGCCCCGCTGCCGACTTGATGACAAGTCAGGGGGCGCTGCAACGCTCCTCGGAAGACAATATTCTAGCTCAGAGGTTCTCTAAATAGGGAAGGTTTGGCAGCCACCCCGCAGCAACGTCGGACTTTGCACGCGGTCTTTGCTAGACTGAAAAGACTTCAAAGACTCACCCACAACCATTTCGACCCGATGAATCACCTCGCAAACTACTGGCATTTATGGACCGTGACCGGTGTGATTGTGTGGATAGGGCTGCACTGCGCCTTTCAATTTGTCTTGCCAGCCATGCGCCTCAAAGAGCAGTTGGCCAGAGCCGTTTCTGAGTTGGCTTCTCTGACGCCCAAAGAAACAGGCGCTCACATTGATTTGTCAGAAATTCAACAAGCCGCCATGACCACACCTGCCTTGAAGCATGCTTGGCAGCAATATGCAAGCAGCCTTCAGCCGCAATGGCAAAGCGCCGAAACGGGACCCATCGGGGCAGCCAGGCAACGTGCCAGCCATTTGTCTCGCGCTTTTTTTGCACACATGAACATGAGCTCCGACGGAGGACGCCTGGACCTTGCAGACATTGAACACCTCGCCCAATCCGACACACAAATGGCAGCCCTCTGGGCCGAATACAACCAAGCTGTAGAGGCCCTGCAACGCCTCGAATCTGCCCAACAAACGAGTGCTGGGCAGTGGCAAGCCAGCAGCCATGCCGAAAACTTTTTCACCGAGCAAGCCTTGGTGGACTCACCGCTTCAAACCCATTTCTTTGCCCACATGCCCGGCATCTTGACGGGCGTGGGCATCATCGGCACCTTCACAGGCTTGATTGCAGGTCTGATCGGCTTCGATGTCTCCAACCCTGCACAAGTTCAAACCGAATTGAGTCAATTGGTGCAAACCGTGGGCCACGCTTTTTTGGTCTCTGCCTTGGCCATCACTTTGGCCATGGTGTTCACATGGCTTGAAAAATCTCTGTTGACCGGCCGCTATCTCCAAGTAGAGCAACTCCAACAACAACTGGACACCCTTTTTACCCCCCATGCCGGTTTGCAGCAGCTTGAAAGGCTCACACTGGCGACAGAGATGCAAGCCAGCTTGTCACACAAAATTTTGCAACAGTTGCGCAGTGCGCCCCCTGCTGCTCGCTCGCGCTGAACCCGCATGCTGGCCCCTCAAAGAACGCCGCCGAAACGGCGAAAAGACCAGCCAGAAAAACCTTTTTGGATATCTTTCTCTGACTTGATGACCGCACTGATGGTCTTGTTCCTGGTGGCCATGGCGGTGGCCTTGCTAAGCGTGACCGAAGGCATACGCCAACAAGACGACCAGAGGGTCCAGCGCGACAAGGGCATTTCCACCTGCCTTCAAGACATCGCCCAAATGACCCAAGAAAAGTCATTGGCTGGCGTTCAACTGCGTGGACAAACACTTGAATTGGGCACATTGGCTGAGTTCCCCAAGGACAGCCACCAACTGGATGCCCAACGGGCTGATTTTTTGCGTGACTTCGTGCCAAAAATGCTGGACATCGCACGCACACCCGCCTGTCAGATGTGGCTCAAACGCTTCGTTTTAGAGGGTTACGCCAGCCCTGAGGGCTCTTACCTTTACAACCTCAATCTCAGTCTGGCGCGGTCCCAAAGGGTGCTGTGTGTCTTGCTCGATGACGCTGCAGCCAAAGCGCCCAGTCAAGCTGACCGTCAGGCCGTGCGCGACATGTTTTTTGTGGGTGGATCGTCATTCAATTCGGCCATCCTGAACCAACCCGAAAAAAGTCGCCGAGTGGAACTCAGGCTTGAGTTCAAAGAGCTCGACCCCAGCTGCAGCCCATCTGGGGCTTGCGAGGCATTGCCGGCCAAGTCCATTCCGTGGGACGACGACGTCAAATGCCCGCTGGCATCTCGCTGACAAAACTCAGGCGAATGGCGAGCCCTCGGCCTTCTTGAACAGGGCTTTGCAAGCGCCATTGCGCACCGTGTTGGAGTGCGATTTCTCGCACAATGGCCAAACCCAAACCACTGCCCACCACACCTGAAGGCGCAGCCCTGTAAAACCGCTCCCAAACATGGGCCTGATGCTCTGGCGCAATCCCTGGGCCATCGTCTTCTACCTCCACCCATCCGGGTCCCACACGCGTCGTGATGTGCGCGCCCGCAGGGCAATGGTTCAAAGCGTTGTCAATCAAGTTGGCCACCGCTTCTTGCAAAAGCACAGCCACGCCCGACACCTGGCAGCTTGGCACCAGCGCATCAAAACCCAAATCGCAACCCCGCTGGTGGGCGCGCAGCGCATGGGATTCGGTGATCTGGCGCACCAGCTGCACCAGATCAAGCGACTGAGCAGGGTGTATCTCGCGCGCATGCTCAACGCGGGCCAAGGCGAGCATTTGTTCGGTCAGGCGCACAGCCCCTTCGGTGGTTTGATGGGCCGCCTGCAACAAAGCCCCCGCTTGATCGGGTTCGACATTGCGCTTGGCCAAACTCAGCTGGGTTTTGAGCACCGTCAAGGGCGTGCGAAGCTGGTGCGCAGCATTGTCCAGAAAGCGCTTGCGGATCTCGATCAAACGACCCAACCGGTCCACATAGGCGTTGAGGGTGTCCATCAAAGGCCGCAGCTCACGCGGCAAATCAGGCGTATGAACGGGTGAGAAATCGTCGTCGCGTTTTTGCGCCCATTGCTGCCTGAAAGCCTCCAAAGGCTGAATCCCCCGACCCACCGCCCAACTCACCAACAAGGCCGCCGCCAGCAACAACAAGCCCTGGCTTCGCAAGGTGTCCCCCAATATGCGTTGAATCATCTGTTGGCGAGACTCTCGGGTCTCAGCCACAGTGATATGGATCAGCGGGTCCGACAGGCTCGCATCGGGCATGACATGGGTCAGCTGCACCAAACGGACCGACTGCCCCAGGTATTGAGCGTCCCCAAAACGCACCAAGGCAAAAAATTGAACCGAAGCTTCTTGGCTTTCGGGCAAAGAGGGCAAATCACGGGTCCCTGCCAACCACTGCCCTTGCACCGTGCTGAGCTTGTAAAACAAACGCGAACCCGTGTGGTTTTCAAACAAATAACCGGCGGCCTTCATCAACTCAAGCTGGGCTTGCCCATCCACCCACACCAATTCCTCAGCCAAGGTCCGGGCGGCCAAATACAAAGACCGGTCGTAGGCTTCATTGGCCGCCTGCACCGCGTGGCCATAACCCACCCAGGCATTCAGGGCAATGAGCGCCGTCAGGGGCCCCAAGATCCAAGCCAACAAACGCCCACGCAAGGACGCCGTTGTGGCGGATTGTTGAGGCACTGCAGCGCTCACATCAAACCTGCGCGGCCACTGGGGTCAGCATGTACCCCAAGCCCCGAAAGGTGGTGATCGCCACCCCCGACGACCCATTGGCCAAAGGCTCGGCCGATTCGATTTTTTTTCGCAAGCGGTAGATCAAGACCTCCACCGCTTCCAGGCCAGCGCTGTCATCGACAAACACTTCGGCGTGCAAGTGTTCTTTGCTCACGGCGCGCTGGGGCGATTCGAGCAAGACCCTCAGCGCCGCGGCTTCCCGCTTGGTCAGCGCCAAAGGCTGGCCGTGCACCCAGACCGAAGCGCTGTCAGGCTCCATTTCCAGGGGGCCCCAACGCAAACTGGTTGCTTTGGACTTGCCTTGCCGGCGCAGCAACACCTGCAAACGCGCCTCCAATTCACTCAGGTCAAAGGGCTTGGGCAGGTAATCATCAGCGCCCATGTTCAGGCCCAACACCCGATCCGGCACACTGGCGCGGGCCGTCAAAATCAAGACCGGCACGGTGTCTCCCCGTGCGCGCAGCGCTTGCAAAACAGCCAAACCGTCTTGACCTGGCAACTGCAAATCGAGCAACACCGCATCCATGCCGTGCCCTGCTTGCAGACAAAGATCGGCCTGCCAACCATCGGTGGCAAAGACCACCTCCATGCCCGCTTGGCGCAAGGCTGTACCCAACCACAAGGCAATTTCGGGTGTGTCTTCCACCAACAGAATTCGGGGCTTGAGGGTATTCACTGAACAGCTTTGACAGGTGATTGACAGCTTAATGCGGGACTTAACGCCACAATCGTGGCATCTGCGCAAGGTACGGGCCTTGGCAGTGGTTTTTTATTTTCACACAGGAGACCTCCATGCACATTTCCAAACGCGATTTTCTGGCCCTCAGCGCTGCCACAGGCGCCTCACTGGCCCTGCCTGCTTGGGCACAAGGCAAACCCATGTTCGACACGCTCAACATGTTTGTGCCCGCTGCCCCCGGTGGCGGCTGGGACGGCACGGCCCGCGCCATCGAGCGCGCTGCCAAGGCTGCTGGCCTGGTGGGCAATATGGCCTTTGAAAACGTCGGCGGCGCTGGCGGCATGGTGGGCCTGCCCCGCTTTGTCAATCAGCGCAAAGGCCAGGGCAACATCCTGATGGTGGGTGGCTCGGTCATGATCGGCGCGGGCATCGCCAACAAGAGCCCCGTGACCATCAAAAACGTCACGCCGATTGCACGTCTGACCGAAGAAGCCGGTGTGATCGTGGTGCCTGCAGCAGGCAAGATCAAAACCTGGAAAGAGCTGGAAGCCGCCATCAAAGCCAACCCCAACGCCGTCTCGGTAGCGGGTGGCAGCGCGGGCGGTACCGACCACTTGATCTTGGGCATGATGATCAAAGCGCTGGGCAAAAACCCGCGCGAAGCCGCTTACGTGGCCTTTGCAGGCGGTGGCCCGGCCAACGCGGCCATCTTGGGCAACCAGGTGGTGGCGGGCATTTCTGGCTACTCCGAGTTTGAAGAACAAATCAAAGCCGGCAAGATGATCCCTTTGGCCGTCTCGGGCAAGAGCCGCATCCCTGGCGTCAACGTGCCCACCTTGAATGAACTGGGCATCAACGTCTCCGAGTCCAACTGGCGCGGCGTGTTTGCAGCCCCCGGCATCACCGAAGCGCAGCGCAACAACTTGATCGACTTTGTGACCCGCCTGACCCAATCGGCCGGCTGGAAACAAGAACTCGAAACCCGCAAATGGACCAATGCATTCATGACCGAGCGCCCTTTTGAACGCGATCTGGCCAAAGACATTGCCGACAAAGAAGTCTTGATGAAAGAACTGGGCCTGGCATGACGCCATTGCGCCTGGCCTTATTGCTGTTGGCCGTGTGCGGCGTAGCCGCATGGCAGCTCACGGTCATTCCGCAATCGCTGATGCAGATGACCGTGGGCCCAGTGCTGGCCCCAGCCGCCATCGTGGCGGGGCTCACCCTGGTCGCGCTGCTGTATGGCTTGAGCGCCTGGCGCGGCCATCAGGTGGACTTGAGCCAGGAAGCCGGGCAAGAAGCCCTGCCCGGCTCAAGCACCCGCCTGCTCAGCTTGTTGGGCGGTGGGGTGGCCTTCATTGTGTTGGTCATCCCCATGGGTTTTGTGTTGCCGGGCACCTTGTGCGGCATGTGCATCGCCCGTGCTTTTGACGCCCCGTTCAATGGCAAATCACTGCTCGTGTGCGGCCTGATTGCCAGTGTGTTCTGGTTTGTGTTTGCCCGTTTGCTGGGCGTGGGCCTGGGGCCCGCACTGCCTTGGTTGATTTGAATCGGATACCCCATGGAAGCTTTTGACGCCCTGATGGGTGGCTTTGCCATTGCGCTGCAACCCACCACCCTGATGTGGGGTTTCATTGGCTGCTTTGTCGGCACGCTGGTGGGTGTGTTGCCGGGCATTGGACCGGCTCTGACCATCGCCTTGCTGCTGCCCCTGACCTACCATGTGCCCGCCACCAGCATGTTCGTCATGTTTGCCGGCATCTACTATGGCGCGGCCTATGGTGGTTCCACCACCTCCATTTTGCTCAATACCCCGGGTGAATCGGCTGCGGTGGTCACCGCTTTGGAGGGCAACAAAATGGCCCGCAGTGGGCGCGCTGGCCAAGCCCTGGCCACCGCCGCCATCGGCAGCTTTGTGGCCGGCACCATTGGCACACTGGCACTCACCTTTTTTGCGCCCCTGGTGGTCGATGCCGCCCTGGCGTTTGGCCCTGCCGAATATTTCAGCCTCATGGTGCTGTCGCTGGTGGCCGTGTCCGCCGTGCTGGGCAACTCCATGTTGCGCGGCTTAGTGGCCTTGAGTCTGGGTCTGCTGCTGGGCATGATTGGCGTCGACCTGCAGACCGGCCAGCCGCGCTTCACCTTTGGCAGGCCCGAATTGCTTGACGGCATTGAAGTCACCGTGGCTGCGGTGGGCCTTTTCGCTGTGGGCGAGGCGCTTTATCTGGCTTGGCAAGGGCGCGAATCCAAAGGTGGCGAAGTCATGCGGCTTTCTGGCAGCTTATGGATGAGCAAAAAAGACTGGGGCCGCTCCTGGAAGGCGTGGTTCCGGGGCGCATTCTTTGGCTTTCCGATCGGTGCCATGCCCGCAGGCGGGGCCGAGCTGCCCACGCTGCTGTCTTATTACACCGAGAAAAAACTCTCCAAACACCCTGAAGAATTTGGCCACGGCGCCATTGAAGGGGTGGCAGGGCCTGAGGCCGCCAACAATGCCGCAGCCGCGGGCGTGCTCATGCCACTGCTCACTTTGGGCATCCCCACATCGGCCACCGCCGCCATCATGCTGTCGGCCTTTGAAGGCTATGGCATCCAGACCGGCCCGCAACTGTTCAGCCAGCAAGGCGGATTGGTGTGGACGCTGATCGCCAGTCTTTACATTGGCAACGTGATCTTGTTGGTCTTGAATTTGCCGTTGGTCAGCCTGTGGGTCAAGCTGCTCAAGATCCCGCCGCCCTGGCTGTATGCAGGCATCATCGTCATCTCGACGGCCGGCGTTTATGGCGCAGGCAACTCGGTCTTCAATGTGGGCATGTTGTTTGTCTTTGGCCTGCTGGGTTACTTGATGCGGCGCTTTGACTTTCCGGCTGCGCCACTCATCGTCGGTCTGATACTTGCCCCCATGGCCGAACAATCGATGCGGCAGGCCCTCACCATCAGCCAAGGCGAATGGTCCACCTTCTTCACGCGGCCCCTGTCGGGCAGCCTCATGGCGATCTCGGTTTTGCTGCTGGTGGCGCCTGCCATTTGGCGGCAGTTTCGCCGCCGCTAAAGCCCTGCATAGACGGGGTTTTTGTACGTAATTTCCCTCTTCAGAACGCCTGCTTTTTTTGTTCTAATTTAGGCTTGAACTTTTTTCAACCAAAAACGACAAAAGACATGAACCCCAACGATTCCTCCCCCATTCAAAGACGCGACTACCTCAAGTGGATGGGCGCAGCCGGTCTGGCCGCAACTGGCGTATCGGGTCACGCCCAGTCAGCCTGGCCCAACAAGCCCATTCGCTGGATCATCCCTTTTGCTCCTGGCGGCACCTCCAGCATCGTGGCACGTGGCATTGCGGCCCAACTGACCAAACAATTGAATGCCACCTTTGTCATTGACAACAAAGGCGGCGGTGGCGGTGTACCCGCCATGCAAGAACTCCACCGCGCACCGGCTGACGGTTACACCATCATCATGAGCCACATTGGCCTGATGGCGGTCAACCCCCTGATCTACCCCGACAGCGGCTACGACGTGAACAAAGACTTTGTGCCCGTCACCTTGCTCTCCCGCGTGCCCAGCCTGTTTGTGGTGCACAAAGACGTGCCCGCCACCGACTTCAAGTCTTTGGTGGCCTACGTCAAGTCCCGCCCCGGACAGTTGAACTACGCATCGGCTGGCAACGCCAGCGCGGGCCACTTGGCCATGGAAGCGCTCAAGTTGGCCACCGGCATGTTCATCACGCACATCCCCTACCGTGGCACAGGCCCCGCGCTGAACGATGTACTGGCAGGTCGCATCCAGTTGATGTCTGCAGGCACCCCGGCCCTTTTGCCGCACATCAAGAGTGGTGTTTTGCGCTGCATTGCCGTGGGCACCACCGAACGGATCCCTGTATTACCAGACGTACCCACAGTTCAGGAATTGGGCTACAAGGACTTTGAAACGGTGCAGTGGTACGGCATCCACGTCCGAACAGGCACACCTCCAGAGATCATCACCAAACTGCAGCAAGAGTGCGCCAAAGCGGTCAAGTCACCCGAAGTGGTGGCCCAAAACGCGGCCGAGAGCGCCATCCCCGGCGGTGGCACGCCTGCCGAATACGGTACCTTTGTGGCACGTGAACAAGCACGTTGGAAAGAGGTCGTCATCAAGGCCCAGATCCGACCTGGTTGAGTCTTGCGCTGCTTGGCCGTCATCGACGGCCCACAACCTCAACCCCTGCAGGGCCACTTGCAGGGGTTTTTTGATGGTGCGGCCTCACCCCTCAATTTTTGGACGTGCGCCGACTTTGCAGCATGGCCACGTTCATCTCGCCGTCGAGCGCAGACGCATAAAAACGCTCAATCATCTGCACCGATGTTCTGGCATTGCGGGCCAATGTGAGCATGTCGATGCCCTGGCCATAGAGCAAGCGAAACATGATGGACGTGTGCCGCAAACAATACAGCGTACGCAAGCGGCCCATTGCATCCTCTGGGGCCACACCGGCCTCGCGCATCACCCACTTGAACCAAAAGCCCAACACGGCCAAGGCATAGTTGCGATCCGTCTCGGCGGGCAAAAACACATAGTCGTCGGGTTCGCCGTGGCCATCTCGGCGCGCTTGCGCCAGTGCTGCCTCATAAACCTGCACCGCCGGTCGCAATGTCACCATGGGCGCGTCGTGGCGCTTGGTCTGCGGCAAGGTCATGCGCAAAGCTGTAAAACCATAGAGTGACAATTTATAAGTTAACTCTTTATACGGTAAATTCATTATCAATGTAACTGCTCTGGCTACATTGGCAGCCGCTGGCACCGCCTTCGCTCAATCCACAGCCACTATTTCTGGCGGCATCAACGTTGGTGTCATGAACACTGGCGCTGCTGGTGCCAAGGCTGGCGTTGCTCACCTGGGCAACGGTGCCAACGCCATCAACATCGCAACCCGTGAAGACCTGGGTGGCGGTCTGCGTGGCGGTTTCGAAAGCCAAATCCGTTTCAACGCCCAAACTGGTGACGTGAACTCTTCTGGCAACGGTAACGCACTGTTCCACTCCATCAACACCTTCATTTCCGGTGGTTTTGGTACAGCTCGCCTCGGTAAAATCGCTGAAGCCTCCACATGCGGTATGGACCCATGGGGTTGCACAGGCGGCGCTGCTCTGCAAGCTGGTGTTGGCGTCAGCGGCATCACAGGTGCAGCAGCAGTGAACAACGCTGTCAGCTACACCACTCCTACAGTTGCAGGTTTCAACGCCAGCTACCAGACCAGCATGACAGGTCCAACACAGCGCACCAACGAGCGCGAAACCCTGAACATCAACTACGCCAACGGTCCTTTGGCTTTGACATTCATCGACATCAACGGCAGCGGCAACTCAGCTGCTAACGCTGCTTTGGGCGCTGCCATCACAGCTCCTGCTGACTCTGCCACCAGCAACCAAGCCGTTGGTGCCAGCTATAACTTCGGCGTTGCACGCCTGAGCGTTGTGAACTCGGTGTCTAAAAACGCCGCTGGTGCAACCACTGCCGATGTCATGTCCATTGGTGCCACCATCCCCATGGGCGCATACACCATCTTGGCTGGTTACAACAAAGACAGCAAAGCTGCTGCCACTGCTGACACCAAGATCGCTGTGGGTGCCAACTACGCTCTGAGCAAGCGCACTACTTTGGGCGCTGACCTGTTCAAGGCTGAAGCTGTTGGTGCAGGTACAGGCTTCGTGATCCGCGCTCGCCACACTTTCTAATCTGACGCTGGCGCAAGCCAGCTGAGGTTTAGAAAACAATAAACCCACCGTGGCAACACGGTGGGTTTTTTTACGCTTGAACGCTGTCTCTGCAGCGACTTAAGCCAGCCCTAGACAAGGGATAACACGGGTGTTGCCTCAAGCTGCGGCTGATAAATTAAATCTTTCTCAGGATTTCAACATGCACAAAACAAGTCTTGCAGTTCGCCCCCGACACACGGCCATTCAATTCGGTCTGTCCATCGCAGGCCTGGTCTTTTTAACGGGGTGCGTCAGCTTGCCCAAAGAAGCACCACCGGCCAAGGTGGCCTGCCCTGCGGGCGTTCCTGCAGGCACCCAATGCTTGCGTGGGCAAGACTCAGCGGGTTCACACTATTTGATCGCCACGCCCGCCAAATGGAGCGGCGTTTTGGTGGTACACGCCCATGGCGGCCCTGCGTTGGGCGAACCCAAAGCGTCACGGGCTGATGAAGACATCAAGCGCTGGGCCATCACCTTGACCGAAGGCCATGCTTGGGCGGGTTCGGTGTTCAGGCAAGGCGGCTTTGCCGTCACTACGGCCGCCGAAGACACCGAGCGTGTTCGCCGCATCTTTGTGGACCATGTGGCCAAGCCACAGCGCACTTTGCTGCACGGCCAGTCTTGGGGCGCCATGGTGGCCACGCGTGCCGCAGAGCTTTACCCCAAATCATGGGAAGGCATTTTGTTGACCAGCGGCGTGGTGGCAGGCCCCACCACCTACGATTTCCGATTGGACTTGCGTGCCATCTACCAGCACCTGTGCCGAAACCATCCCCGGCCCGATGAGCCGCAGTACCCCTTGTCCTTGGGCTTGCCCGCAGACAGCAAACTGACGGCAGCCGAATTGGCCTCGCGGGTCAACGATTGTTTGGGCGTGCGCAAACCAGCGGCCCAGCGCACCCCAGAGCAAGCCCAAAAAATCAAAACCATCGTGGATGTCCTGAAAATCCCAGAAAACTCGATCGTGGGCCACATCAACTGGGGCACTTTCACCTTGCGCGATGTGGTCACCAAAAGCGGCGGGGCCAGCCCCTTTGGCAATGACACGGTCAAATACGTCGGCTCTGCCAACGATGCGGCCTTGAATGCCGAAGTGCTTCGCTTCAAGGCTGACACCAAGGCGAGCGCCAAGTTTGAAGCCGATGTGAACCACCAAGGCCGTTTCAAAGTGCCGGTCTTGACCACCCACGGCATTGGCGACTCCACCGTCTTTGTGGAGGGCAGCGACACGCTGCGCCAACGCATGGAAGCGTCTGGCAACGGCGCGCGACTGGTTCAAACATACGTGAACTCTTCAGAGCACAGTTATCTGGGCGATCCCATCTACCCGCCGCTGTTTGAGGCCCTGTTGGCTTGGGTGAACCAAGGCACCAAGCCTACGCCCGCAGGTATTGCAGCAAGATGTGCGGCCTTGCGGCCAGCGCAAGTGGCTGAATGCCGGTTTGACACGGCCTATACGCCTCGCCCTTTGGCCAGCCGCATCGCGCCGCGATGAGCCTTGGGGATGCAACGGGCAGCGGCTGGGTCATGCCGCTGCCCTGTGCATCACTGCTGCGGTATCCCCGCCTTTTGAATCACATCGGTCCAACGTTTGATGTCGGCATCGAGCAACTGGGCCAGTTGGGTGGGCGTGCTGGACTGGGCTTGCACGTTGAAGCCGGCCAGGCGCTGCACCATGTCGGGCATGGCCAGCACTTTCACCAGTTCGGTGTTCAGGCGGCTGATAACGGCTGCGGGCGTCTTGCCGGGTGCGGCCAAGGCGTTCCAGGACGACACATTGAAGTCGCTCAGGCCGGGCAACTCGCGCACCACCGGGATTTGGGGCAGGTCTTTGGGGCGCTTAGCGCCCATCACGCCCAGCAGGCGCACGGCTTTGGCGTTGATCTGGGGTTTGAGTGGGCCCAAAATTTCAACTGCCACATCGACTTGACCACCGCGCAGGGCGTTGATGACCGCTGGTGTGCCGTTGTACGGAATGATCTGTGCAATCAAATTGGCCTGAGTTCGGAACAACTCTCCTGCCAAGTGCTGGGTGCTACCAATGTTGATGGTGCCCATGTTGAGCTTGCCCGGATTGGCGCGGCCAAAACTGACCAAATCGGCCAAGGTCTTGTGCGGCGATGTCTCGGGCACCACGATGGCGATGTCAAACAGGCCGAGCAAAGACACGGGCGCAAAGTCGGTGCGGGGGTTGAAAGGCAAAGCCTTGAACAAGCCCGCACTCACAGCCGTGCCATTGGACATGAGCAACAAGATGTGGCCATCGGGCTCGGCGCGGGCCACCTGCTCGGCCGCCACGATGCCACCCGCGCCGGGTCGGTTGTCGATCACCACCGGTTGACCCAGATTGACAGAAAGCTGCTGGGCCACGGCCCGCACCGTCAAATCGGCCACGCCACCCGCGCCAAAGGGCACCACAATGCGCAGAGGTTTGCTGGGAAAACTGCTTTGGGCCCAAGCCGTGTTCAATGCCCCTGCGGACACAAGGGCAGCTTGTACGAGGCGGCGGCGATTTAACATGTTGTCACTTTCATCAGACTCAAAAACCTCATGATAAATGGCCCCACAGCGGCTCACCATTCGCTAAAACCCTCGGCAACGCCTTCGACCAGGTTCGCCAGGTGCTTATGGGTTGTGGCTTGGTGTTGGGCCCTGGTGGCTTGTTCGGGGATGCCCCAAAGCCCGCAGGCCGATAGCCCTCCTAGACCCGCACCATTGCAGCAGCTGCCCTTGCATTTCAGCGCCAAAAACATCGCGCAATGGGACAAGATGGTTTTGCCGGGCAAGCTGCGTACCGCCTACAAACTTGAGCGCCAACCCCAAGGCTATGCCCTGCAAGCGCAGGCCGAGTCATCGGCCAGCATGTTGCGTCAGCGTTTGCGCATCGCACCAGAGCAATTGAGCCGCCTGACGTTTGACTGGCGGGTGGAGCGTCTGATTCCCGGGGCTGACATGCAGCAACGCGAAAGCGAAGACTCGCCTGTGCGCCTGATTTTGGTGTTCGAAGGCGACCGCCAACAGTTCAGCCCCAAAAACGCCATGCTCAGCGAACTCACCCACAGCCTGACAGGCGAACCCATGCCCTATGCCACCTTGATGTATGTCTGGTGCAACCAGTGCCCACCCGAATCGGTGATCGTCAACCCCCGTACCGACCGCATACGCAAACTGGCGGTCGAATCTGGCCCCGGGCGTGTGGGTACCTGGTTGAGTTACACGCGCAACATCCGCGCTGACTTTGAAAAAGCCTTTGGCGAAGCCCCCGGCGCCCTGCTGGGGGTGGCCCTGATGACCGATACCGACAACACCCGCAGCACCACACGGGCTTGGTACGGCAAGGTGCACCTCGACTGAGTGCACCAGTCCGGTGCGCGACAGGCGCTTTGGGGGAATTCCCTCTGTACATAACAGGCACAAATGTTGCACACTTGTCTGTCATTCAACTGTAACGACCGAGGTGATTGCATGAAGAAAATAGCGCCCCCCCAATGGCTGTCCGGTGTCCTCACCACTTCTTTGGTCTTGGCCGGTTTGGCCAGTGCCAGCATGGTTCAGGCCAAGCCCTTCAAATGGACCAGCGCCAGCGACATTCCCACGTTGGACATCCATTCGCAAAACAACGCCTTGGGCAACGGGGTGCACGCCGCGATTTTTGACTCGCTGCTCTACTACAACAGCAAAACCTTCAAGATCGAGCCGCGTTTGGCCACTTCTTGGCGCGAAGTCACGCCCACACAGCACCGCTTTAACCTGCGCAAAGGCGTCAAGTTCAGTGACGGCACTGATTTGACGGCCGATGACGTGGTCTTTTCTTTGGAACGCGCCCGCGCCAAAACCTCCAACTTCAACATCTACGCCCAAGGCATCAGCCGTGTGGTCAAGGTGGACGCCCACACGGTAGACGTCATGCTGAGCGGCCCCAACCCGGTGCTGATCAACCAGTTGACCGAACTGCGCATCATGAGTCGGGCTTGGGCCGAGAAGAACAAATCCATGGAGCCCAAGGACATCCGCTCCAAGGAAGAAAATTTTGCCCACCGAAACGCCATGGGCAGCGGCCCTTACATGGTCAAAGAATGGCAGCCTGACCAAAAACTGGTGCTGGTGAAAAACCCGCTGTGGTGGGGATGGGCCAGTGTGCCGACGAATGTGACCGAAATCATCTACACCCCCATCAAGAACGAAGCCACCCGTGCCGCGGCTTTGCTGTCGGGTGAAATTGACTTCATCCTGGACCCCAGTCCGCAAGACCTGGGCCGTATGCGCAACAACGCCAACCTGAAGGTGGTGGACGGCATCGAGAACCGCACCATCTTCTTGGGGATGGACCAGCACCGCGAAGAATTGCCGGGCTCCAACGTCAAGGGTAAAAACCCGCTCAAGGATGTCAAGGTGCGCAAAGCCTTGTACCAAGCCATCGACATCGACACCATCCACCGCGTGACCATGCGCGGTCTGTCGCAAAACACGGGCGCTTTGGTGGCGCCACAGGTCAATGGCTGGACGCAAGCCGTCAACACCCGCTTCCCGTATTCGCTGGACGCTTCCAAAAAGCTGTTGACCGAAGCCGGTTACCCCAACGGCTTCGAGGTGGACTTTGCTTGCCCCAACAACCGCTATATCAACGACGAGGAGATCTGCCAGGCCATCACCGCCATGTGGGCCAAAGTGGGCGTGCGCGCCAAGCTGCGCACCTTGCCGCTGGTGACTTACTTCCCCATGATCCAGCGCTACGAAGCCAGCATTTACATGCTGGGCTGGGGCGTGCCGACCTTTGATGCGCTGTACAGCCTGCAGTCGCTCACACGCAGTGTGGGCACCGGTGGCGATGGCAACTACAACGTGGGACGCTACAGCAACACGCGCATGGACTACGTGGTAGACCGCGCCAAAACCGAGACCGATCTGCCGGTGCGCAACCGTTTGCTGACCGAGGGTCTGCAGTTGTCCAACGACACCGTCTCGCACATCCCGCTGCACAACCAGGTGATTCCTTGGGCCATGAAGAAAAACGTGGAAGTGGTTCACCGCCCTGACAACCGTCTGGATTGGACGCTGATCAAGGTCAACTGATGCTCGCTTTCATCTTGCAGCGGCTGATTCAGGCCGTGGTCGTCATGGTCACGGTGGCCTTCATCGCGTTTTTGTTGTTCCAGTATGTGGGCGATCCGGTGGTGTTCTTGCTGGGTCAGGACGCGACCAAAGAGCAAATCGACGAGATGCGCAGCGCTCTGGGGCTGGACCAACCGTTCTTTGTGCAGTTTGGCCACTTCTTGGTCAACGCGGTGCAAGGCGAGTTTGGCCTGAGCCTGCGCCAAGGTGCCAAAGTCTCGCGCCTGATCGCCGAGCGCCTGCCCGCCACCCTGGAGCTGGCCTTGGTGGCCGCCTCTTTGGCGCTGCTCATTGGCATCCCCATGGGGGTGTACGCGGCCTTGCGTCGGGGCACCTGGACCAGTCAGCTCCTGATGACGGTGTCGCTGCTGGGGGTGTCCTTGCCCACCTTCTTAATTGGCATTTTGCTGATCTTGGTGTTTGCTGTGATGCTCGGTTGGTTTCCCAGCTTTGGCCGAGGCGAGGTGGTGCAAATGGGCTGGTGGTCGAGCGGATTGGTGACCGCCAAGGGCTGGCACCACATCGTGTTGCCTGCCATCACCTTG
>JBIKKE010000272.1:0-3581 GCA_044360575.1 Limnohabitans sp. | reverse complement strand
CTTTGTGCGAGAGCATCAAGAAGATCGAGAAATCCATGCCTGGTTTTTATTGGACTTGAGCGGCTCCATGGACTTTGGCAGCACCGATGTGAGCAAGCGTGATGTGATGCTGCGCTTCGTGGGCGTGATGGCCAAACTGCTCATGAAGCGCGGAAATCGAATCGGTGCCTTGGTATTGAACCCTGCGGAGCCTGAAGGCTACAAGTACATTCCTGCACGCATGCACAGACGGCACTTGTTGCATTTGCTGCATGTCTTAGAGACCTCTCCCGTCACCCACCAATCCCACCAAACCCGATTGACCGATTGGCTCAGAAAAGCCAATGGATTGTTGAAACGCAGGTCCAGCGTGTTTGTTGTGTCTGACTTCATGGGCGCTTTTAACTGGGCGACAGAGCTGAGCGCACTGGGCCAACGGCACGACACGGTTGCGGTACGTTTGGTTGACCCCGCAGAAATCAGCCTACCCAACGCAGGCCTGGTGTTGCTTCAAGATTCAGAAACTTCAGAGCAATTGCTGCTGGATACAGCCAACCAAAAATTCAGAGCTCGGTATGCCCAAACGGTTGAAAAGAGAGAGCAGCAACTGGCGGACGCGTTTGCACACGCAGGTGTCGATGCCTTGGAGCTGGCAACAGATGAAGATTTGGCCAGTGCGTTGATTCGCTTCTCTGAATTGAGAAAACGGAGAGTTTGGCGTGCCTGATCTCAGCTCAATCTATTTTTTGTGGCCCATGATGCTGTGGGCGTGCGCGCTGGTCCCTGCCCTTGCGCTTGTTTATTCTCTGAAGACCCGCAAGAGACCTCCCGTCTTTCTTGGCTTGGGGTTATTGCTGCTGTGTGTCTCGTTGGCAAGACCACAAACGGTGTTGATGACCCCCGTGCGTGATGCCACGGTGATGCTGGTCATGGACACTTCTGGCAGCATGCGCGCCAAAGATCTTCAACCATCCCGCATCGAAGTGGCACAAAAAGCTGCCCAGCAATTCATTGAAGACAAGCCTCGCAGATTGCGCGTCGGTTTGGTGACCGTGGCGGGTACTGCGGCCCTGGCACAAGCCCCAACCGAAGACCGTGATGTTTTGTTGAAAGCGCTCGATTACCTGCCGCTGCAATATGGCTCTGCCTTGGGTACCGGGATCTTGATATCACTTGAGGCTTTGCTGCCTGGTGCCGGCATTGATGCGCAAAAGATCATCAACGAATCTGCTGAGACAAGTGGCGCCAAAAATCAAGCCACCTCAGGCCAGTCCTTGGACGATAGAAAAACAGCCCCCAATTCGGCAAAACCATCGACCGGCCAGGGGCGACAGATGGCCATTGTTTTGATGAGCGATGGACAAAGCAACATGGGGCCAGAGCTGAAGCAAATGGCCGATTTGGCCGCCGCACACCAAGTCAAAATTTACACCGTTGGCATCGGCACCACAGAAGGCGATGTGGTTCAAATGCAAGGCCGCAGCATGCGTGTCAAGTTAGAGGATGAGGCACTCAAAAAAGTTTCAGCCATCACACAAGGCGAATATTTCAAAGCCGACAGTGCCCAAGCACTGAAGAGCATTTACAACCAGTTAGGCCATCGGCTTCGGTTTGAAAAGCGCGCCATGAGTGAGGTCACTTCGTATGTCTCAATTTTGGGTCTGCTGCTTGTCTTGGCAGGCGTAGCGCGCAGCTTTGTCAGGATGGGGAAAATCATTTGAACTTGTTATCAGCCTGTTGTCTGGAGTTGGCATTCCCCATTATCAAAAGGCGCAAAACGATTTCAAAACATTGCCGGTGACAGCCCCTCATCGATGCATGATTTCAAAGCCGAATCTCAATCTTTGAATTGGGGTGGGCGTTTCTCAATGAACGCATTGACCGCTTCATGGTGGTCGGTGGTCATGTGCGCAATGGCTTGGTAGCCTGCAGAAAGCTCGAGCAAGGATTCGAGTGAGCTGCGCTCGCCCTCGCGAAGCAAACGCTTGGTCATGCGCAAGACTCCCCCAGGATTGGCAGCGATCTTGCGGGCCAGCGCCAACGCCTCGGGCATCAATTGATCCGGCGCCACCACCCGCGACACCAAACCACAGGCCAACGCCTGCTGGGCCGTCAGGGCCTCGCCCGTGAAGGCCATCTCGGCCGCCTTAGACGCGCCCACCGCGCGCGGCAAAAGCCAGGCCCCACCGTCGCCCGGCACGATGCCCACTTTCACAAAACTCTCGGCAAAGGTGGCCTTGTCCGACGCGATGCGGATGTCGCACATGCAGGTCAAGTCAAGCCCCGCGCCAATCGCAGGGCCATTGATGGCGACGATCACGGGCACATCCAGGTTGTAAAGCGCCTTGGGCAGGCGCTGGATGCCGTTGCGGTATTCCTCGCGGATGACGTCGGGCATCAGCTGCTGCGTTTGGTAGCGCAGCATGTCCTTCACGTTGCCGCCCGAACTGAAGACCGGGCCTTCGGCGGTAAGGATGACCACCCGAATGCTGGTGTCCTTGCCGATCTCGGCACAAGCCTGCACCAGCTCTTCGACCGCGGTATTGCCCGTCAGGGCGTTGCGGGTCTCGGGCTGGCTCATGGTGAGGATGGCGATGCTGCCCTCACGGGTGATGTTGAGAAAAGCGCTCATGGGGTTTCCTGTTTAAAAATCAAACCACCGTATCGGTGAGTGTGCGAATCTGGTCCAGGCTCAGTGGGTCAGTGCTGTCCAGCAAGGCCTGGCCCAAAACATCGTGCCAGTAAGACTCTGAGCCAGCCGCCTGGCGCCACGCATGCAGCCTGCGGGTGTACAACTGCAGGTCAAACTCGCGTGTGAAGCCGATCGCCCCGTGGATGGAGTGGCTCAGCCCGGCAACTTCGAGCGCTGCCTCGCTGGTGCGGGCCTTGGCCATGGCCACGCGCAAACGGTCGGGCACCTGACCCGCCGCGCACAACCCCAACTGTGCGGCCATGCGTGCGGCAAACGCGTGTTCAGACATGACGCTCAGCTGGTGCTGGATCGCCTGGAACTTGCCAATCGGTTTGCCGAACTGCTGGCGGTCGTTGGCGTACTGCAGCGTGCGGCTGAACACGGTCATCAAGGCCCCGGCCAACTGGGCGGCATAAAGGGCCGCTTGCAAGCTCACAAGATCGTGCGCTCCGGGCACCGCTTGTGCAACGTCCCAAACCGCTTGGGGCCAGCTCATCTGCGCGTCCAGGCAAAACCCGGCCACCTGCACTTGGGCATCGCCCGCAGGCAACAGGCGGCAAGCGCCACCACATGACACCAGCACCCAATCGGCTTGCGTGCCGCAACGCACTTGCGCGCATTTCAGACGGCCATCGCTGGTCAGTTGGCCCGTGCCGAACACCACCGAGCCCTTGGGAACGGACACGCCCGCATGGGCCAGCAAGCCGCGCGCCAACAAGGTCTCGCCCAAAGGCAGGGGCACCGCAAAGCTGCCACACAACTCCAGCACCGGGTACACGTCGGTCAAAGCCAGACCCGCACCCCCTTCAGATTCGGGCACCAGCGCATCCGCAAAACCCGAATCTTCAAGCGCTTTCCAAAGGGCGGCGGGCGATTGACCCGCTTCAATAGCGCGCACCACGGCGGGTGT
>JBIKKE010000271.1:0-3591 GCA_044360575.1 Limnohabitans sp. | reverse complement strand
TCGCCGATGTAGCGGAAGTAAGTGCCCAGTGGGCCATCGTTGTTGAAGCTCAAGCTGAGTGTGCAGATCGCGCCATTGGCCGCTTGCAGCTGAATGCTCATGTCCATGGCGATGCCTAAAGCGGGATGGATCGGGCCTTGCACCGCGTTGGCTTTGACGATCGGGCTGCCGCATTGGTAAGCGAACAGGTCCACCGTGTGCGCAGCGTGGTGCCACAACAGGTGATCGGTCCAGCTGCGCGCCTGGCCCAATGCGTTCATGTTGGTTCGGCGGAAAAAATAGGTCTGAACATCCATCTGCTGGATGTTGAACTCCCCCGCCTTGATCTTGTGTTTGACCCACTGATGACTGGGGTTGAAACGGCGGGTGTGACCCACCATAGCCACCAGCCCGGTTTGCTGTTGCACACGCAGCACCTCTTGGCCTTCTTTGTAGACATCGCACAACGGGATCTCCACCTGCACATGTTTGCCTGCATTCAGGCAAGCCAGGCTCTGGCTGGCATGCATTTGTGTGGGGGTGCACAAAATCACGGCATCGACTTCTTTCAGTGCCAAGGACTCGTTCAGATCGGTGGTGACGTGGTCAATGCCGTATTTGTCGGCCACTTCTTTGGTTTTGGCAAACTCGCGGCCGATGAGCGAGACCACTTCAACGCCGTCGATGTTTTTGATGCCGTCCAGGTGTTTGATGCCGAAGGCACCTGCGCCTGCCAAGGCGACTTTGATGGGTTTAAGCATGGGTGAAATCTCTCAGTTGTTTTCAAGGATGACGTGCCCGACCGCCGTGTTGCTGGCAGGCACATGGTAGAAACGGTGACGCAGTTGGGGCGCTGGGCCAGTGGCTTGACCACCTTCAATGTCGCTCATTGCCCCCCGGGCGATCAGCCACATGACCAGTTCAATGCCCTCGCTGCCCGCTTCGCGCACGTAGTCGATGTGCGGTGTAGCGGCGCAGGCCACGGGGTCATTGATCAGCTGGTCGAGCCAGGCGTTGTCCCACTCGCGGTTGATCAGGCCTGCACGCGCACCTTGCAACTGGTGGCTCATGCCGCCCGTGCCCCAGATGTGGACGTTGATGTCTTCATCGAAGCTCTCGACCGCTTTGCGGATGGCCTGGCCTAGGTTGAAGCAACGCTGGCCGCTGGGCACCGGATACTGGACCACATTCACTGCAAATGGAATGACCGGGCAAGGCCAAGCGCCCTGCTGGGGGTCTTGCTCGCCGCACATGAGCGACAGCGGAACCGTCAGGCCATGGTCGACATCCATTTTGTTGACGATGGTCAGGTCAAAGTCTTGCTGGATGACCGACTGTGCAATGTGGCTGGCCAGCTCGGGATGGCCTTTGACCACGGGCACCGGACGTGGCCCCCAGCCTTCGTCTGCCGGCAAGTACTGGGCCGCAGTGCCGATGGCAAACGTAGGGATCAGGTCAGAGCTGAAGGCGGTGGCGTGGTCGTTGAACACCAAGATGATCACGTCGGGACGGTTGTCTTTCATCCACTGCTTGGAGAAGTCATAGCCCGCAAACACGGGTTTCCAATAGTCTTCTTGCGTCTTACCCAAGTCCATGGCTGCGCCAATGGCAGGCACATGCGAGGTGTAAACGGATGCGGTAATTTTGGCCATGTTTATGCTTTCTTCCCTGCTGCGCCTTGGGGCTGGTTCTGCGCTTGGGCGCTGCCGTTTTCGCCGATGTAGCGGTTGCCCTCTACGCTGCGTCCGCCTGCAATCATCATGTTTCGGTATTCCTCTTCGGTCATTCCGGTCATGGAGCCTGCCATCTGCTGAAAACTTTTGCCGTCGGTCGCACCGATCTTGGCCAAAAAGTAGATGTTGCCGCCGGTGCGCATGCACCAGTTCAGGTCGCGCGCCAGCACAGCTTGTTTTTGCTCTTCGCTCATCTCCCACTCGTCGAGATAGGCCCGTTCGTCTGCCTTGAAGCGTTCACGGTTATCCGCCTTCATCAGTGACATGCAAAACTGATTGAGCCAGTAACCTTTGCGGGATTGCTCGGCGTCAAAGATGATCGTGCCGGGCACATCGGTGTAGGGTTTGTCTAATGCCATGTTGAACCTTTGAGGTAAATGGTGACTGGTGCAGGAGCCCTCAAAGCCATCGCCCACGGGGTGGGCCCCTACACAAACGTTTATGCCTGCTCTTCAGGCCAATAAAGCCGCATCGGGTTGTCCACCAGCAGTTTCTTTTGCAGCTCTGCCGTGGGCGCGATGTGCGGGATGAAGTCCACCAACAGGCCATCGTCGGGCATGTGGTCTTTCAAATTGGGGTGTGGCCAGTCGGTACCCCACAGCACGCGGTCGGGAAACTCTTGCACGATGCGTTGGGCAAACGGGATCACGTCTTGGTAAGCGTTTTGCTCGCCATTCAAAGCCTTGGGGCCAGCGACCGACAAGCGCTCGGGGCAAGACACCTTGCTCCACACATTGTTGTGTTCGCGCATGAACTTCTGGAACAGCGCAAACTGCGGGCCATCCACTGGCAGCGATACGTCTGGGCGGCCCATGTGGTCCACCACCACCGTGGTGGGCAGCGCAGTGAAGAAATCCCACAGTTCGGGCAGGTCTACCGCTTCAAAGTAAATGACCACATGCCAGCCCCATTTCTGGATGCGGCCAGCGATTTCCAGCAACTCGTCCTTGGGCGTGAAGTCCACCAAGCGTTTGACGAAGTTGAAACGCACACCGCGCACACCCGCATCGTGCATGGCCTGAATTTCTTGGTCGGTGACGCTGCGCTTGACGGTCGCCACGCCTCGCGCCATGCCGCCCGAGTTGAGCAGCGCATCGACCATCGCGCGGTTGTCTGCACCGTGGCAGGTGGCCTGGACCACCACATTGCGCGCAAAACCCAGGTGGTCGCGCAGTGCATACAACTGATGCTTGGAGGCGTCGCAAGGCGTGTACTTGCGCTCGGGCGCATAAGGAAACTCTGCGCCGGGGCCGAACACATGGCAGTGCGCGTCAACCGCGCCTGCGGGCAGTTTGAATGTGGGCTTGGACGGACCGGTGTACCAGTCCATCCAGCCTGCGGTTTTGGTGAAATCACCGGTTGTCGGTTTGCTCATGTCGAATGCCTTTCAATGTGTCTTTTTGAAGGAGCCCACCCCGTGGGCGATGAAACGCATCAGGGTCCACCAACCATCGCCCACGGGGGTGGGCTCCTACAAAGTCAAAAATCAGTCGATGTACTTGAGGCCTGCAGCCGCCAAAGGCTCGCGCATTTTGTACATGTCCAGACCCAGCACACCCGAGGCCAGCTTGGCGCGTTTATCGCCTTCGTTGGCTTCGCGGGCCTGTGCGGCCGCCAGCGTTTTGGCGGCCAGTGCCTGGGGCACACACACCACGCCGTCGTCATCGGCCACGATGACATCGCCGGGGTGAACGATCATGCCGGCGCACACCACAGGGATGTTGACCGAACCAATGGTGGACTTGATGCAACCCTTGCTGCTGATGGCTTTGCTCCATGCCGGGAAGTTCATTTTTTGCAGCTCCTTCACATCGCGCACCCCGGCGTCGATGATCAAAGCGCGTGCGCCTCTGGCTTGGAAAGAGGTTGCCAGCAGGTC
>JBIKKE010000270.1:0-3592 GCA_044360575.1 Limnohabitans sp. | reverse complement strand
AGCAGGGTTTTGGGGTGAACCGGCTGGCGGGGCGCTATGGTTTGGAAAATGCGGCTGCCTTCGGCTGGCAAGGCAGGTGGTTTCACCAGACGCTTGTTGGGTGGTGCTGTGCTGCGCGCACCACTTTTCAAGGGGGGCTTGATGCCGGTGCTGAGTTTGTCTTTTTCAGCCTCGGACAATTGCTGATAGGCCTCCCATTGCGCGCGTTTGTCTTCAATGGACAAAGACTGGGTAGTGTTGAAATTAAAGCGCGCCAGGCTGCGTTGGCGTGGGCTGAGTGCGGCCCAATCCCGCATGCGCGCGTGCAAAACCATTTGTTCTGGGTCGCTCAGCTGGTAAAAGCCCCGGGCCAAAATCAACCATTTTTGTTTTTGCTGGGGAGTCAACTCATCCCATTTGTTGTTCAGGGGCAGCAAGGCTTGTTTTTGTCTTTTGCTCAATGAGGCCCATGCACGAGATTCTTCAGCCGGTTTGTCTGGCGCTGGCGCTGCGCGCTGTTCAGTCGCCATCGAGGCTTCTGTGCGGGGTGCTGTCGGCGCTGGGTTGGGTGTGTCAGCTCTGGCCGTTTCCGCTGCAGGGGCAGTGACAGATGCTGAGGGGTTGGACGAAGGGCTTTGCGCCAGCGCAGGCAAGCCAGCCAGCACCAGCCCCCAAGCGACCCAGCCACACAGCATCAGCTGGGGTCGCTGGGGCGAGGATGAGGGCGGCTTTGTGGCAGAACCCAGCCGGCGCAAGACCCGTTCAATCATGTCGGCCGGGCTGGACCAGTTGGACTTTCAGGAATTGCAGAAAGCCCGGGTCGGTGTAGGCGTCGGGGGGCAGGTCGTCCAGCAAAAGTGCAGAGTCAATCGAGACAATGTCGGATTCCGTGAGCTCTTGCTGGATAGCTTGCACCAAAATGAGGCCCATGACCAGTGCCACCAAGGGCAAGGCAGAGGCGAGGATGCGCCACAGGTTCAAACCTTCATCGCCGTGACTCGAGAGCAAACCATTGGTTTGAAGGGCTGTGCGGTAACGCATCAAACGCATGGGGGCGGGACGAGACTCAAGGGCCCGGACACGGGCAATCCGCAGGCGTTCGCTGATGTCGTGGCCCATGTTTTGGGTGGCCAAGTCCAGTTGCTGTGTCAAATTGCGGCCCCAAAGGTCTATGTCTGCAGTGTGGGTGATGGGGTTTTTCATAGCTTCATGCCTTGGTCTGACAAGGTTTTATTCAGTGCCAAAATGGCGCGGGAGCAATGGGTTTTGACGCTGCCCTCAGAGCACCCCATCACTGCAGCGGTTTCAGACACATCCAGTTCCTCCCAATAACGCAGGAGGAAGGCTTCTCGTTGACGAGCAGGCAAATTCATGACGGCCTTTTCTATTTGTGCAACGGTTTGCATGCTCGATACCATCGATTCAGCGCTTTGCTGAGATGGTAAGTCGGTGTCCCCTGGCAGGACCTCAATAGACTCAAAGTGCCCGGGACTTTCGTCGTTTTCAAAGTCATCCCGGTTTGAAAACAGGGCGTTGCGCGTCTTTCGACGTCGGAACCAGTCCAAAACGGTGTTGGACAAAATCCTCTGAAACAACAGGGGGATCTCGGACAAAGGCTTGTCGGCATAGTTGGTGCACAACTTGATCATGCTGTCTTGGACAATGTCCAAGGCTGCTTCTTCATCCCGGACGTGGTAGCAGGCTCTTTTGAAAGCCTTTTTCTCCGCGCTTTTCAGAAAGTCAGACAGTTCTAGATCCGAGGCCAACTTGTTGAACAGCGATGCTGTGTCCTTTGGTGATGGGGCTTTGGGGGCGGGTTGGAGCACCCCAAAGATGCCTTTGATTATGGCACCGACAAGGGGGCCGTGAAATGGGAAGGTTCGTCTGTTTCATAACAGTGCGATAATCTTGGGTTGCAATTGAAAAAAAGCAAACGGATCACCGTCCGGCACTTTTACAGTTTGGTGCCCATGTCTGTGGTCTCAAGTCCCAAAGTCACTTCACAAGAGTCGCGCCCAGGGGCACCCAAGGTTTTTCGTTAGAGAAATTCACAAAGGTTGAATATATGGAAATCAATAAAGCCGAAATGGCATCCGCTGCGTCTGTCGCTTCTTCTGGTCAAGAGTTGCGTGGGGCCGAAATTTTGGTCAAAGCACTCCAGGCCGAAAACGTTCAGTTTGTTTGGGGCTACCCCGGTGGGGCCGTGCTCCACATCTACGACGCCTTTTACAAACAAGAAACCATTCAACACGTTCTGGTCCGCCACGAACAAGCCGCTGTGCACGCGGCCGATGGCTACGCGCGTGCCACAGGCGAGGTGGGGGTGGCTCTGGTCACTTCGGGCCCTGGCCTGACCAATGCCGTCACCGGCATCGCCACTGCCTACATGGACAGCATTCCCATGGTCATCATCAGCGGGCAGGTGCCCACTGCGGCCATTGGCCTCGATGCCTTCCAGGAATGCGACACCGTGGGCATCACACGCCCCATCGTCAAGCACAACTTCTTGGTCAAAGACGCCAAGGACATGGCCGAGGTCATGAAAAAGGCCTTCCACATTGCCCGCACCGGCCGCCCTGGCCCTGTGGTGGTGGACGTGCCTAAGGACGTGTCGTTCAACAAAGTCATGTTCAACGGCTACCCCGACAAGGTCGAGATGCGCTCGTACAACCCGGTGCGCAAGGGCCACGGGGGTCAGATCCGCAAGGCCATGCAGCTGTTGATGTCGGCCAAGCGCCCATACATCTACACCGGCGGCGGTGTGTTGCTGAGCAACGCCAGCCCCGAGTTGCGCGCCTTGGTGGACATGCTCAACTTCCCGGTCACCAACACTTTGATGGGTTTGGGCGCGTTTCCGGCCAACGACCGGCGTTTTCTGGGCATGCTGGGCATGCACGGCACGCTGGAGGCCAACAACGCCATGCAAAACTGCGACGTTTTGCTGGCCGTCGGCGCACGTTTTGACGACCGCGTCATTGGCAACCCCAAGCACTTCGCGCAAAACGAACGCAAAATCATCCACATCGACATTGACCCCTCCAGCATTTCCAAGCGCGTCAAGGTGGACGTGCCGATCGTGGGCGATGTCAAAGACGTGTTGATCGAGTTGATGGGCATGATCCGCGAGTCCGGTCTCAAGCCTGACAGCCAGGCGCTGGCGCAGTGGTGGGAAACGGTCGAAGGCTGGCGCAGCCGCGATTGCATGAAGTACGACAGCGACAACAGCCTGGTCATCAAGCCGCAAAAGGTCATCGAGACCTTGTGGGAAATGACCAAGGACGCCGACGCTTACATCACCTCCGATGTGGGCCAGCACCAGATGTGGGCCGCCCAGTATTACAAGTTCAATGAGCCGCGCCGCTGGATCAACTCCGGCGGTTTGGGCACCATGGGCGTGGGCATTCCTTACGCCATGGGCATCAAGCTGGCCAAGCCCGACAGCGAGGTCTATTGCGTCACAGGTGAAGGCTCGGTGCAAATGTGCATCCAGGAGCTCTCGACCTGCCTGCAATACAACACGCCCATCAAAGTGGTGGCCCTGAACAACGGTTACTTGGGCATGGTGCGACAGTGGCAGGAGATTGATTACTCCGGTCGTTACAGCCACAGCTAC
>JBIKKE010000269.1:0-3598 GCA_044360575.1 Limnohabitans sp. | reverse complement strand
AGCGGGATTTGCAGGGCTTAGTAGCCGCCGCGGCCGCCGCCACCACCGCCGTAGCCGCCACCGCCGGAGCGATCGCCGCCACCGCCGTAGCCGCCGCCGCCGGAGCGACCGCCACCGCCGTAGCCGCCACCGCCGGAACGGTCACCGCCACCGCCGTAACCGCCACCACCACCGAAGCCGCCGGTACGGGGAGGACGTGCCTCCATCGGACGGGCTTCGTTCACGGTGATGCTGCGGCCACCCAAAGATTGGCCATTCATGCCGTTGATCGCGGCTTGGGCTTCGGCATCGCTGCCCATTTCCACAAAACCGAAACCTTTGGAACGACCTGTGTCGCGCTCCATCATGACTTTTGCGCTGGTGATGGCGCCGAATTCGCCGAATGCCTGTTGCAGGTCTTCGTCACGAACGGTGTACGGCAAATTGCCGACGTAAAGTTTATTGCCCATGGGGGACTCCTCAGAAATACAAAAAAACAAAGCGATGGGGTCCCGAAAGCACAACAAACTGAAAACTGCCGCCGTAGCGCGCGAAACTGACCGATCACCTGACTTGTGCCGTTTTTTATGACGTACACGCACGCATTATGGGGCATAGCGTAGAAAGGCCCTAGAACTTATTCGATCCACTGGATATGACCTCTCTTTTTAAAGGGGTCTCTGCAGAACTGGATTCAATGCTCAAGCGATTATGCAAAGGAAAGTCTCTTTCTGTGTGGCGGCTAAATGGGGCAAGTCAAATGGACCGCGTCAGGCGTAGATTTGGTGTTGGGCTCCTATTCGGTGCTGAGAGCTTATGCCGAGGTGTATGCGCAAGACGACAACCGCGAAAAGTTTGCGCGTGATTTCGTGACAGCCTGGACAAAAGTCATGAACGCAGACCGTTTCTGATCCAGCAGGCCCTCTAAGGCACTTGCAGCCCTTGGATGATTTCAGGGGTTGCTGGTGCTCAGGTCCAGCACGCTGGCCGGGGTTAGATCCTCAGGCACTTCGTAGTCGGCCACTATCCAAGCGCGGCTGGTATGTGCGGCGGCCTCAGACAAAAAGTCCTTGATCACGCGCACGGAGACGTGGTCCAAAGAGACAAAGGGCTGGTCGAGCAAAGTGACGCTGGCACCTGAGGCCAAGGCGGCCACCAGCATCACTTTGCGGCGGCTGCCTGTGGACAGCATGAACAAGGGCTTGTGCCGATGCCGTTCCATGTCCAGGGCTTCGATCAGGTCTTGCTCAAGCGTTTTCTGCCAGTTGGGATAGAGCGCTTGTAATTGGTTCCAGCAGGCTTGCACGGTGGTCTGGTCGTGCTCGCTGCCTTTCAAGTCGGCCCAAAACACCCCGCCCGTTGGCCTGTCTACGCTGCCCCTGATTGCAGGCAAATCACCCGCCAACAAACGCAAAAGGCTGGTTTTGCCGCTGCCCTCATCACCGCACACCCAATGGAGGCCAGCGAACCACTCAAAAGAAAGACCATGAATGATGGTTTCGCCTGCGGGGCCGCCGCTCAAATCTTGGCTGCGAAGCAGTGCGGGCAAAGCGCTTGTCTGGCTGGTATTTGACATGGCGTCATCCTACCAAGGCCTGTGCTGCCTAGAATGAGGCTGTGGACGACATCATTTACAAAATTCCTGAATCTGTGTTGGTGGTGATTTACACCCCACAGCGCGAGGTGTTGCTGATCCGCCGTGCCGATGCAGGCACCTGGCAGTCGGTGACGGGCAGCAAAGACCACGGGGCCGAAACCTGGGCCGAAACGGCCATCCGCGAGGTTCAAGAAGAAACCGGGCTGGATGCCCAACACCCTGGCTGCCATTTGCAGGATTGGCAACTTGAAAATGTGTACGACATTTATCCGGCTTGGCGCTGGCGTTACCACCCTGAAGTCAGCCGCAACACAGAGCGCGTGTTTGGACTGCGTCTGCCTCAAAAAATGCCGATCACCCTGAGCCCCAGCGAGCACACCGAATGGCAATGGCTCGATTGGCAGGCCGCCGCTGACCATTGTTTCTCGGCCTCCAATGCAGAAGCCATCTTGATGTTGCCGCGCTACCTGTCGGACCTGGCGCCATGAAGCCAGAAAGGCATGAGCACCCGGTATTGCGGGTGGCCACTTACAACATCCACAAGGGCGTACAAGGCTTGGGCCCTGCGCGGCGCCTTGAAATCCACAACCTGGGCCACGCTGTCGAGCAATTGGATGCCGACATGGTTTGCCTGCAAGAGGTGCGCAGCGTGCATCGCCGTGAAGAGCGATTCTTTCCCCAATGGCCCAGCATCCCGCAGGCTGAATTTTTGGCGCCTGAGGGTTACGAGGCCATTTACCGCACCAATGCCATCACGCGCCACGGCGAACACGGCAATGCGATGCTCTCGCGTTGGCCTGTGTTGACGCACCAACACCGCGACATTTCAGACCACCGGTTTGAACAGCGCGGTTTTTTGCACACCCAAGTCGAGGTCGTTGACCGTGTGGTGCATGTGCTGGTGGTGCATTTGGGGCTGGTGCCCGCCAGCCGCGTGCGCCAAGTGGTCAGCCTGTTGGCGCACATTGAGCAAGACATCCCAGCACACGCCCCGGTGCTGGTAGCGGGGGACTTCAATGACTGGGGGACGGGCCTTGGTCGACGCATGGCGCATGCTGGTTTTCGTGAATGGCGCGAAAAGCCCACGCCCACTTACCCCTCACGTCTGCCCTTGAACCAACTGGACCATGTGTACGCCCGTGGCCTGACGCCGGTGCATGCCATGGTGCCGTCGGGCCGGATTTGGCAGCGCATGTCGGACCACCTGCCTTTGGTGGCAGAGTTTGCCTGGAACGATTGAGCATGCGGCACAGCCCTGCCTTGACCGACGGTCACCACATCCAATTGATCGAAGGGGGTCAGGCGTATTTCGAAAGCTTGATACAGGCCTTGGACCAAGCGCAATCGCATGTGCTGTTGGAAACCTATATTTTTGATGTGCATGGGGCCGCTGTGGGGGTGGCCGAGGCGCTGGAGCGGGCAGCCCTGCGGGGCGTGCGGGTGTGGTTGCTGGTCGATGGCGTGGGCACGCCCAAGTTGCCCGATGGCTGGCGCGCGAGACTTGAACAAGCCGGCGTTGAATGCCGGATTTATTTGCCTTTGGGCACTTTGGGTTTGCTCATTCCCAGCCGCTGGCGTCGTCTGCACCGCAAGCTGTGCGTGGTGGATGGTCACACCGCTTTTTGCGGGGGCATCAACATATTGGACGACTGGTACGACCCGCACCATGGCACTTTGGCCCGACCGCGGCTTGATTTTGCGGTCCGTGCGCAAGGCGCATTGGTGGTGCATATCCAAGACAGCATGGCGCAGCTTTGGTGGCGTTTGCAGGGCGCGCAGCACGCGCGCGATCGTCAAATTCCGCAGGCTTGGCGTTCGTTCAAAGCGGCGGGTTTGCCCCTGCCTTGGAAGCAGTCACCGCCCCTGCCGGACGGGTCATTGCCCTCTAGCCGGGCGGCTTTGCTTTTGCGCGACAACGTGTTGCACCGTAACCAAATTGAGCGGGCCTACCTCAAAGCCATTGGTTTGGCGCGCCATGAGGTGTTGATCGCCAATGCTTATTTTTTACCGGGCCGCAGGCTG
>JBIKKE010000049.1:0-12910 GCA_044360575.1 Limnohabitans sp. | reverse complement strand
GCGTTGTCGGTCACGCGCAAGTCGCGGCGCAGCCAGACCAGACCACAAGAAAAAGGGGTTTCCATCAGGGTTTGCCGGGTTGAATGAAGGAATGCACCTTTGACCCCAGTTGCGAGGGCGGGACCGCTAAAATCGGTGCATGACCGCTGATTCTGCCTCTATTGACCTCAAGCATCATTTTCTGATCGCCATGCCCGGGTTGGAGGACGAGACATTTGCCCGCAGCGTCATTTACATGTGCGAGCACAGCGAGCGCGGTGCCATGGGCCTGATCATCAACAAACCTGCTGACATCAGCATGCGCCACTTGTTTGACAAGGTGGATTTGCCTTTGCGCCGCGAAGATTTGGTGCAAAACCCGGTGCTGCATGGCGGCCCTGTGCAAACGGACAGAGGGTTTGTTCTGCACGATCCCGTCCAAATGGCGCCTGGCGACAATGAAGCCGGGCCGATTTTTGCCTCCACCCTGAGTGTGCCGGGTGGGCTTGAGATGACGACTTCCCGCGATGTACTGGAGGCCTTGTCCTCTGGCGCTGGGCCCCGCCGAGTTTTGGTCACACTGGGTTACGCGTCTTGGGGTGAGGGTCAACTGGAGTCCGAGCTGGGCGAAAACACATGGCTCACGGTGCCCGCTTCGGTCGATGTGATTTTTGACGTTCCCTTGGCCGAACGTTATGACCGGGCCCTGGATTTGCTCGGCCTCAAAAGCTGGATGCTTTCGCCTGAAGCGGGGCATGCATGAGCAGCGTTCCCGAAAACAGCGTCCCCGCCCATCACCAGAGTTTTCTTGCCTTCGACTATGGCCTCAAGCGCACAGGCGTGGCCGTGGGCAACCGGCTGATGAAATCGGCTACGCCTCAAGGCACGATTGCTGCCGAAGGCGATGCTCGCTTTGATCACATTGCCAAGCGCATCAAAGAATGGCAGCCCGACGCGCTGGTGATTGGCGTGCCCACCCACCCCGATGGCGGCGATCACGAAAACACCTTGCGCGCCCGCAAGTTTGGCCGCCAGCTGCGCGGTCGGTTTGGTTTGGCGGTCTATGAGGTGGATGAGCGATACACCACCACCGAGGCGCATTCCTATGGCGCCAAAGACGCCGATGCCGCTGCAGCAGCGATCATCCTGGACCAATTTTTAAGGAACATCCCATGAGCGCACTCGCCCTGAATGCCGAGGCCCTTTATTTGGAGCTGTTGCGCGGTGTGCGCAGCCTGTGCACCGCCAATACCCGTTTGGTGGGCATCACTTCGGGGGGCGCTTGGTTGGCTGAACGCTTGCAGCGCGATTTGGCCTTGCCCGGTGAATCGGGTCAAGTGTCGTCGGTCATGCACCGAGATGACTTTGCCCAGCGCGGCTTGTCGGCCGGGGGGCAAACGCATTTGCCGTTTGAGGTGGACGGCGCCGACATTGTGGTGCTCGACGATGTGCTGTACACCGGGCGCACGATTCGCGCTGTGCTGAATGAACTGTTTGACTACGGCCGCCCCGCCCGCGTGCAGCTGGCGGTATTGGTGGACCGCGGTGGGCGTCAGTTGCCCGTGCAGGCCGACTTTGCCGCTGCTCGTGTGGCCTTGCCCGAGACCCAATCGCTGGCGCTGGTCCGCGACCCGACTGGCGCATTCAGTTTTGAAGTCAAAAACAAGGCCTGAACCCGACAAGGACACCATGCTTTACAAACGCAACAACCCCCAACTGAACAAAAACGGTGAGCTGATTCACCTGCTCTCCACCGAAGGTCTGTCCAAAGACATCCTGACCCATATCCTCGATACGGCCTCGAGCTTTGTCAGCGTGAGTGACCGTGAAGTGAAAAAGGTCCCGCTTTTGCGCGGCAAAAGCGTGTTCAACCTGTTTTTTGAAAACAGCACCCGCACCCGCACCACATTCGACATCGCGGCCACACGTTTGTCTGCCGATGTGTACACACTCGACATCGCGCGATCTTCGGCCAGCAAAGGAGAGTCGCTGCTCGACACCATTGCCAACCTGAGCGCCATGGCGGCCGACATTTTTGTGGTGCGTCACAGTGAGTCGGGCGCGCCTTACTTGATCGCCCAGCACGTCGCGCCCCATGTGCATGTGGTGAATGCGGGTGATGGCCGCCACGCCCATCCCACCCAAGCGCTGCTGGACATGTACACCATCCGGCACTACAAAAAAGATTTTTCAAACCTCACCGTGGCCATCGTGGGTGATGTGCTGCACTCGCGTGTGGCGCGCTCAGACATTCACGCGCTCACCACGCTGGGCTGCGCTGAGGTGCGCGTGGTCGGCCCCAAAACCCTGGTACCTGCCGATATGGCGCAAATGGGGGTGCGCGTATGCCACAACCTTGAAGAAGGCATCAAGGACTGCGATGTGGTCATCATGCTGCGCCTGCAAAACGAACGCATGAGTGGCGCCTTGTTGCCCTCCAGTCAAGAATATTTCGAGAGCTTTGGCCTCACCCCCGAAAAACTGCAACTGGCCAAGCCCGACGCCATCGTCATGCACCCGGGGCCAATCAACCGGGGCGTGGAGATTGACTCTGCGGTGGTCGATGGCCAGCAAAGTGTCATCTTGCCGCAGGTGACTTTCGGCATCGCGGTGCGCATGGCGGTGATGAGCATCGTCGCGGGCAACGTGGCTTAAACCCTAGCCGATAAGGAAACAGACGATGAAACTTCTCATCCAAAACGGCCGCGTCATTGACCCTTCCAGTGGCTTTGACCAAATCTGCGACGTGGCGATCGCCGCCGGGCGCATCGTGGCCATGGGCCAGGCGCCTGCTGACTTCTCACCCAATCGGGTGATCAATGCCAAGGGCTGCATCGTGGCTCCCGGCTTGGTGGATTTGGCGGCACGCCTGCGCGAGCCCGGCCAAGAACATGCGGGCATGCTTGAGAGCGAATTGGCCGCAGCCGTGGCGGGTGGTGTGACCAGTTTGGTCTGCCCGCCCGACACCCAGCCCGTGCTCGACGAACCCGGTCTGGTGGAGATGCTGCGTTACCGCGCCGAAAAATTGCACCAAGCCCGCGTTCTGCCGCTGGGCGCACTCACGGTGGGCCTCGAGGGCGATGTGCTGACCGAAATGGGCCAACTCACGGCTGCGGGTTGTGTGGGTTTCTCGCAGGCCGAGGTGCCGATTCAGAGCACGCAAGTGTTGCAACGAGCCTTTCAATACGCCTGCACTTTTGGGTTCACGGTCTGGCTGCGACCGCAAGAGCTGTATTTGGGCAAGGGCGTGGCCGCCAGCGGTGCTTTGGCCACGCGCATGGGCTTGTCGGGCGTGTCGGTGGCGGCCGAAACCATCGCTTTGCACACCATCTTTGAACTGGTGCGCAGCACCCGTGCCCGGGTGCACCTTTGCCGCATCAGCAGCGCCCAAGGCGTGGATTTGGTGCGCCAAGCCAAGTTAGAGGGTTTGCCTGTGACGGCCGATGTGAGCATCAACTCGCTGCACCTGACCGATGCCGATATGGGCTACTTTGACAGCCGTGCGCGCCTGACGCCCGTGTTGCGCCAGCAGCGCGACCGCGACGCCCTGCGTGCCGGTTTGGCCGACGGCACGCTCGATGTGCTGGTGTCAGACCACACCCCGGTGGATGCCGACGCCAAGGCCTTGCCCTTTGCCGAAGCCGAACCCGGTGCGACCGGTTTGGAATTGTTGTGGAGCCTGGCCCTGAAGTGGGGCCAAGATGCCCAACTGCCCGTGACCGATGTGCTTTCGCGCATCACGGCCGACCCGGCCCGCGTGCTGGGAACGACCTTGGGCAGCTTGCAGGATTCGGTGGGCCATTTGGCGGTGGGCGGCGTGGCCGATGTGTGCGTGTTGACCACCGAAGGCCATTGGTTGGTGGGCGATGCGGCATTGCGCAGCCAAGGCAAGAGCACGCCGTTTTCGGGCTATGAATTGCCCGGTCGCGTGTTGGCCACGGTGGTGGGCGGACAAGTGGCCTTCGAAGCTGCTTGATTGCAGGGCGCAGCACCAGCATGGTTTCTTTGGGCGCCGTTTGGAAATTTTTGCGCGGTCTTTGGCATGTGCTGATGGGCATGTGGACGATCTATGTGCGCTTTCCTCAGCTCAGCCCCGAGCAACGTGAGATGCGCGTACAAGCTTGGGCGCTGCAATTTTTGGCCTTGTGGGGCGTGCACTTGCGGGTGTTGGGTCAACCCGTCTTAAATGGCCCCACGCTGATGGTGGCCAACCACATTTCTTGGCTGGACATTTTGGTCATTCATGCGGCTCGGCATTGCCGTTTTGTGTCCAAATCGGATGTCCGTGACTGGCCCTTGGTGGGCACGTTGGCCACTGGTGCTGGCACGCTTTACATCGAGCGCACCAGTCGCAAAGACGCGCTGCGCATGGTCAAGGACATGGCCGATGCCATGCGCAACGGGGACGTGGTGGCCATCTTTCCCGAAGGCACCACCAGCGATGGACGCGAGTTGTTGCCTTTTCATGCCAACCTGATTCAGGCGGCCATACAGGCCGATGCCCCAGTGCAGCCCATGTCGATCAAGTTCATCGATGCCCAAACTGGTGAGCTGAGTTTTTCGCCTTGTTACATCGGCGACGACACCTTGATTGGGTCCATGTGGCGAACTCTGAAATCCAGCCGCATCGAAGCGGTGGTTCATTTTGGAGAACCTCAAGCCGCCAACGGCCGTGATCGACGCGCTTGGGCGACAGACCTGCGCCAAGACATCATTCTCTTAAGGGATACGCCCTAGTGCCTTGGCCCACCAACAACCGTTTTTGCGGTTGTTCAGACCAACTTGACGGGTTGGTATTTGGGGTCGGTGTGCTCGCAAGCCTCGGCTTTGGCACAAGGCATCTGGCACAGACCCCGGTCGGTGACCGGGCAGGTGCGGTTGAAAGTCACCACATGGTCCACTTCGGCGCGAATGCCGATCCACTCGCCCAGCTTGTGGTCGTGGTGGCTGGGGACGTGGGCCATCAACAGGTCACCGCTGGCCAAGCGCAGGGTGTATAGAAATTCAGAACCACGGAAGGCTTTGCGGATGATTTCGGCCTTCACGGGTGCGTCGTCGTCGTGCACGATGTCGTCGGCACGCAAGAGCACGTCGCATTCACCACCTTCAAAGTCGCAGGGCAGGGGGCATTCGGCCACATCCTTGAGTTCGCCCACCGGGGTGCTGACCCAAATGTGCCCGTCCACCTCACGCAGCGTGGCGGGGGTGAACACGCCGTGTCCAATGAAGTCGGCCACAAAACGGGTGGCGGGGCGGTGGTAGAGGCTGTAGGCATCGTCCCACTGGTGCAGTTGCCCCTCGCTCATCACGCCGATCACATCGCCAATGGCGAAGGCTTCAAGCTGGTCGTGTGTGACCAGCAAAGCGGTGGCCTTTGCGGCTTTGAGGATGTTGCGCACCTCTTGCGCCAAGCGTTCACGCAGGTCGATGTCCAGGTTGGAAAAAGGCTCATCCAGCAGCAACAAATCGGGTTTGGGCGCGAGCGCACGGGCCAAAGCAACGCGTTGTTGTTGGCCGCCTGACAACTCGTGCGCAAAACGTTTGTCAGCGCCGTTCAGACCCACCAAATCCAGCACTTCAGCCACGCGGTGTTGGCGCTCGGTTTTGGACAGGTGCGCCAAACCAAAGCCCACATTGCGGCCCACGTCCATGTGGGGGAACAAGGCGTAGTCCTGGAAAACCATGCCGATGCGGCGGCTTTCTGCGGGTTCGGTGTGCAGCGCGTCGCTCACCACCCGGTCAGACAGCAGCACTTGGCCGCCCGAAACCGGCTCCAGTCCGGCCACGGCCCTGAGCAAACTGGTCTTGCCGCAGCCTGATGGGCCAATCAAAACACCGATATCACCTACCTTGAGGCTCAGGTTGACACCTTGCACCGCAGGTGAGGTGCTGCCGGGGTAACGGATGTCCAGTTGGCGCAGTTCTAGAAACATGCGCTTGATTGTAGGCAGGTTGATCTGCGCTCCTACAATCCACGCCTATGCTGACCACTTTGGCCCGACGTTTATCAGGCCTCCCTTCCTTGCTCTTTGCCCTGCTGGCGCTGGCTCTGGCCTTGCCGGTTTTGGCTGTGCTTGGCTCGTGGCTGCAGTGGAGCGGCCAAAGTGCCGACATCTTGCTGGAGATGGCCCGCACGGTGCTGCCCGATTACGCGCTGACCACGTTGGGTCTTTGCCTGATGGTGGCGGTGGGCGTGACGGTGTTGGGTTTGGCCACGGCAGCGCTGGTCACGTTGTTTGATTTTCCGGGGCGCAGCGTTTTTGAATGGCTGCTGCTTTTGCCCCTGGCCATGCCCGCCTATGTGGTGGCTTACGCCTACACCGACTTTTTGCAGTTCAGCGGGCCGCTGCAGGTGGCTTTGCGCGAAGCGCTGGGTTTGCAGGGCCGTTTGTGGCCTGACGTGCGCAGCGTCTGGGGCGCGGCGCTGGTGTTCACGCTCTCGCTGTACCCTTATGTTTATCTGTTGGCCCGCACCGCCTTGGTCGAGCGGGCTTCGGGCTTGATGGAAGCGGCGCGTCTTTTGGGCGCACCGCTGTCAAGGCGCATCCGCGAAATCGCTCTACCCCTCGCCCGCCCCGCTGTGGCTGCGGGCGTGGCGCTGGCCCTCATGGAAACCCTGGCCGACTTTGGCGTGTCCAGCTACTTCGGCATCCAGACCTTCACAGCCGGCATCTACAAAGCCTGGCTGTCCATGGACAACCGCATTGCAGCCGCCCAGTTGGCCACCGTGCTGCTGGCCGTGGTGGTGGTTTTGTTGCAATTGGAGCAACGCGCCCAAAAGCGGATGCGCTTCAACCAAGGGCGCGGCTCACGCCAGGGCTCGGCCGAGGCCCAGCCTGTGCAGCTCCACGGCATGCGCCGCGTGTTGGCTTGGAGCGTTTGTGGCTTGCCTGTTTTGTTGGGCTTTGTCTTGCCCGTGCTCATCATGCTCAGGGCCTTTGTGGGCGAGACCACTGAAATGCCGTGGGAGCGTTTTGGCCAGTGGGCTTGGACCAGTCTGCGCCTGGGTGCCATGACGGCTGTTTTGGCCGTGGGCGTGGCGCTGGCGCTGGCATTCCGTGTGCGCACCCGCGCCGACCGCATCAGCCAAGGCGCGATCCAGCTGGTGGGTTTGGGTTATGCCATCCCCGGTGCGGTCGTTGTGGTCGGTTTGCTGTTGCCATTGGGCTGGATTCAGCAAATTTGGCCCGCCTCGTCTGCGGGCGCATGGATCACGGCCACTTCTTTGGGTTTGTTGTGGGCTTACTTGGTGCGCTTTTGCGCGGTGGCATTGCAATCTGTGCAAAGCGGCTATGCGCGCATTCCGGCCAGCCTGGACGATTCGGCCCGCATGCTGGGCGTGACCGGCTGGGGCCTGATGCGCCGGGTGCACGCGCCCTTGTTGCAGCGCACCACCATCGCCGCCGCCTTGCTGGTGTTTGTGGACGTGATGAAAGAGTTGCCAGCCACCATGGTGCTGCGTCCCTTCAACAGCGACACGCTGGCCGTGGTGGCTTACCAGTTGGCCCGCGATGAACGCTTGGGTGAAGCGGCGCTGCCCTCATTGGCCTTGGTGTTGGTGGGTTTGATTCCGGTGATTTTGCTCAGCCGGACTTTGCGGCAGCCCTCATGAAAACTGCTGTTTTTCAGAAAATGCATTTCGCTGTTTCACCCCAAGGATTGCTGCCATGAGCCTCGCCACACCGTTGCCCTTTTTGCCTTTGGTGAAGGGCTTTTTTGATCCCGGCACCTGGACCGTGAGCTATGTGGTCTATGCATCGGCCGGTTCGGCCTGCGCCATCATTGACTCGGTGCTGGACTATGACCCCAAGTCGGGCCGCACCAGTACGGCGTCAGCCGATCGGGTGATCGACTTTGTTCGCGAGCAGGGCCTCCAGGTGGCGTGGATTTTGGAAACCCATGCCCATGCCGATCACTTGAGCGCTGCCCCTTACTTGAAAGCCCAGCTGGGTGGCCAAACCGCCATGGGCGCCCACATCACGGCGGTGCAAAAAGTGTTCAAGGGAATTTTCAACTTGGAAGCTGAATTTGCTGTGGATGGTCGCCAGTTTGACCGCTTGCTGGCCGATGGCGAAACCTTGTCGGTGGGTGATTTGGCATTGCAGGCCTTGTCGGTGCCCGGTCACACCCCGGCTTGCATGGCTTACCAAGTGGGTGATGCGGTGTTTGTGGGCGACACCTTGTTCATGCCCGATGTGGGTTCGGCCCGGTGCGATTTCCCCGGGGGGAATGCCCAAGCCTTGTACGCGTCGGTGCAAAGAATTTTGAGCTTGCCCGCGCAAACCCGATTGTTTCTTTGTCACGATTACCCGCCCGAGGGCCGCTCAGTGCAGTTTGAGACCACCGTGGCTGAGCAGCGCGCTGCCAATATTCACCTCAAAGATGGCATCTGTGAGGCTGATTTTGTGCGCATGCGCAGCGCCCGTGACGCCACGCTGGCCATGCCTGTGTTGATGCTGCCAGCGGTGCAGATCAATATCCGGGCTGGGGAAATGCCCCCGGCCGAGGCCAACGGGGTGGCTTACCTGAAAATCCCTTTGAACGCTGTTTGATGCTGCAACATGGAACGCTTTAGCTGAATCTGTGCATAAGCAAAGAACAAATCAATGGTTTGAAGTCTTCTCGAAAATGGCCACAATGTGCTTTTGCCGCATGCAGCGGCTAAAGCGTGGCCTGTGATGGCTGCCCCAAAAAAAAGAAACATCGCCTGGATATTGGACAATTATGCGAAATCCACGCCCATCCCATTGGAAGCCAACCCATGCCCGCTAAAGCCCTAGTTGACGACAGCGTCTTGACCGACTCTGAAGAAGTCTTTGAAAAAGCCGCAGAGGTTTTTCGGGTGATGTCTGCGCCCATGCGGCTGCGCATCATCAGTGCGCTGTGCAATGCCGAGAAAAACGTTGGTGAGTTGCTGGCCGAAATCGACACCACCCAGCCCAATATGTCTCAGCACCTGAACACGCTTTACCAAGCGGGCGTGGTGGGCAAGCGACGTGAAGGCGTGCAAATTTATTACCGCATCATCAATGAGCGGGTGGTCATGCTCTGCCGGACGGTGTGCGTCCAGATCGCCAGCGAGTCCGATTGAAAGATCGGCGTCAGTTTGTAGTCGGGTTTTCACGGGCACTGATTCGCCCTTGACGCGACTAATATCCATACTTAAGGAGAAACGAATGAAGAAAAATCTGTTGCTGCTGATCGGCTTATTGGTCACATCCCTGTCCTGGGCCGATATCAAGGTGGTTTACCACCTGAGTGAGGGCATTCCTCAGGCGTCGCGCGCGATTGGCAATATCCGTAACCACTTGGCGGCCGACCCTACGGTCAAAATCGTGGTGGTCGCCCATGGCTTGGGCATTGACTTTTTGCTGGATGGCGCCACCAACCAAATGGACCAAGCTTTTGCCGCAGGCGTCAGTGATTTGTCCAACAAGGGGGTGGAGTTTCGCGTATGCAACAACACCTTGGTAGCCCGCAAAATTTCGACCGACAAGTTGTTGATGGAAGCCAAAGTGGTGCCAGCAGGCGTGGCCGAAGTGGCCACATTGCAAGCCAAGCAAGGCTATGTTTATTTGCGTCCCTGAGTTGACTGGGTGACACCAGCAACGCATTGATTTTTATCGAGGAAAACCCATGAAGATGAAACACCTTTTGTCAGCGGCCACCCTGGTCGCCGTGTCGGGTCTGGCGCAAGCCCAGATCGATCCACTGCAGGCGCGCAGCCTGGCGGCATCTTGTGCCGCGTGCCACGGCACCGATGGCCGAGCTCAGCCTGGCATGATTTCTTTGGCCGGATCCAATAAGAACGACATGGTCAAAAAAATGCTGGACTACAAAGCCGGTCGCGTGCCCGCTGCCACGATCATGCACCAGCTCGCCAAGGGCTACACAGATGAGCAAATCGAAGCCATTGCGGTTTATTTTGCAGCCCAAAAACGATAAGGAACACAGTCATGCAACGTCGTCATTTTTTACAAACCGGCTCCGCTTTGGGTGCCATGGGCATGGTTTCGGGTTGTGCCACCATCGGTGGTGGCAGTGGCCCCAAGGTGGTGGTCATCGGTGGGGGGTACGCGGGTGCCACGGCTGCTAAATATTTGCGCATGTGGTCTGACCATAAGATCCAAGTGACCCTGGTGGAGCCCAACAGTGCCTTCATCTCTTGCCCCATCTCTAACCTGGTGCTTGGCGGCAGTAAGACGATGGCCGACATCACCACCCCTTATGACAACCTGACCAAGCGTCATGGCGTCAAGATCATCAAGGACCGCGTCAACACCATTGACGCCGACAAGCGCATCGTCAAGTTGGCGGGCGGCACAGAGCTGAGCTATGACCGCCTGATCGTCTCGCCCGGTGTCGATTTCATGTGGGAGACACTGCCCGGCATGAACCGTGCTGGCGCCAAAGAGCAAGTGATGCACGCCTGGAAGGCCGGCGAGCAAACCCTGACCCTGCGCAAGCAACTCGAAGCCATGCCCGATGGCGGTGTGTTCGCCATGTCCATTCCCTTGGCGCCTTACCGTTGCCCTCCCGGCCCTTACGAGCGCGCCTGCCAAGTGGCCGACTATTTCACCCGAGCCAAACCCAAGAGCAAGGTCTTGATTTTGGATGCCAACGACGACGTCACCTCCAAGCCTGGTTTGTTCAAGAAGGCCTGGACCGACCGCTACAAAGGCATCATCGAGTACCGCAGCAAGCACAACGTGACCGATGTGGATGTGGCCAACAAGACCTTGAAGTTTGAATTCAACGAGGATCTCAAGGCCAGCGTGCTGAATGTGATTCCGGCCATGCGTGCGGGTGACATCGCTGTGAACGCAGGCTTGGCCACCGCCAACAAGCGCTGGTGCGAAGTGGACTTCCTCACCTTTGAATCCAAAGCCGCCAAAAACGTGCACGTGCTGGGTGATTCGATCCAAGTCGCTCCCTTGATGCCCAAGTCGGGTCACATGGCCAACCAGCATGGCAAGACCTGTGCGGCTGCGGTCATTGCCTTGTTGATGGGCAAACAAGTCAACAACATGCCTGTTTACAACAACACCTGTTACAGCTTCGTCAGCAGCAAAGATGTGGTCCACGTCGCCAGCGTGCACCGCTACGATGCCGAGAGAAAGACCATGCTCACTGTGCCTGGTTCAGGTGGTGTTTCGAGCGCCGCCAATGAGCTGGAAGGCATCTACGCCTTGTCATGGGCGCAAAACATCTGGGCCGACACGCTGGCTTGATGCACCATCCGCGTGGCCGCGTGCCACGCCATTGAAAAAACGCCGCAGTCCTGGACTCGCGGCGTTTTTTTTGGGTGAATTAGATGGCCCAACCCATGCTGCGGTGGATGCGCCATGAAATGCCTGCACCCAACCAGATCGCGATCAGCGTGAGCCAAGCGGTGACCGAGAAAATGGACCCACCGGTCAAGCCAGCGCCCACGGTGCAGCCGCCAGCCAAGACGGCACCAAAACCCATCAGCACGGCACCCGTCAGGTAATGGCCCAGCTTGTTCTCGGTTTTGAAGCCCTCAAACTTGAACTCACCGCCCACCAAGGCCCCTAACAAAGAGCCGATGAAAGTGGCTGGCAATAAACCCGCATCAAAGCCCAGGCTAGGCGATGTGGCGCTCGACAAAACCCGCATCAACATTTCTGCCGATGCGCTGCTGAAGCTCAGGCTTTGGATTTGAATGGCTTCAAACGACTGTGCTGCGATGGCTTGGGTCAAACCCCAGCCCAAAGCGATGCTTAACCCTGTGATCAGCGCAAATACGGCCAACCCCCAGCGCTGGGGATGTGTCTTGAAGAAAAAGTAAAAACCTGTCGCCAGTGCCAACAGCGCCAGAGCAAGGCCACCCGTTGCGCCAAGCCCTGTGATGTGCAGCAAGTCGCGCGACGGACCACCATCCACCGGCCACCATCCGGCCAAGGCTTTGCGAGCGGGCGCCAACCAGCCAGCAATGCTGGCTTGAACCGTGACCGCAAAAACCAAACCAGCCAACAAGGCACGCATGTTGCCGTTGGCAGACAAGATCAGCAAACGGCTGGCGCAGCCGCGTGTCAGGATCATGCCGGCACCAAAAAACAAGCCCCCCAAAACAGCGCCTGAAATGCTGCCAGGCATGGCGATGTAACGGGCGTCTGCTGGTTTGAGTCCACCCATGAACACCAAAGCCTGTACACCCACCAGGCAAGCCCCAAATGCCAGCCACCAGACGCTGAACCGATCGCGTGCCTGACCTTCGCAGCATTCAATCACGGCCGCACGGGCGCAAAATCGGCTGCGTTGGGCCGCAAAACCGAAAATGAAACCCACCAAGGCACCTGCCATGGCCAATACATGGGTGTCACCCCAGGTTTCGAGCAAGCTTGCGAGATTCACGAATTTCTCCAATAATTCATTGGTTTCTTATATTTATCGGGGCCAAGTCGTCCAATCCAATGGCCAACGCAAAACCCGCTATTGTCCACTTTCTTAAAGCCATGCCGTCGGTACTCTCTTTGCCACCCCCCCCTGCATGGCGCAGGCGTGACTGTTTGGTCATGGCTGGTTTGGCTTTGGGGCTGGGGCCTGCAATGGCCCAACGCAGCGCAGCCACTTTGCCTGCGGCGCAATCTTTGCCCGATGAATTGGCCCGCGCGCTCCAAAACAAACAAGCCTTGGTGGTCATGGTCAGCTTGGACGGCTGTGCGTTTTGCCGCCAAGCTCGGCACAGCCATCTCTCCCCCATGCAAAAAGCAGGCACCGTCATCGTGCAGGTGGACATGCGCAGCGCCCAAGCGGTAGTCGATTTCGGGGGCAAACTGGTCACGCACGACCAATTGGCCCGAGCCTGGAAAGTGTCCATCGCACCCACGTTGCTCTTTTTTGGCCCCCATGGCAAAGAAGTGGCCGAACGCATGGAGGGCGGCTATTTGCCCGACTTTTACGGTCCTTA
>JBIKKE010000267.1:0-3619 GCA_044360575.1 Limnohabitans sp. | reverse complement strand
CCCTTGATGCACGCCATGGCCGAAGCCGGGTCCGACATCATTGAGCTGGGGGTGCCGTTTTCTGACCCCTCGGCCGACGGCCCGGTCATCCAAAAAGCGGGCGACAAAGCCTTGGCGCTGGGCATTGGCACCGTGCAGGTGCTGGCCATGGTGCGCGAGTTCCGCCAAACCAACAGCACCACCCCTGTGGTGCTGATGGGTTATGCCAACCCGGTGGAGCGCTACGACCAAAAACACGGCACCGACAGCTTTATCCGCGACGCTTCGGCTGCAGGTGTGGACGGCGTGTTGATCGTGGACTACCCACCCGAAGAATGCGTTGAATTTGCCGCCAAGCTCCGCGCTCACAGCATGGATCTGATCTTTTTGTTGGCCCCTACCAGCACTGACGAACGCATGCAGCAAGTGGCCAAGGTCGCCAGCGGCTACGTTTACTACGTGTCGCTCAAGGGCGTAACGGGTTCGGGCACGCTCGACACCGACGCGGTCGAGGCCATGCTGCCACGTATCCGCCAGCATGTGAGCGTGCCGGTAGGCGTAGGCTTTGGCATCCGCGATGCGGCCACGGCGCAAGCCATCAGCAAAGTGGCCGACGCGGTGGTGATTGGCTCGCGCCTGATCCAGCTGATCGACGCCGCCCCGGCAGACCGGATCAACGCCGTGGCGGGTGAATTCCTCTCGGGGATTCGGCAAGCGCTTGACGCCTGAGCCCAAGGGCCTACCCCGGCGGCCAGAATCAGGCCCTGGCCACCTTCGCCATGTGAAATGAGCCCAAACCGGTTTCAACGATAATTTGCCGCTGAAGGAGAACCCTCATGAGTTGGCTCGAAAAACTGCTCCCCCCAAAAATCCAGCACACCGACCCGGCTGACCGCCGCACGGTGCCGGAAGGCTTGTGGGTCAAGTGCCCCAGTTGCGAGACGGTGCTCTACAAAACCGACCTGGAAGAAAACCAAAATGTTTGCCCAGGCTGCTCTCACCACCTGCGCATTGGCGCCCGTGCACGCTTGAATGGTTTTCTCGATGGCGAGGGCCGTTACGAAATTGGCCAAGAAGTCGTACCGGTGGACCCTCTCAAATTCAAGGACAGCCGCAAATACCCCGAGCGCCTGAAAGAGGCCATGGACAATACGGGCGAAACCGATGCGCTGGTGGTCATGGGTGGCTCGGTGCACAGCATCAATTTGGTGGTGGCCTGCTTCGAATTCGACTTCATGGGCGGCTCCATGGGATCTGTCGTGGGTGAGCGTTTTGTGCGCGGCGTCGAAACCGCCATCGCTCAAAAAGTGCCTTTTGTTTGCTTCACTGCCACGGGTGGTGCACGCATGCAAGAAGGCCTGCTGTCACTCATGCAAATGGCCAAGACCAATGCCGCTTTGACCCGTTTGGCCAAAAAAGGCCTGCCCTACATCAGCGTGCTGACCGACCCAACCATGGGCGGCGTTTCGGCTGGTTTTGCCTTCTTGGGCGACGTGGTCATTGCCGAGCCCAAAGCCCTGATCGGTTTTGCTGGCCCCCGCGTGATCGAAAGCACCGTGCGCGTGACCTTGCCCGAAGGCTTCCAGCGTGCCGAGTTCTTGCAAACCAAGGGCGCGGTGGACTTCATCTGCGACCGCCGTGAGCTGCGCAAGACCATCGCCAACACTTTGGCCATGCTGCAGCGCCAGCCGGCCGATGCAGTCAGTTGATCTAACACCCATTTCCACATGCAAAGGCCCTCATCTGAGGGCCTTTTGCGTGGAGCGGCGCTCACCGCCCATCCAGCACTTCAGCGCAAGCCACCCACTTGCAGGCCCATCAAAACAATGCCCACCATTTGCAGCGCCAGCAGCAGCACCAAGGGCGACAAATCAATGCCGCCGATCAGCGGCACCAAGCGCCGGAATGGACGCAAAATCGGCTCAACCAGCCTTGATACCAAGTCATTCAAGGGGGAGTGAGGGCTGATCCACGACATGACTGCGAAGATCAGGACCAAAGCGCTCAGTGCCGAGACCACCAGCTGGAGCAAGCTCAAGACACTGAACCAGGGCAATAACAGCCAGGGGGCATGGCCTCCAGACACCAGCCACAACAAGGACACCTGAGCCAACTTGATCAGCCAAGCCCCTGCCAGGCTGGACAAGTCCCAAGCAGACCACGACGGAATCACTTTGCGCAAAGGCAGTACCAGCCAATCGCTCAATGCAAACACGAATCGGCCCACGGGCTGGTGAAATGAAATGCGTTGACGCTGCATGAGTAAACGCAGCAGGCACGTGCCTGCCAACAAGCCTGCCACCACGTCTAAAACCAGACTGACCATTTGAAACCACATCGATTTTTCTCCTGCTCGTGCGATGATACCCAGATGCTTCCAAGCCCTCCCCCCAACCCCATGACCCCGATCGATCTGCCCCTTTTCCCGTTGGGGACTGTGCTATTTCTCGGCGCTTTGTTGCCCCTGCAATTGTTTGAATTGCGCTACCTGCAAATGATCGGTGAATGTGAACGGCATGGCACTGACTTTGGCGTGGTCACCCTCACCCAAGGCCGTGAAGTGCACCGCCCTGGGGCCCCCACAGAGCAATTTGAGGCCCTGGGCACGCGGGTCCGCATCGAGCGCATTGAACGGCCCCAAGCCGGGCTGGTCAGGGTTTGGTGTCGAGGCATCGAAAAAATCAGCATTCAAAACACGCAGCAACGCAGCGACGGCTTGTGGACAGGCCAAGTACAAGCCCTGTCGCCCGAACCTGCCGTTCAAGTGCCTGAAGACCTGCAACACCTGGCGGTGCAAATGCACGAAGCCCTGACCCAGTTGAGCGCCCAGCCCAGCGAGGTTCCCCATTGGCCAGAGGCTTGGCGTCTGCAAGACTGCAGCTGGTTGTCCAACCGCTGGGGCGAGTTGCTGCCCTTGCCTTTGCAAATGAAGTACCGCCTGTTTGCACTGCAAGAACCCCTGATGCGCTTGGAGTTGATCGGCGACATGGTGTCGCCCTCAGCGCCGCCATCTCAGCCATCACCGGCGCCTGCGTCCAAGCAGTCAGGCAGCGCCAACCCCAAGCCCCCCGCTAACTCTTAAAATAGTGGGTTTTGCGCTTTGGCGCAATTGTGCTTATCCAAGCTTTTCCTGCCAACCAGGTTCAGGCTCGCCCAGGCCCCTGATCCCAACCCATACCCGCCATGTCCGACAAGAACGCCACCGACGCAGCCGCCCCACAAGATGAAAACCAGCTGATCGCCGAGCGCCGCGAAAAACTCAAGGCCATGCGCCAGGCGCAAGCCGACGGCAAGGGCGTGGCCTTTCCCAACGACTTCAAGCCAGAGCACCATGCTGCCAACTTGCACGAGGCGCATGGCTCCAAAGACGCAGAAGCGCTGAACGGCGAAGGCGTGGCCAAGACCACCGCCAAAGTGGCGGGCCGCATGATGCTCAAGCGCGTGATGGGCAAGGCCAGCTTTGCCACTTTGCAAGACGCCACCGGCCGGATCCAGGTTTATGTGACCCGCGACGACGTGGGTGAAGACTTGTACGCCCTGTTCAAGCACTGGGACCTGGGCGACATCGTGGGCGTAGAAGGCCACCTCTTCAAAACCCGCACCGGCGAACTGTCCATCCACGCGACCCGCATCCGCATGC
>JBIKKE010000268.1:0-3619 GCA_044360575.1 Limnohabitans sp. | reverse complement strand
ACTTAAGTGTTTTTTATATTTTTTTAGGAATTATTAAGATGAACAAAATGAACCCTGCAGCAGTGCTAATTGGCATTCTCAGCCTATGTGCCACCAGCGCCATGGCAAACCCAGCTGAACAACTGCAAAAAGCCGTCAAAACAGGTGGGCAGGCCAGTGGCAATGCCGCCGCTAGCGCTGGGCACAGTTTGGTCGCTACCGGTCAATTGGCATCCGGCGTTGTCGCCACACCATTGCTTACCAGTGGCGCCATTTCGGTTGGCGTTGGCAGCGCTGCCTTGCAAGCAGGCGGCTCGCTGATGAACGCAGCCACCCACCCCATTGGCTCCCCACTACCTGTGACCGAGGAAACCGTCTCCATCATCCCGCCCAACAAAGCTCTGCAGCAGCCTGCTGCCAAAAACTGATTGCCCAACATGCGCCACCTCATCATCTGCATTTTGAGTCTGTGCCTGTGGGGTACAGCGGCCGCAGCACCGGGCTTCAGCTCCGCCAGCAGTGGGGGAGGCGAAACCACGAACTTCAAAGCCGAAGAGATCATCACATTCGCAAAGAAAGTGGAACGCACCCTGGCCAGCAAAGGTGCACACGTGGCCATCCTTGCCCGCATGGGACGCCCACTGTCAGAGATGCCACGGGGGATGCGCTTCACGCATGTGGCGTTCGTTGTGTACTCACAAATCCAAACCGCCGATGGGCGTACGCTGCCCGGCTACGCCATCCACAACCTGTACCAATACGACGACAAACCCAACACAAGCCGTCTGGTGATTGATTACCCGGTGGACTTCTTTTCCGGCGTGGCACACATGGAGGCAGGCATCCTGATTCCGTCTGCCGAACTGCAACAACGCCTCGTAAAATTAATCGCATCACCAGCTTATGCGTCGCTTCACGAACCACGCTACTCGGTCATTGCCAACCCCTTCAACGAGGGCCGCCAGAACTGCACAGAATTCGTACTCGACGTGATCAACTCAGCCATCTACCAAACCGCTAACGTCAAGCAACTCAAACAAGTGGCTCAAAAATTCTTTGTGGCCCAACCCGTCGAGGTGAACCCCTTCAAGCTCCTGCTGGGCTCAGTGTTCAGTGCCGAAGTGGCCACATCAGACCATCCCAGCAAGCCCGTGACCGCCACCTTTGAGCGCATCAGCGACTACCTGCTCAAATACGACCAAGGCGCAGAACTTCTGACCGTTAAGCCTTAAGTCACTGTTAAACGGCGTGAATAACTGATTACAATCGCCTTGTACACGATCAAACGCATGCCCGAGTTTGATGAGTGGCTGGCAAGCCTCAGGGACGGCATGACACGCATCCGACTGACCCGACGGCTCGAAAAAGTCCAGCGCAGTTTGCTGGGCGATGTGGCTCCTGTAGGTGAAGGCGTCAGCGAAATGCGCGAGTTCTTTGGACCCGGCTGGCGCATGTATTACGTCGAGCGGGACGGCATGCTGATCGTGATGCTGGGCGGAGGCGACAAGTCCACGCAGTCTGACGACATCGCCCGCGCCATTGCATTGAGCCGAACCATCACGGAGTGATTGATCATGACCCGAAAAATCAAAGCCGCCGACCTGCCCGACTTCGACATGGCCGAATACCTCAAGACCGACGAGGACGTAGCCAACTACTTGACGTTGGTGCTGGAAGAAAACGACCCCGCCGAGCTGACCCACGCACTGGGCACCATTGCCCGCGCTCGCGGCATGACCGAAGTGGCCCGCGCCTCTGGCCTGACCCGTGAGGCCCTCTACAAAGCCCTGCGCCCCACATCGCATCCACGCTTTGACACGATTGCCCGCGTTTGCACTGCGCTGGGGGTTAAGCTGGTGGCGCAACCAGTGCAGACTTGAATCGCCATACACCAAACAACCTGGCACCGTCGGGTGCTTTTTCATTGACTGACGTCACTCCAAACGCTCTTCAATGATTCAACTGCCCCCAAGCCTTCTCCAGCCGCTTGATGCTGACCGGCTGCGGGGTGCGCAGCTCTTGCGCGAAGAAGCTCACGCGCAGTTCTTCGAGTAACCAGCGGAATTCCAACATGCGGGCGTCTTGCGCGCCTTTGCGTTCGGCCACCAGACGCCAATAGCGTTGCTCTTGGGGTTTCAGCTCGGTCAGGCGCTGGGCGTCGCGGGCGGGGTCGGCGCGGTATTTTTCCAGGCGCAGGGTGATGGCCTTGAGGTAGCGGGCATAGTGCTGCAGCTGCGCCCATGGGGTGGCTGCCATGAAGTTTTTGGGCATCAGTCGTTGCAGTTGCGCTGTGCAGTCAGCCGTCGCATCGGGGGCGTTTTTGGTGTCCTTGATCTTGCGGGTGGCTGCGCCAAACTCCAGCAAGATGGTGCCCGCCAGCCGGGCCACTTCGTTGGCTATCAAGGTCAAGCGGCCACGGCCCTCTTCGATACGGCGTTTAAAGGTTTGCTCGTCGTTCGGTAGTGGGTCAAGCAAAAAGGCTCGGTCGAGTGCTACGTCGATGATCTGGATTTTCAGCTCATCCGCCGTACCCAGCGGCATGTAGGCCACGGCCATTTTTTGCAGGTCGGGGATATTTTTCTCAAGGTACTTGAGCGCGTCTTTGATCTGCAGCGCAAACAAGCGGCGCAGGCCCGCACGGTTTTTGGTGGCGGCCACATCGGGCTCGTCAAACACTTCGATCGTGACGGCGTCTTGCACATCCACCAGCGCGGGAAAGCCAATCAGGGTCTGCCCGCCTTTGCTGATTTCCATCAGCTCGGGCAGTTCGCCGAAAGTCCAGGCGGTGTAGCGCTGAGGGGGCAATGGCTTGGGGGCGGCTTTGGCGGGGGCTGCGCTGACGCGCTGGGTGCTGGCGGTATTTGAGGCACTGGCAGGCGCATTGGCTGCAGGGTTAGCCGCCGGAGTCGCCAGAGGTGCAATGACTTTGAGCTGCGCCAGCGCCTGGAACGCGCCACGTGCCTTGGCTCCCAGCTCGCCTTTGAGCGCGCCCAGGTTGCGGCCCATGCCCAGCTGGCGGCCGTGTTCGTCCACCACCAGCAAGTTCATGAACAGGTGCGGGCTGAGCATCTCGTGTTTGAAGTCGGTGCGCTTGATGTCGAGGCTGGTTTCATCACGGGCTTTTTTGAGCAGCACGTCGGTGAGCGACCCGGCACCAAACAGCTCGGGCGCACACAGCTCGGCGGCCAGGCGCGTGGCCGACTCGGGCAGCGGCACAAAGCGGCTGCGCGGGCGCTGCGGCAGGCTTTTGAGCAGGGCCTGAATTTTGTCTTTGAGCAAGCCAGGCACCAGCCATTCGCAGCGGTCTTCGCTCACCTGGTTCAGCACAAACAAAGGCACAGTGACGGTTACGCCATCGCGGGCGTCGCCCGGTTCGTGCAAATAAGTGGCCTGGCAATCGGCGCCACCCAAGCGGATGTGTTTGGGGAAAGCCTGGGTGGTGATGCCCGCCGCTTCGTGGCGCATCAGCTCTTCACGGGTCAGCATCAACAGGCGCGGCTGCTTGGCGCTCTCGGTGCGGTACCAGTTCTCCAGCAGGCGGCCGCTGCACACGTCGGCGGGCAGTTGCTGGTCATAAAAAGCGTAGATCAGCTCGTCGTCCACCAACACGTCCTGGCGGCGCGACTTGTGCTCCAGCTCT
>JBIKKE010000266.1:0-3667 GCA_044360575.1 Limnohabitans sp. | reverse complement strand
GAAGGCGGCCGAAAAAGCAGCCGAGAAAGCGGGGGCCTGACCATGCAAATCTCCGTTCAAGGCCACGCGCTTTACGCCTATACCGGCGGTAAGCCCTTCAACCCCGCGCAGCCCACCGCCGTGTTCATCCACGGCGTGCTCAACGACCACAGCGTCTGGATCTTGCAAACCCGCTACATGGCGCACCACGGCTGGAACGTGCTGGCCATCGACTTGCCCGGCCACTGCAAAAGCGAAGGCACACCGCCGAAAAGCGTGGAAGAAGCCGCCGACACCGTCATCGCCTTGCTCGATGCGCTGAAGATCGAGAAAGCCGCGCTGATCGGCCACAGCTTTGGCTCCCTGATCGCGCTGGAATCCGCCGACCGTGACGCGGCCGCTCACCCGGGGCGCGTGAGCCATCTGGTGATGGTGGGCACCGCCTACCCCATGGCTGTGTCACCCGCTTTGCTCGATTTATCGGTCAGCGCCCCATTCAAGGCGATCGACATGGTCAACAGCTTTTCGCATTCCACACTGGCCCCGCCGCCTTCGGCCTTGGGCCCAGGCACTTGGTTGTATGGCGGCAGCAAAGCATTGATGCGCCGCGTTCTGGCCAGCAACACCCAGGTCAATGTCTTTCACACCGGTTTTAAAGCCTGCGACGACTACCGAGGTGCCGAGGCCGCCATGCCGCAAGTGGCCTGCCCCGTTCTGTTTGTGCTGGGCAATGCCGACCAAATGACACCACCCAAAGCTGCGCAAAGTCTGATTGACCTTTGCGCCAAGCCCAAAGTGGTGAAGTTGCCCGCAGGCCATTCGCTCATGACCGAAGCGCCCGAAGGCGTGCTGCAGGCGCTCAAGGATTTTTTGAAACCCTGAAGTGAACGGCCATTCGCGCACAGGGGTGCGCTCCTAAAACATGAACACACTGACCGCCCAGATCACCCCGCCCTTGTCGGCTGAGAGGGCCCAGGAAATAGCTCAATCGCTAGACCTGCGGGCCTTGCCGCGCGACTTTTTGGACAACCCGTACCCGGTCTATGCCGCATTGCTCGAGACCGAGCCCTTCAAGCGCATGCCCGATGGCTCGTATTTCCTCACGCGCCACGCCGATCTGGTGGCGGTGTACCGCGATGCCAAGGTCTTCAGCTCCGACAAGCAGGTGGAATTCGGCCCCAAATACAACCACGCGCCTTTCAACCAGCCGCCCTTCTCCACAGCAAGCGGTCTGGCCCCGTTGTTCGAGCACCACACCAACAGTTTGGTCTTCAATGACCCGCCGCGGCACACCCGGGTGCGCCGCCTGATCATGGGGGCCCTCACCCGCCGCGCGATTGAAGCCATGGAGCCGGGCCTGGTGCTGCTGGTGGACAGCCTGCTGCACAAGATCGAGGTCCAAGGCGGCGGCGACCTGATCGAAGACTTTGCCTCGGCCATACCGGTGGAGATCATCGGCAATTTGCTGGATGTGCCACAAGCCGACCGCGAACCGCTGCGGGCTTGGTCGCTGGCCATTTTGGGTGCGCTGGAGCCCGCCCTCACGCCGGAGCAAGAAACACTCGGCAACCGCAGCGTGACCGAGTTTCTCGCCTATCTGCGCGACCTGGTGGCGGATCGCCGATTGCACCCGGGCGATCCGGAACACGATGTGCTGACCCGCCTGATCCAGGGCGAGAAAGATGACGGGAACGACAGCGACAAAGGCAACGACAAGGGCAACGACGCCCTGAGCGAAGTCGAGCTGCTGCACAACTGCGTGTTTTTACTCAATGCCGGGCACGAAACCACCACCAACCTGATCGGCAACGCGCTCATCAGCTTGCAGGAATGGCCCGAGCAGCGCGAACAACTGAAGGCCGACCTGCAAGCTGCTGCCAGCGCCGAAGTACGTGATCAGATCATGGGGTTGGCGGTAGACGAGTTTTTGCGCTTTGAATCGTCCAACCAACTGAGCAACCGCCGCGCCCTGCAAGCCACAAAGGTCAACGGTGTCGATCTGCCTGCGGGGGCCTTGGTCACGCTGTGCATTGGCGCTGCCAACCGCGACCCAGAGGTGTACGCCCACCCCGAACAACTGGATCTGCGCCGCACCGGCAACAAACACCTGGCTTTTGGCTTTGGCGTGCACCAGTGCGCAGGCCTGAGCCTGGCGCGTCTAGAAGGCCGCATCGCCATCGGCCGCTTTTTGCAACGCTTTCCCGCCTACCAACTCTCTGAGGCCCCGGTGCGCGGTGGTCGGGCGCGTTTTCGCGGCTTCCTGCAGGCACCTTTTTCGATCTGATCCACTCCAAGAAACAAACCATGAACACGCCCGAAACACCCACAACCGAGCACACCAGTTTTGCCGAGTTTTATCCGTTTTATTTGAGCGAGCACAGCGACCGCACCTGTCGGCGCATGCACTTTGTGGGCAGCTCCCTGAGCCTGATGTGCCTGGCGATGCTGGCCATCACCGGCAAGCCGCAGTACCTCTTGTACGGTCTGCTGTGCGGCTATGGCTGCGCCTGGATCGGGCATTTTGTGTTCGAGAAAAACAAACCCGCCAGCTTCAAACGCCCGCTTTACAGCTTCATGGGCGACTGGGTGATGTACCGCGACATGTGGCGCGGGCGCGTCAGTTTTTGAAAAGCTGCGCCAGTCGAATTTGGTCCAGCCCGGTTTGCAGCCAAAGCGGGTCGGTGGCCGACCCCCGAAGCACCAGTAAACGATCGGCCAGCGGGGCCACACTGGCCATCTCAGGGTCCACCAGCAACACCAAACGGGCTTGACCCAGGTCGTTTTGCTCGCTCAAGCGGCCCACCCAGTCCAAGCTTTGCAGCACCGCCAGCACTTGACGCAACGCGTCCGTTTCAACCCTCAAGAGCGCGGCCAGTTCGTCAACACTGCGCCCACGTCGCTCTGAGACTTTCGCGGCATTCAACTCATTCAGCACCTCCAGAGCGAGCCTGAATGACCACCCCGCACCTTCAGGTTTGCGCCAAACCGGCCGCCCCAGCTCGGGCAAACTGGACGCCAACACGGCCCCCAGCAAGACCAGCAACCAGGTCACATAAATCCAGACCAGCAAAATCGGCACCGCTGCAAACGCCCCGTACACCAGCGAATAGGTAGGCACCTCCAGCAGGTAAAAAGCCATCAGTTTTTTGGCCACCTCGAGCGAGCTCGCCACCAAAAAGCCGGCCGTGATGGCATGGCGCCAGCGCACCCGGGTGTAGGGCACATAAAAATACAAGCCGCTGACACAAGCCGTCAGCATCAAAAACTCAAAGCCGTCCAACAACCACCGGGTCGAGCCGGGCAAGACATTGACCACATCCCGCGAAGCCGTGACCACAAAAGACGTGACGGCCAAACTGCTGCCCAAAAGCAAGGGCCCCAGCGTGATGGCCGACCAATACAGCAGCACCCGCTGTGGCAAAGGCCGCTGCCGCTGCAAGCGCCAAATCTGCCCCAAAGTGCGCTCGATGGTCACCATCAAAAAAACCGCCGACAACAGCACAGCCACCAATCCGGCCGTGCCCAGTCGGCTGGCCTTGAGCGAGAACTGGGTGAGGTAACTGAGCACTTGGCGGGCGATGCTCTCGGGCACCAGGCTCTCGATCAGCCAGCGCTGGATCGTGTCCTGAAACTTGCCAAAGACTGGAAAAGCCGAAAAAACCGCCAAACCGACGGCAAACAGCGGCAC